>DAHWPS010000014.1:0-6787 GCA_027342785.1 Acidimicrobiaceae bacterium
CGCCTTCTCCCGGATGATCGTCGGCTGGCGGGTGGCCGCCCACATGCGCACCGACATGGTCCTCGACGCCCTGGAGATGGCACGGAGGTCCCGGGGCGCCCACCGGCTGGTCGGGCTCATCACGCACTCGGATGCCGGCAGGCAATTCACGTCGGTGCGCTACACCGAGCGACTCGAGGAGATCGGGGCCCAACCCTCCATCGGGACAGTGGCCGATTGCCTCTTTACCGGCTAATCCCTTGAGCCTGTGCTGGGATTCGAACCCGGGTAGAAGAAGATCTGGTCGCAAGATGCTTGTCTTGGGTTGCACGATGCGTTACAGATGTTGTGATGTCCGATGCGGAGCTTCGGCTTGATCGATTGGCAGATGGCTGGCAACTGACCGGCGCTGACGGCGACCGCTTCGCGTTGGTGAACGACTACCTCGGCTACCTGGCCGACCGGAACTACTCACTGCAGACTGTGCGTGTCTATGGCTTCGCACTACTCGCGTTCTGCCGATGGTTGACTACCGAGAACATCGACCTCGAGGCCGTGACGACCGATGTGTTGCTCCGGTATCTGGCCGTGTGTCGCAAAGCGACGGTTCCCGGACGCCCCGGGCCCAACGTGGTGCGCATGGACGGCGGGCGTGCGGATGGGTATGCCCCGGCGACGGTGAACAATCGGCTGGCCGCCGTCTCGGGTCTGTTCGCCTTCCGCTGCATGCGTGACCCTGAGGCCAAGAATCCGGTGCCGAGAGGAAAGGAGGCAAGGCGACTGTCGGACGGCGAGCGCAACGGGTTGCTCGCCCATGTGGCCCGTCGGCCGCGACATCGCTCGGCGCTTCGGCTCCGAGAGCCGCAGCGTCTCCCACGTGCATTGGACCGGGACGAGGTCGTGGCTCTGGTGGGAAGCCTCCGGACGTGGCGGGACCGGGCCATCGCCGGATTGATGGTGTTCTGCGGACTGCGCGCGGGTGAGGTACTGGCCCTCGATGTCGGTGATGTGGACATCGGTGGCCGGTGGTTGCGAGTGTGCGGCAAGGGCTCCAAGGAGCGCCGTGTCCCACTCGACGTGGACGTGGCCGGTGTCATCCAGACCTACCTGTTGGCCGAGCGACCCGAGACCGACACCCCACGGCTGTTCGTGGTGGCCAAAGGCCCGACCCGCGGGCAGCCCCTGACGCCTGCAGGGCTGCGCACGATCTTCCGCTATCACCGCATCACTTCTGGGGTGGCCGGTGGTCACCCCCACGCACTGCGGCACACCTTCGGGACGGCCCTGGCCGAGGCCGGGGTCGACCTCGCAGTGATGCAGGCCCTCCTCGGCCATACCCACATCGACACGACCGCCCGATACGTTCATCTCGCTCCCGTCCACGTGAAGGCCGAGTTCGATGCTGCCCGAGATCGCCAGCGTTCCCGCAGCTGAGCTTCCGGTGAGGGACTACCTCGCCGAGTATGCGCACCACCAGAGGGTCACCGGACGGGGAAACTCTTCGACCACCCAAGGGGCCAAGGCCTTCATGCGTCGATGGCCAAATCCACAGGACTGGGCCACGCAGCCGCTGGCCAAGCGACTGGCCGAGGGCCCACAGACGAACTCGTTCCTGATCTTCTTGATGGTCCACGGTTGGCTCCAGCCCGGCTACGACTACCTGGTGGCCCGCAAGCTCTCCAGCTTCTGGCGAGAGATCGTCGCCAGCCCACTGGCCGCCGACATGGAGCGCTTCCGGCAAGGGGCTGAGGCGATCGGGTTCACCTCGACGTGCAGCCTCCGCATGGCATCCCAGTCCATCGGTCGTCTGCTCATCGAGAGCAACGTGAGCCTCGAGCAGTTGACTCTCGATGACTTCGACGAACTGACCCGAGCGTGTCGACATCGGGCGATGGAAGCAGGGAAGGCGTGGCGCCACTACCGGTCTGCCCTCAACGGTGCCCACCGGGTGTTGTTCCACCTGGGCATCCTCGATGCTCCGCCGCCTCACGGGCAGCAACGAAAGTCATTCGCCGATCGCGTCGTTGACGTGCATCCCGCACTCCAGCCGGCATTCGTCGCCTATCTGGAGCGCAAGACCGGCACGTGCCGACCCGACACCGTGACCTGCATGGCCACCCGCCTCGTCCACTTCGGGCGCTTCCTCGCCGAGGTCGATCCCAACCTCACGTCGCTCGTCGGACTCGACCGGGAGAGGCACATCGAGCCCTACCTGAACTCAGTGGCCAAGGCGATCAACTCCAAGAACGGCGAGCCGATCACGACCGCCGACCAGGCACGGCGGGTGTTGACCGTCTCCAGCTTCCTCAGCGACATCACCGAGTGGGGGTGGGCAGACGCGCCCAAGAGGCGCCTGGTGTTCCGATCCGATATTCCACGCCTGCCCAAACCGCTTCCCCGCTATCTGTCCGTCGATGCGGATCGGCGGCTGGGGGAGGCACTCACTCACTCCGAGTTCCGGCTCGCCGCCGATGCACTGCTGTTGGCCCGGGCCTGCGGGTTGCGCATCGGCGAGCTCCTCGATCTCGAGCTCGACTGCGTGCACGAGGTCCCCGGCAACGGAGCATGGCTCAAGGTCCCTCTGGGCAAGTTGGACACCGAGCGGATGGTCCCGCTCGATGACGAGACCGTCACCCTGATCGACCGGATCTGTGCCACCCGATCCGATGGTCGGCCGCTGCCGCACCCCCGCTATGGACGGACTGCCCAGTTCCTCTTCACCCACCACGGGCGCAGGCTCGCCCAACAGGCGCTGCGCACCGAGCTCGATCGTGCTGCGGAAGCGGCAGGCATCGGACACGTCACTCCCCACCAGCTCCGGCATACCTACGCCACGGCCATGGTGAATGCGGGAGTGTCTCTTCAGGCACTCATGGCCCTGCTCGGACACGTCTCGGCGGCAATGAGCCTCCGCTACGGTCGGCTCTTCGACACCACGGTCCGAGCCGAGTACGAACGCGCACTCGACCTGGCCAAGGCCCGCATCGGACCTCTGCCGACCGAGCGGCTGCGGATCCCAGTCACCGGGGATGGCGACTGGCGGGACGCGCCGGCGATCAAGGCTCGTCTCGCCGGCGGTCACTGCCTGCGTGCCCCGGCCCAGGGATCGTGTCCCTATGCCAACATCTGCGAACACTGCCCCAACCTTCGCACCGATTCCGCCAGCGTCTCGGTGCTGTCCGCTCAGCGCATCGATACCGAAGCACTCGTTGCCGATGCCGAGGCCCGGGGCTGGATCGACGAGGCGGATCGCCATCGGCGCCTCATTGCCCGCCTCGACACACTCCTGGCTGAGAATGTGGGGGAATGACATCGATGGAAACGCTGGCCAAGGTCGAGCGCACGTGTACCGAACTGCTGCAACGAGGGCAGCCCGTCACCTTCACCACCGTTGCCGCCACGGCCGGCATCAGTCGCACCAGTCTCTACCGGGACCAGACCCTTCGCACCGTGGTCGAGGAGCATCGCATGCACAGCCATGACCCTCGGACGATGACTGGACTCGCTTCGGAGGTCGGTCATCTGCGAACTGCTGTCGAAGCGTTGGCTGAACGCGTTCGACACCACGAGGAGCAGCTCCGCCGCCTCGACAGCGCCCGTCGGTCGAATCGCAAGTCCAGCTGAACGGCCAGACGACTCGACACTCCTCCGGTCCCGGGTCCGATTAGCCGGTTAATGCTTCGACAACAGCGCAGCGGAATCGTTCTTCTCGTCGCTCAAGCGAGAGCTCGTCCACCGTTACCGGTTCGCGACGAGAGCCCACGCGATCGAAGCCATCACCGCGTCGATTGTCACTTGCCAGCCACATGGGACCACGTAGCCACTGGTTTTGCCAGTGGCATGGGACCACCCTCGTTGCCAGTTATGGGACCACCCTGACCATCCACCGACGCCGGCCGAAGAGACATTCGGCTGGGCCTCCGAAACCGATGCGGAGGAGGCCCCATGGCGTTCAGGGAGGTCACAGTGGTCCAGATACGAGAGGCGCTCCGGCGCTGGTTGCGGGGTGAGGGGGAGCGTCCCATCGCCCGGGGAATCGGCGTCGATCGCAAGACGGCGAGGCGCTACATCGCAGCCGCCGTCGAGCTCGGCCTCGACCGCTCAGGCGGAGAGGGGCAGCTCACCGACGAGCTGATCGGCCGGCTGGTCGAGGCGGTCCGACCCGTCCGCACCGACGGCCACGGCGGGGCATGGCGCTCGCTGCTCGCCGAGGAGGAACAGATCAAGACGTGGGTGGACGACGAGCTCACCGTCGTCAAGATCGGGATCCTCCTCGAGCGCAAAGGCGTTGTCGTCCCGCACCGGACCCTGGCGCGCTTCGCGGTGGAGCGATGCGGAGCGGGTAAGCGCACGACGACCGTGCGCGTCGATGACCCGCCGCCGGGGAGCGAGGTGCAGGTTGACTTCGGCCGCCTCGGTCTCGTCCCCGACGGCGACAGGCACCGGGTGTGCCAAGGGTTGATCTTCACGGCGTGCTTCAGCCGACACCAGTTCGTGTGGCCGACCTTCGCGCAGACCACCGAGGAAGTGATCCGCGGATTCGAGGCGGCATGGGGGTTCTTCGGTGGCGTGTTCCCGGTGGTGATCCCCGACAACATGAAGTCGATCGTCATCCGGGCAGAGAACTGCGCGCCGCGGTTCAACGACGTGTTCGTGGAGTACGCACAGGACCGTGGCTTTCTCATCGACGCGGCAAGAGTGCGGACCCCGACCGACAAGCCGCGGGTCGAACGGGTCGTCCAATACGTCCAGAAGAACTTCTTCGCCGGGGAGTCCTTCGTAGACCTGGCCGATGTGAGGGCACGGGCCGAGACGTGGTGTGCGACGAGAGCGGGCATGCGGATCCACGGCACGACCCAGTGCCGGCCGGCCGAGTCGTTCCGCACCGAGGAGCTGGCGTTGTTGCTCCCCGCTCCGGGCGCACCCTTCGACACGCCGGTGTGGTCCGACCCCAAGCTCCACCGCGACTGCCACGTTCAGGTGGCCAAGTCGCTCTATTCGGCCAGCTACACCCTGGTCGGCAAGACGCTCCGGGCCAGGCGGGACTCCACCACGGTGAAGCTCTACCTCCACGGCGAGCTGGTGAAGGTCCATCCCCGCGTCGCCCCTGGTCAGCGCTCCACCGATCCAGAGGACTTCCCGCCGGGCAAGAGCATCTACGCGACCCGCGACGTGGCGTCGCTCACGCGTCTGGCGGCCTCCCACGGGCCATCGGTCGCCGCCTACGCAGCGGCCATCCTCGACACGCCGCTGCCGTGGACCAAGATGCGCCAGGTCTACCGGCTCGTCGGGCTGGCCGAGAAGTGGGGCTCGGGGCGCGTCGACCAGGCCTGTGCCCGGGCGCTCGACGCGGAGGCAGTGGACGTCAATCTCGTCAGCCGCATGCTGGAGCGGGCCCGAGAGGGCACGGAGCCCGACGTCGAGCCGGACGCCCCGAGCGGGGTGGTCGTCCAGGGCCGCTTCCAACGCGACCCGACCGAGTTCACCTCGACCAAGGCGGCGGGACGATGAGCGCGCCGCTACCTACCGTCTCCCCCGAGCTGAAGGCACTCATGCGCAAGCTCAAGCTCGGACGGCTGAACGACACCCTGCCCGAGCGCCTGGCGTTGGCGAAGACGCACGGCCTCAGCCACATGGAGTTCCTGGAACAGCTCTTCTCCGACGAGGCGACCCGTCGCGATGGCGACTCGGCCGGCCGCCGGGCGCGTGTCGCACACCTCGACCCGGACATGGTGCTCGAGGCGTGGGACGACGACGCCAAGGTCACCTACGACCGCGAGGTGTGGTCCGAGCTCGTGTCGATGCGCTTTGTCGACCAGGCTCGCAATGCGTTCATCTTGGGACCGGTCGGTGTGGGCAAGACGTTCATGGCCACCGCCCTCGGCCACATCGCCTGCCGCCGCCGCATCAGCGTCCACTTCGAACGGGCGGAGAAGCTGCACAAGCGACTGAAGGCGGCGCGCCTCGATGCAAGCCACGACGCCGAGATGCGCAAGCTCATCGCAGTCGACCTTCTGATCATCGACGACTTCGCGCTGACCGCGCTCGGCGCGGCGGAGACTGCGGACATCTACGAGCTCGTGGTCGAGCGCCACCGGACCGCGGCGACGGTGCTGACCTCGAACCGGGACCCGGTCGAATGGCTGGCGATCATGGCCGACCCACTGCTCGCACAGTCCGCTGTCGACCGGATGAGAAGCGCCGCGTGGGAGCTCATCATCGAAGGCGAGTCCTACCGGAACCACGAGAAGCCGGCCCTCGGCGAGGACTCCACTCTGCCTCCGTCTCCGAAGCCCCGACGGCAGCGCGCTTGACATGTCGGCCCGTCGCCGTGATCATCTCGGCGGCCGGCCGATGTGGACGCGAGGTGGTCCCATGCTGCTGGCAACAGGGGTGGTCCCATGGGACTGGCAAATGACATCGATCAACCGCAACAACACGGTCAGGCTTTCTCATTGGGTCAGGGAACTGTCGCGTGACGTGGCGTAGAGGCCGCTTCGTTGGCACTGCACGAAGGTTCTCCAGGGGGTGTTGCGCACGTCGCGGGGGGTGGCTGGCGCAGTGATGGGCAATCTCTCACCCCCATCTGCCGGAACCGTCCACCTCGCGCTGGTGACGTCGCCTAACCGGTCGGCTGGTCGCCAATCAGCCCCTGCAGCAGGGCCTCAGGACCCATCCTGCGGCCCTGTGGACCTGTCGGCGGTCAGGTGATGGCTCCAATCGCTTCGAGCACGTGAACCTCACCGGACTCTCGATTCTGGCCCCGTTGCAAGTCGCCCATCAACGTGCACCACACCTGTTGCACACG
>DAHWPS010000062.1:0-4014 GCA_027342785.1 Acidimicrobiaceae bacterium
GGGTGCGGCTCCGCTGGAGTGACGGGCCTGACCCGACTGACGCATCGCCTACCAGGCAGTACATCGCCGGATTAGCCAGCAGCCAAGTGCTGCCTTGACCCCAGAAGGGTGAGGTTCGGCTCCCTGCGACGGCTATGGCCGTCCTCCGAGACGCTGGGGTTGACCGGATGGGCTGAGTAGAGCGCTCCTCCGCTTGCAGCTTGGCCCGACGGGCCATCCACCACTGCGCGGCCGTCGCCTGGTTGACTGACTGTTAGCGAGACACTAACAGTCAGGAGGTGCGATGATGGCCACGGTGGCTCGAGGAGACGGACCCCGGGTGCTGCCCGGCTCGCTGATCACGCTGCGGCGCAAGTGCGGCAAGCCGGGGTGCCGGTGCGCGGCGGGCAGCCCGCACGAGACGCCAGCGCTGTCCTACAGCGTCGGCGGACGGACGAAGATGCTCACCCTCTTGCCCGACGAGGTGCCAGCGGTGGCGGCCGCGGTCACCCGCTACCGCAGCGCCGTTAAGGACCTCGAAGCCGAGGCCCGCGCCGAGCTCGCCACCCTCGTCACGACCGTGCAGGCCCGTCGCGCAAGGGGACGGACGTGAACGCGGCGGCAGAGATCACCGCGCCGGACGCGTTCGCCGCCTCTCGAGATCGCTTCGAGGCAGTCGTCGGCTACCTGAGGGGCTCCGACGCGCTCAGGCTCGATCACGGCGAGCTCGAAGCGAAGCTGAGCGCGGACATGCGCGAGGTGATCCGTCAGCTCTACCAGGACCACCTCGACCTGCGTGCCAGCAAGGAGGAGCGCCTCGATGACGTCGTGTCTGTTGCAGGCGCCCCGCACCGGGCGATCGAGGCCGACCACGAGCGGCCGTTGTCCACGATCTTCGGCGAGGTGACCGTGCAGCGCCTCGCGTACCGCCATCGCGGCGAGCAGAACCTCTACCCTGCCGACGCAGCCCTCAACTTGCCAGAAGAGCTTCACTCCCACGGGCTCCGGGAGCTCTCGGCCATCGAGTCGACCCGGGGGAGCTTCGAGGAAGCCAGGGATGCGATCCGAAGAGCCTCTGGCACAGTCCTCGGAAAGCGCCAGGTGGAAGAGCTCGCGCAGCGCTCGGCGGTGGACTTCGAGGACTTCTACAAGACCGCCGAGCACGCAGCGGTCGACGAAGGCGACGTCCTCGTGATCTCCTGTGATGGCAAGGGGATCGTGATGAGGCCCGACGCGCTCCGTCCCGAAACGGCCAAGGCCGCCACCAAGACGAAGGCGAAGCTGAAGACCAGGCTGTCCAAGGGCGAGAAGCGCAATCGAAAGCGCATGGCCGAGGTCGCAGCGGTCTACGACGTCACGCCGGTGATCCGCGCGCCTACCGACATCATCGGACGTGACGACGACACCCCGAGGCCCCCGGCTCCAGAGGCGAAGAACAAGTGGCTCACCGCCAGCGTCGACGACGACGCGGCAACGGTCATCGGAGCCGCATTCGATGAGGCCGAGCGGCGCGACCCTGAACACGAGTGCACCTGGATCGCGCTCGTCGACGGCGCATGCCATCAGATCGACCGCATCACGGCCGAGACGAAGGCACGAGGAGTCAACGTCAGGATCGTCTGCGACTTCGTGCACGTCATGGAGTACCTCTGGTCATCGGCTTGGTCGTTCTTCTCCGAGGGAGATCCCGCCGCGGAAGATTGGGTGGCCGACAAGGCGCTCAGCGTGCTCCACGGACAGGCAACGACGGTCGCGGCGTCAATCCGGCGAAAGGCCACCTGCCTTGCCCTTGACCCCGAGGAGCGGAAGAACGCTGACACCTGCGCCGACTACCTGCTGGCCAAGAAGGAGTACCTCCACTACGACCAAGCGCTCGGGCAAGGATGGCCGATCGGGACGGGGGTGATCGAGGGAGCCGTTCGACATTTGGTGAAGGACAGGCTCGACCTGACTGGCTCCCGGTGGGGGCTGCAGGGGGCTGAATCGATCTTGAAGCTCCGGGCCCTACGAACCAATGGCGACTTCGAGAGCTACTGGAAGTTCCACCTCGACAGGGAGCGCCACCGGGTCCACGAGGTGCGCTACGCCCAGGGCGCGACGCCGAGAGCTGCATGATGGCTCGTCACTCCAGCGGAGCCGCACCCGATTGGCATAGCCACGCGCTGGAGGGTCGCCAGACGCGCAAGGTGGGAGTCAGACTGTGCATACTCCATCTCAGTGATCGACCGCATCCACGAATTCGGTGAGGGCTCTGATGGGCACCACTACCCGCTTGCCTAGCCGTAGATGTGGAAGCTCACCCCGGCCGATCAGCTCATAGCAGAGGTCCTTTCCGATCCCCAGGACGGCCGCAGCTTCCCGCACGGAAAACACGAGCCGCTTTGGCTGCACTCGTGCAACCTCCTCGGGAATTGCACATTGGCAATTGGAGTTCCTCACGCTCCCTCCTCGATCGTTACCTCCGACCAGTACTCCAGCCTTGATCTACAGCGCTGTTCTCGATAGCCATGTGAGAGAACGCTGTCGATCTGCTGCTTCCAGCCACTTCCTGCATAGATCCATGGCCCGTGGAAGTCGCGCTCTGGTGTCAAGCTCGTAACTTGGCGCCAAGCCTGTCGCAGTGCCCGCAGGGCACTAAACGTTGTCGAGTACCGGCGACTCTTCGTCATCAGGTGCCCGGTGTAACCAAGAGCGTGAGCCCATCTACGGACTCGTCCGAGGCCCGGTTGCCCACCGAGCCGCCAGGCCGCCTCGACTATGCGCCGGAGATGCTCCGGCAGCTCGAGCAACTCGATCTCTCCCTCTCGCAAGCGATGGTCGAGCGATCCGTTGCCGCTCGCCTCCTTGGACAGGTACTTCGCCAGGTAGCTCGCCACTCCCTTCACCTCGCCGGCCGGCAGTGGGTCGACTGATGGTGCGGAACAGGGTCAGGACGTCAACTCCCCAAAGCGGTCCAATCAGCACGTCGTCTCGCGTGTGGTCCTTCGCCGCTTCGAGGATCCAACGACGCACCTCATCGGCAACCACTCAATCCAGTACGGCCTGCGGCCGCCGACTGGATCCGGTGCGCTCGGCTGGGTCAGAGACTTCGTGAAGATCGACAGCACGGCGACCGAGGAGCTGTGGGGCAAGACCGAGTCGAAGCTTCCCGATGCGGTTGCCGCCGCCGACACCCAGACCTTGTTCGACAGCACAGAACATGTGGCGACCATCAAAGAAGTCATCGCGCTGCACTACGCGAGGAGCATTGACGTGCTTGCCCAGTACGAAGACCTTTGGCAACAGATGCTCACCACGAAGCGCGCCGAGCTGGCCACGAACCCCGCCGCTACCGATGCCATCTATGCCCTGAAGTCGGGTGACCGGACCGGCAAACCCGACGCCGCGATGCGCGAGGCGCTTGCAGAGGAGTGGCTCCAGGGTCTGACGAACCTTTACGAGACGGGCGTTGGGTTTCGATTTCGGGTCCAGCACTACTTCCACGCGGCGACGGCGTTGATCCGCTCCGCGGGACTCAAAGTCCTCCGGCCGCCAGCCGGAAGTGAGTTTCTGATCGGCGACGTGCCCGTCACTACGACCGACGCAACTGGACATGCCCGTGGCGTCGCGGCCGGAATTCCTATAGGTAGCGCCGCCACGGTCGCGATGCCGCTCGGCCCGAGACTGCTGGTGGCCCTCGGCCCGAAAGACCTCTACGCGGAGCTCAATGCGAACCACGTCGAGCGTCTGAACACCTGGCAGATCGAGGCAGCCAAGTCAGCGGTCTACTTCCGCCCCGGGTCTCCATGCGAATCCCTCGCGACCCAAGTCCGTCCTCCTACTGGCTACCAACCACCCACCTGAGCGCGGCGGCTAGCAAGGCAGCAGGCGCCGGCGAGTGGGCTACGTTGCCTCATACCCCGACAGCGGTATTCGGCTGAGCTTTATCGCTGCATCGCGCTGAACAGCGGCAGCGTGGTGTCGTCCACCACCTCTAGCGGAGGCCAGTCGAGCTCCCTGGCGCTCGGCCAGAGCAGCTGCATGTGCGGACCCTCC
>DAHWPS010000196.1:0-4284 GCA_027342785.1 Acidimicrobiaceae bacterium
ACCAACGCTCGGGTTGTGTTCCGTAGGCTGTCGATATGGTCCAGGGCGGCTTTGCCGCAGCGTCCGGGTCCATCGACCACAAGCTCCCGATGGAGGCACCCCCGTTTGAGCTGCCTCCTTCGCTGGCGTTCGCGCGCGCGCCGCTACGAACAGCTGCCGGTTGTTCGTGTTCGCTCTCGGCGAGACATTCGTAGCCTCAGACCTCCGGTAGTTGAGTGAGGGTCACCAGCGTGAGCTGGCCTTTTCCCTTGGCTGATGTGGCGCGAAATCCATGACATGTTGCCTGGGTCATGATACGATCCTGCAGTGGCGATTGCAGAGGACGAACTGCCGGGAATGCCCGAAGCAGTGTCGCTTCAGCTCCTCGAGCACGACGGGGAGGTCTTCGTCTTTCGGGGCTCTCGCCTGTTCTCGCGCTACGACAAAGACGACCTCGGCATGCGCAACGTGGTGGTGGTCGCGCTCTCGGACGCCGGCATCTCGGTCAACGAGGTTGCCACGTGCTTCTCGCTCTCCCGCCAGTACGTCTCGATGCTGCGGGGCCGCGCGAAGGACGCCGGCTCCGCCGGCCTGGTCCGGCCCCGCGGGCGCAAGAAGAGCCTGACGCCTTCCAAGTGGCACAAGGCGCTCTGCCTTTCGGAGCAAGGCGTCTCGGACCGCGAGATCGCCAGGCGCTTCGGCGTGCACCACGGGACGGTCGCCCGTCACCTCGCGCTGGTGCGTTCGCAGCGGGGCATGGCGAGCGAGCTTGCACTCCAAGACGTCGATGCAGAGGCGGAGGTTAGCGAGCGCGCTTCTGACAACGTGACCCCCGAACAGAACGCGCCAACGCCTGCAACCGACGCTGTGGCGCCGGACACCGACACCGAGGCGCCGGATGAGGGCGGGGGATGTTCCGAACCCGCCACCGTCTTGGACCCAGATGGTGGCCGCCTCCTTCCCGAGCCGCTCGTACGCAGTGCCAGCGCGGAAGTGCCGTCTCGCTACGCGGGCGCGATGCTGCTCCACCCGTTCCTCTCGCGCCTCGGCGTCGACGACGTCCTGCGCGGCATCGGCGATGCCACCGCACGCCGCTACGACGCGGCCTCCCTCGTGCTCTCCTCTGCGTTCGGCTTCGCGCTCGGGATCTCCTCACTCGAAGGAGCCAAGCACCTGCGAACGAAGGACGCCGGCGCGCTCGTGGGCCTGAGCTCCTTTCCGCACCTGCGCACGCTTCGCCCGCGTCTCAAAGACCTTGCAGAAGAGAGCGATCCGCTCGAGATCCAGCGCGCGTTCTCCAAGGCGATGCTCGCCGCAGACGACCACCCTCCAGAGGTCTTCTACGTCGACGACCACTTCGTCACCTACTGGGGTGGGCGACCGGTTGCAAAGGGCTACAACATCCGCCGGCACCTTGCAGAACCGGGGCGCGACGACACCTTCGTCACCGACGAGCACTGGCGGGCAATCTGCTTTTCCTCAGGCGAACCGAGGGGACTGTCGGTCTCCATGCACGAGGTGATCGGCCAGCTCAAAGAGATCGCCGATGGTCGTGCGGTCATGGTCGGCTTCGACCGCGGAGGTTCCTACCCCAAGGTCTTCAGCGAGCTCGCCGAAGCAGGCGTGGACTGGGTCACCTGGCGCCGTGCCCCGCTCGTCGCGCCGACGGTCGCGCCCCGGCGATCCTGGGTGACAGTCGACGGCAAGCGCCGGACCCTCCTTCTTGCAGACGAGCTCGTCGCCTTGAAGGACTACGAGGAGGGCCCGGTCCGCCAGCTCTCGGCCTACGAGGACGCAAAGGTCTGCTTCCAGGTGCTCACCTCCAACACCACGTTTCGTCCCGCGCCCGTGGTGCACAAGCTGAAGGGCCGCTGGTCGATCGAGAACTTCAACAAGTACATCGAGGACCACCACGGCGCCCACTGGCTGGCGACCTATGCCATGGATCTCGAAGAGGACACCGCGCCCGTGCCGAATCCCGAGCGCAAGGTGAGGCGCCAGGCGAAGAGCGCCGCCGAGAGCGCCGTCGCGGAGGCAGAACGATCCCTCGGCCAGGCGATGGAGCAGCACTACCCGAGCACCGACAAACGGATCGCCGCGATCAACGCACGGCGCGACGAGCTCACGATGGCCAAGGACGCGCTCGAAGAAGCGAGCGCCGCCTTGAAGGGCGTCCCCGCCAAGCTGCCGAGGAACGAGCTCGACCCCAACGCCAAGCGGGCCAAGCCGCGCCTTGCGGCACGGGCACTCCAAATGGTCTGCCGCCTGCTCGCCTACAACGCCGAGCTCGACCTCGCACGCCGGCTCAACACCTACCTCACAGACCCAGACGAGTACCGCTCGATCACCCGGAACCTTCTCCATCTCGGCGGGACGATCGCCTTCGGGACTCGGAGCATCGCGGTCACGCTCGACCGGCCCGACTCCCCGCGCATCGCACGGGCACTCGGCCAGCTCGTCAGCGAGCTCAACGCCGGTCAGGCGACCCATGTCGCCGGCGACCGTCGGCCGATCGCCTACCGGATCGCCGGGTGATCATGTCAACGGTTCGAGACGCCCTACTACCGGAGATCTGAGTCCAGGCAGGCGACGTCGTCGGGGAACCAGCGAAGCAGGTCGCCATACGAGCCCGGGTAGTCCCTGCTGGCCACCGGCCCTCTCTGCAGCACCCCGCCACACTACTGCACTGAGATGAAGAACCATTTGGCGAGTAAGGGCTCGCGAGATAACTACGCGAACACAACATGTAGTGGTTGGATGCGTGGTGGGTTTACCAGGAGAAACGGGTATGTCCCTAGGTCACTCGATCGGCACTGCGACACAAGATGTTGGGGCCGCGTAGACAGCTCGCGAGCCCTTTGGCGAGATATCGGTCAGCCGACCTGCGGAAAGAGTGTAAGGTCGCCTCATTGAGTGATTTTCCGATGTCTGAGGAGAGTGTCAAACGACTCCCAACGGCAAGGCGGCACAATCAGAGTCGGGTCGGCATGGCGTATCCCAATGGCTTGCCCTGTTTTGGATAACCCTGGCGGAACTGCTCGCGCTCAGTGTCTGGTTTAGCGCATCCGCGGTCACTGGTGCGCTCACGCGCCAATGGCATATCTCCGGAGCTGCGGTGCCATGGCTCACCGCGTCGGTGCAACTGGGATTTGTCGCCGGAGCCTTGGTCAGCGCCACGTTGGGGCTGGCCGACCGGTTCCAACCCCGAACCCTGATCGGGTGGGGCGCCTTCGGAGCGGCCCTCACCACCGTGGCCCTGCTGGGGCTGTCCCATGGGGGATGGGCTCCCTTTGTCTTGCGTGCCTTGACCGGCGCGTGCCTGGTCCTCGTGTATCCCGTGGCTGTGCAATGGGTGGCCCGCTGGTTCCCCCGTCAGCGAGGGTTAGCCGTGGGCATTCTCATCGGCGGATTGACGGTCGGGTCGGCCCTACCCCACCTACTGGTTGGCTTGCCCCTATTGCAGCATTGGCAAGCGGTGATGGCCGGGAGTGCTGGCTTGGCGGTGGTCTCCTGGGCCCTAGTACTGTGGGTTGTCCCCGAACATCCGGACGCCTTTCATCCTCCTGCATTCCGGTGGAACAAGGTTGGTGCGGTGTTACGCGACCAACCGGTCATGTGGGCCAACCTAGGTTACTGGGGCCACATGTGGGAGCTTTATGCGATGTGGACGTGGTTGACCGCGTTTTTCCTGACGAGCTGGGCCTCATATTGGACGGGCCAAACCCTCGTCGGCATCGTCGGTGCTGCGAGTTTCGTCGTTATCGGACTGGCCGGTTTCGGCGGGGCTCTCGCGGGCGGATGGGCGGCCGATCGCTGGGGACGAACCCGGGCCACCATCGGTGCCATGAGCGTCAGTGGGGCCATGGCGCTGTTGATTGGATTCACCTATCGACAAGCGCCGTGGCTGACCATGCTCGTCGCGCTCGTCTGGGGGTTCAGCGTGGTTGCTGACTCGGCTCAGTTCTCTACCGCCGTAACGGAACTCAGTCCTGCTGCGCTGCAAGGAAGTGCTCTAACCCTGCAAATGGCCGTCGGGTTTTTGGTTACGATCGGTTCCATCGACTTGGTCGGGTGGCTTGAGCCAATCATCGGATGGTCGTACGTCCTGATGGTATTGGCGGTGGGTCCTGCCATCGGGATATGGGCAATGGCACGCCTACGGCACCGTCCCGAGGCCCTGAAACTCGCCTACGGCCGTCGCTAACCTCGATCCACGCCCCAGAAAATCGACTGAGCTTCCCGGTCAGGGGAACCGGAATCCAGACCTCCTGACATAGAGCCACGCTGACCTCGTGTGAGCAGGGA
>DAHWPS010000078.1:0-3502 GCA_027342785.1 Acidimicrobiaceae bacterium
ACCTTCAGCAGACCCCGCTCGGCACCGACGGGATGGGTACGGATCAGCCCGGGCCCCCCAGTGCCCGACTACCCAAGCGCCAGCACACAAAGGTCCTGTTCAGAACCCTTTCGGGACCCACACTTATGCCGGAAGACCCCAGAAACTGTCCCGCTTGCTTGAGCAGGTTTTCGAGGTCCGCTCGCTTCTTGTCGTCGCTAATACCAGCGAGGATCTGCTGTTTCGCTCCGGGAAGCGAGTCCAGCGCGCCGCGCAGCTGCTGGAACACGGACGGATCATCTCCCGCGGCATAAGCGCGTTCCGCGTTGACGAGGAGGCCGACAGCCTTTCCCCACTCAGCGCCGAGTGCCGAGTCATCCAGCGGTAGTGCGACCTCCAAATAGCGGAAGCGTTCACTTCGCGTGGGCGACAGCACCTGCTGATACCAGTCGGCCCGGGAGAACTGGAGCGCGGAAGGCATCCCCGCGTGCAGGGCGAAGGGCCACCACTGTCCGGGCTCCCAACCAACCGGTCGGGCCATTCGGTTCGATTCGGGTGCGCTCGGGTCCACCCGAACCCGACCTCGGCCGTGGAGCCTCGCGTCGAGTTGAACGACCGGATCGGCCGAGGTCAGGCCGTCGGTGACATGACGAAGTAGACGTTGCGAGGTCACCACCTCGAACGTAACGGCCGAGCGGTCGTACGTAATCTCGATTCCGGTTACGCGACCCTCGCCGATCAGCTCGTTACGGAACTCGAGACGGAGCGTGGCATCGTCGAGTACGACCTTCGTATACGACTCCGGCCGGCCTTCAAAGTTGAGCTGCAGACGCGGGATGATCCGGCCGAGACTCGCGACGCTTTTGAGATCAAGGGTGGCGTAATTGCGCCATCCTCCTTCCGATATCTCAATCGTCGCAATCATGTTGGACCCACTTTCTCTGTGACCGGACTGCGCGCCGTGCCGACCATTGCGGCTCGAAGCCGCTCGAATACCTCACCCGCGACCCGTTCGCACAGTTCATACGTCGGGCTCATCAACTCGTCGTCTGCGCTATCGAGCCACAGCAAGTCAGCGATGTGACGGCCAGGATGCGCGAGCGCGTTGCGGAGGCGCTGGACGAACTGAAGCGCGTCGCCTACGTCGCCCGCGAGGACCGCTGCCGGATCGGAAACGTGGCCTTCACTCGTGTCGCTCGGCGGCAACCAACCAGCTCGAACAGCTAGGGCGAGCAACGTCGCGAGACCCCAATCCTCAGGGGGTCGCTTCTCCTTAGGCCACGCTCCCTGCGTTCGGAGGCCCGACTCGAAACAGACCGTTGTACCGAGGAGCGCGGCTTCGATCGATGCACCCACGAGAACGATCGCTCCCCGCCAACGCTTCGCGTCTGCGCTCGCGCGCGCTTCCTCGAAGAGGCTGCCGGTCAGCTTGACCAACGCTTCCAACTCTTCGGAGCCGATCAAAGTCATGGTCGGTCTCACTCCACGACGATTCGCGGGGTCCGCGAGCAATTGAGGTCCTCAGGGGCGAGGATGAGCGGCTGTAGCGATTCGAGTGCGCGCTGCACCTCGGCGGCAGCTTGGTCAAGCATCGATCGCTCGTTGACACGTCGACTGCCTTCACGGGCCAGCTCACGACACTGCGGCAGTTCGTCGAGAGGAAAGGCAGTCAGGGCTCTGCGTAGCAAGCTCACGCCGCTTCGCCATTCCTCGAGGTGCTGGTCCTCCGGTGCCAAACCTTGTCGATGCGCGTACGGCCTCAGTCGGTCAAGCAACAAGGCGAGGTCGGTGAGTCGAGCGCGCTTCCGGTCGACCCACGGGTTTCCATCAGGACGGTGCTTCTCCCAGACGGCCTGCTTGGTCTTTCCGACCGCTTCGGCGATCTTCGACCACGACGTGCCGTCTGCTCGGGCTCGCAGTATCGCCACATCTTCGTACTCACTCAGCAACACCTGGAGCCGACCAACCGCCCGCAGCGTCGCGATCGGGTCGCTGACGTGCTCATTCAGAACCACGTCGAACAAAGCCGCTGGCGAAACGCTCGCCTCTTCGAACGGGTCGTCGTCTGGGTGTGGACTCATCGTCCGTCAGGGAACCATGACGATCAGATGTTCGTCATGGTTCCCTGACGACTAATCCTGGCACAAGCGAGCCTGTTGCGAGAACCCTCGCGTATGTGGCGTTCACGCAGCTGCCGGCAGTTGCCGAGAGGTGAGCGTCGGGCCCGAGTGCCCCGAAGGCGCTGGGTGGCCGTGAGGTCGGGTGTTCCGCCTTCGATCAGCAGGTGATCCCGGCGGCGATCCGGCTGAACGGGGTGACCGACGGTTCGACCCTGGCGCGACGGTAGGGCTTCAAGAGGTTGTGGGTGCCGCAGATGAGCTTCCACTCCGAGTCGCCGGCAGCCTTGCCTCCTCGCATGAAGCCGCGGATGCCCCGTCCGTCTTTGATCTGGCCGAAGACCGGTTCGATGAGCTGCTGGCGACGACGGTAGAGGGCACGCCCGGCCTTCTTCGACACCTTGCGGTCCATCTGTTCGACCAAGGTGGCGTCCTTTCGGAGCGGGCCGCGCCGGCCGGTGCGAGGGGCGGGGTTGTTCTTCATGTTGCGCGTGGCGACGTAGGCGTCGGGGTCCTCCTCGTCGAGTGCGGCGAAGTTCTCCTCGGAGGCCTAGCCGGCATCGGCGAGCAGCTTCTTCGGACGCTCGGCGATCCCTGCTTCTACGAGGGCGGCTGTGGTCGCGTCGATCATCGGGTGGAGCTGGTGAGAGTCGTTCTGGCAGTCGGTCACCTCGGCCGCCACGATCACCTGCTCCTCGTTCGCCACGGCCTGGCAGTTGTAGCCCTGGAGGTAGCCCTTCGAGGTGGACATGACCCTTGACTCGGGGTCGGTGGTGTTGGCCTTCTTCCCCTTCTGCCCGGCCTTGTCCTCGGGCGCCTTGGGCTTTTAGCCCCGGAGCTCGTGGCCCTCGGCGGCTTCTCTGGCGGCACGCTCGGCGAGACGTGCCTCATGTGCCGCCCGCTCCTCGGCGAGCTCGGCATCGAGGAGCGCCTTGGCCTGTCGAAGCGACGGCGGCGGTCCTCGCGGCCTCGCAGCGTGGCGGGTGGCTCGTCGCCTCGTTCGGTGCCGAACATCGCATCCTCGGCGTCGTCTGCCGCGGCTGTTTCGGCGAAGATCTTCTGGACCTCTTGGTCGATGGTCTCCTTGATGCGATTCGCCTGCATCGAGGCGTTGGCGGCCATCTTGGTGCCGTCCAAGGCGACGAGGCCGACCTTGGCCATCCCGGCGCGCTGGCACAGCGGGAGCGACGAAGAGAACACGTGCTTCAACGCCTGCTCGTGGCAGTTCGAGAAGCGGACGATCGTCGTGTGGTCCGGGAACAGCCCGGCGCAGATCACCCTGAAGGCGACGTCCATATGGCAGGCGCGCTCGATCCGTCGGGAGGGCGGTGGGGGCGATCCTTCACGAGGAGGGCTTTGCGGGACTGCCGCGCCGTCGCGACGAGGAGCGCCGCCTCGGCGCCCGG
>DAHWPS010000104.1:0-5188 GCA_027342785.1 Acidimicrobiaceae bacterium
CGCTCCGAAGGCCACTACGAACTGGGATCCCCAGCCCCGAACTGATCCGTTGACCGACCAGGTGTAGTTGATCGGTGGAGAGCCGCCCACCGTTTCGGCGCTGAATGTGTCGTTGACCCCTTGGTCGACAGTTCCGAACTCTGCCGACACCTGCACTTGCGGGTCCGCGTTTACGGCGAGGCTGGTGCTGGAGGTCGCGGTAACACTCTCGGAGTCAGACAGCTCGAGGCGGACCGAGTGGGCTCCGGACGCGTTGAAGACTACGACCACGCGCTGCCCGTATCGGGTATGGCTCCCAATGGTCCAGGTCCAGTTGTAGGGGCCGACGCCGCCGGAGGCGTTACCGACGAACACGACGGCAATCCCAACATCTGCAGGGTCGGGTGTGATCCCGATCGTAACGGAAGGGTCCGGCACCACTTGGACGGTGATCTGCGAGGACGCGGTGTGGCCGTCCTGATCGGTGACTGTAACGCTGACGGAGTAGTTCCCGACACTGCCGAACGCGTGGGAAAAGGACGGGCTCGTGGAAACTTCGATGGCGTCGATGGTCCACGAATAGCTCACCGCACCGGTCCCGCCGGTGACGGTGGCTTGAATCTGCGCTGTCGAGCCGCTGTCGACCACCGAAGGAGTCGACGAAGCAGTAACGGATGGGTTGGCGACAATCGTGACGGTGGTATCCGCTGACTCTACCGTCCCCGCAGAATCAGTCACTCGAGCGATGAGCGTGTAGGTCCCCGGGGACCCAAAGCTCCGCGAAAGGCTGGACGAGTTGCCGACGACCACCCCGTTGAGGACCCACCGATACGTGTAGCCGCCGACCCCGCCACTCGCTGTCGAGGAGAACCCGACTGGGAACCCTATGTCGGCCTTCCCGCCGGTCGAGGTGAGGTTGTTGGTTGCCGACACGACCGGATCGGAGAAGACGGTAACCGAGAGGTTCGCCTCGGCCGTCCTGGTTGCCGAATCGGCGACCTGAAGCCTGAGAGTATATTGGCCCGGGCTCGAGAAAGAATAGGTCAGGTTCTCGGCAGTCCCGATTGTCCCGGCCCCCGCGGACCAGGTGTAATTGAATGGGGCCGTTCCGTTGGTCGCGAATCCTTGCCAGGTCGCCGGGGTCCCCACGTCGACATACATCGGGCCCCCAATGACCGCAGACGGGTCGGCATGGATGTCCACATAGGCGCTCCCACAGGCCGATTCACCTGTCGTGTCCGTCACGCAGGCCGTGGACTGGATGGTTCCCGGTTGGACATTGGATCCCATGACCGCGCTGCAGTTGAGCTCGCTCGGCGCGGTGTAGGAGGACTGGGAACCGCATACGGTGACCGCGCCCGACGTACCGGCGTAGCTGATCGCCCCTCCGCCCGGGGCACCTCCGAATTCGTAGGCTCCGCTGCCACCTGTAGCGGCGGCCGTCCATTCGATGACTGTCGACACGTCGGCGGAGTTGGGGATCGCAGAGAGGCGCAGCGACAGGGCCGGGAACACTCGGGTAGTCACACTCGAGGCGTTGGTGCTCCCCGCCGAGTCAGTCGCTTGGACAGTGACCGTGAAGGACCCAGTAGAGGTGAAGATATGGCTGCAGGTCGCCGTGCTCGACGAGCACCCGGTCCAGCGATACGTATAGGACGACCCGCCAGAGACTGTTGCGCTGTAACTCACGGTGGCTCCCTCGTCTACCTGGTCTTTAGACTGCGAAAGCGAGACGGAGATGCCCCCGATCTCCGTGATACCGGTCAGATGGGTTACCGCGCATCCCGTGGCGCCGACCACGGTGCCCTCCCAGTCCGGATAACCTCCCAGAGCCGTCCAGTTGTACGTGTAATTGGCGGCCGTTGCAACCGTCTTAGTCTGGACCTCGGTCAGAGATCCATTGCCTCCGTTCTGGACGTACCACGTTACGGTGTCCGGGGTGCTGCTCCCAAGGCCGGTGAGGTCCAACGAGAGGACTGTCGTGGCGCCCACGTGCACCGGATTCGGCGACGCGTAGACGGCAAACACCGGTGGGGTCGCTTGAGAACATGGCCCAGTCGCCGCCGAGGCGCTTGGCACTACCACGAGGCCCATCAGTACCGCGGAGGAAGCCAGGAGAAGGGCGAGCAGTCGAACGCGCATCTCGACACCCTCACACGAACATGTCCAGGACGGGAGTGTCCTTCGCGAGATCCAGTGCCAGGATCAGCCCCGCAGACGTGACCACGAGGAAGACCAGAAACACCGGGGCAGAGAGAGGCCCGAGAACTTCCGCGATGCTCTCCCACAGCCCCAGGAGCTCCGACATCATTCCCAACCATACTGTGGAGAGAGACTGCATCACCCCAAGGATCGTGCTCAGCAGGCTCGCGGTGACGTAGAGGGCCGCGTTCTCGAACTCGGTGAGAAAGGCCTGGGTAACCCCCCCGGTAACGCACTGGAGCCACGTGAAGGGGTTGGAAGGGTCGCACGACATTGTCAGTACCCCAAGGCGGTCCGCGCTCCGTCAGTAAGGTCGAGCACCGCGTACGAAGCCGTCGCTGTGACGCCGAGTCCCGCCACGATCAGGATCGGGACCCAGAATCCATACTGCCCGACAGTGTAGCCCCACTGGTACAGGATGGCGCTCAGCGCTCCGTCGACCGCGTAGAGGGTCCCATTGAACGTGTCGGCTACAAGTGCCATGAACGAGCTGGCGAACCCGTAGAGCAGCTGCAGTAGCTCGTAGACGAAGCTCACGGACCTCCCCTATGCCTCTTCTTCGTCTTCCGAGAGGTCCTTCTCCGCGTCCATGAAGTCGAGGAAAAGGTAGCCCACGAGGCCGGCGATCGCGAGGCTCACGACCGTCATCAGGGGGCCCCAGATCCCGTAAGCCCCGAGGGCGTAGCCCCAGCCCTCGAACATGGTGTCCAGGCCCCCGGCGAACGCTCCAAAGACGCCGGTGAAGGCGTTCGCAACCCCGCCGAGGATAGTCTGCAGAAACCCCAGCAGGAGCTGCCAGATCGAGTTGAAGATCGTCTGGCCGATGTTGCTGGACATCCTACTGCCACCTCACGTATTGGCGGCGATGAGACCAGGCCGCGTCCCAGATCACCACCATGCCGAGGAACAGGATCGCGACGAGCTCGAAGATCGCGCCCGCATTCCCGGCGAAGGCCGGGGCGAGGAGGTAATCGCCGAAGCTGAACGAGTAGCCTAGGATACCACCGACAATCCCGCCGATGATGAACCCCACCAACGACCGGATTAGCAGGTCGGCGATCCCCTTCCCCGGGGGCGTCATCACTTCTATCGCGGCCCAGAAGAGCGCCCCGACCAGGATGGCGGGAACAACGAGACCCTGACTGATCACGACCGTGTGGTTCAGAATGACCACCTGGGGGCGCGAGAGCAGTGAGACCGCGAAAAGGAGGCTGGCGATCACGGCAACGATGATCGCCCCCAGGTCCCAGTTCCGGGCGGCTCCTGCAATGCGGATCCGAGCCATCAGCGGGACCTCCGGGTGGCGCGCCGACGCGTGAGCATGCTGGCCGTCCCCCTGATCTTGCGGATGTCGATGTCAGCCCAGGGCATCGCGAGCAGCCCGAACCCGAAGATCGCGATACCTCCCAGAATGTAGCCGACATTCTCGGCGAGCGCGGGTCCAAACCACGAGGAGAGCCCAGTGTTACCGTGGGCGGCAACGGATACGGAAAGGGTCACCACTGAGGTGGCCACCTCGAGCATCACGTGCTCGCTTTGGTTCCCGAGCAGCCACGCTGGAGAGAGCGCGATCGTAACCGATGACATCTTGCTGGCGGGAACCAGGGCATACGGCGTGAATGTGGCCGCGTTGGTTCCGAGACCGAATGTGACGTTACCCGCACCGCTGTCCGAGGTGTCCAGGACGAGAGAACCCACAGAGTAGGCTTGGAGCTCCTCGACAGTGAGATTCGTCACAAGGTAGGCCGAATAGTAGGTGGCAGGGTACGAGAACTCGTAGGCGTGGCTGGTGGTGTTCTGCGTGAAGGGAATCTGATAGGTATCGTTGGCCCAGATCGATGTGACACCGCTCTGCCCGCTGAGCACGACGCTATTGTCAAACGGGGCCGCCAGCGAGCTCCCGATCGACGCGGCGACCGGGACCATGACCAACGCCACGATCACCGCCGCGAACGCGAAGATGAACAACCGCTGCCCCTTCGATTTCCCCTTCTCACTCACCGCCGGCCCCCGCTCAACTCTCGTTCCCGCATCGTTCTCTCTGGGTGCGGGGCGGGCGGTGTGTGTGGCGTATCCGCCCGCCACACACGTCCTGTTGATGAAACTCGTAGGGAAAAACTCTCCGCATGGAGTGGATGCCTAGGGGCGGGGCGCCGGGGTGGCTCAGAACAGCGTGAGAGGAGGAACGCCGCCCACGTCCGCCAGGACCTCGCTTTCGCGATTCGTTCGGGCCGATTGGCGCCCCGTCCACCTCTCTACACATCGGGTTGTCTTAGAGGCTTCACGCCTCGACTTCCAGCGGCACGAACCGCACTGCCGGGGGCGTCACGCACCTGAACTCGATCCGGAAGACCGGCGGGTTACGGTCCCACCGACGGTATGGGTCCCTGTCGTAGAGCTGGCGCCATACCTGCTCAAACTCGTATACCGAGCCGAGACCCTCCAACCCCGCCTCCTGCTTGTCGATCGCCTGGAGCCGAACGGATCTGCAGTCGGTGACGACCAGATCCGCAAACCCCGGCCACTTGTCGGGGCGCCTCCCCTCGACCGGGTTCTTCGCTCGCAGCCATTGATCTACGTGTCGAGGCCGGAAGCGGCGAGTTACCGTCTTCTCGCCCCGAAGGATCGCCTCGTTGAATCGCGGGTGGAAGGGGATTGGGTCGCGGCGGGGCCGGGGTTCTCCGCTCACGCCTCAGCCACCTCCCCGTCGAGGACCGACCTGCCGTACAGGTTCGGAACGCCTCCGAGAAGCGCCCGGCAGAGCCACCTCGCCGTCTGGACCGCGACCGCGTTTCCGATCTGCCGCACTATGTCGGTGCGGTTGCCGGAGAAGGCATAGTTCCCGGGGAAGCCCATCGCCGCCGCGAGTTCGCGGGGCTCCAGCATCCGAAACCGAATATCGAGGGCTCTCCCGTTGATCACCGGCTGAACGAGACCGAACCGGTCCTTGGTTGTGACCGTTGGGACCGGTGCCTCGATGCTCGATACCGTGCTGGTTCCGTAGTAA
>DAHWPS010000018.1:0-3032 GCA_027342785.1 Acidimicrobiaceae bacterium
GCGATAGCGGCGCGCGCCGTGGTCTTGCCCGCTTCGTTCGGTCCGAAGATGACCTGAAAGCCGGGGCCGTCAAGGTCGAGGACCACATCGGTGAACGGACCGAAGGCGATGAGATCGAGGCGCTCAATCCGCATCGGACGACCATGAGCTCGTGAGATGGCCGGTGAGAAGCTCGGCCGCATCTTCGAGCGCCTGGGCCAGCTCGTCGGGCCCGAGGATCTCGTCGTCCTCGGACCCGGCGGCCGCCCGCAGGTCCTTGCGCAGGTCACGTAGGAGGTCGAGGGACGGGTCCTGACGGTCGAAGGCGGCAGCGGGGTCCGCCCGCAGCTCGGCCAGCACAGCGGCGATCTCGGCCAGTGGCCCGGTCGACCCGTCACCCGGGTGGGCCGAGGGGTCGGTCGTGTCAACGACGACCTTTTCGATCCAGACCGCCGAGCCGCCCATCGAGAGCCCCATGGCCCGGACCTCGTTTCGCAACCATTCCGGGCGGGCCCGCAGCGTCCGGTTGGCCCGGGTCTCACCGACCAAGCTGACGCGGAGCGCGCACGTCTCGCCTGCCGCGGCGACCACACTCGAGAGCTTGTGCTGGCAGCGCTCCAGGCAGTCGTCGTTCGACTCGGCGCCCGAGAGGTCCACTTCGGGGTGTTCCCAGCGCACGATGTCGAGGGTCAGGGATTCTTCGGCCGGCACGCCGTCGGTGAACGTGACCAGGGTGGCGCCCTTCGGCCCGGTCTCCTTGGCGTGGCGACCCTGGAGGTTGCCCGGGAAGACGGTGAGGGGATCGGTTTCGACCACGCGACGCTGGTGGACGTGCCCGAGGGCCCAGTAGTCGTAGCCCTTGGCCCGGAGGTCATCGACGGTGCACGGGGCGTAAGGCTCATGGCCGGGAGCGCCGTTGAAACACGTGTGGAGCATCCCGATGTTGACCAGATTGGGCTCGGCTTGGGGGTAGGAAGCGGCGAGATCGGTCAGCACTGCCCGGGTGGCGTAGCTCTGGCCGTGGATCGCAACGCCGAGGTCCTCGAACGTCTTGGTCGCTGGCCGATCGTCGGGTAGCGAGGTCGTGTTGGGAGGGAGGTGCAGCTGCTTGGTCAGGTGGCTGGCCGCATCGTGGTTCCCGTAGAGGAGTACGACGGGGATCCCGGCCTCGTTTAGCTCTGCCAGCCGTGCCACCACAAAGAGCCCGGTGTTGTAGTCGCGCCAGTCGCCGTCGTAGAGATCGCCGGCCACCAAGACGAGATGGACTTGGCGCTCGATCGCGGTGGCGACGAGATTCTCCGTGGCCCGTCGGGTGGCCGAGCGTAGCTCGTCGACGGGGGCACCCTCGTAGGCCACAAGTCCGTGCAGCGGGCTGTCGACGTGGAGATCCGCCGAATGCAGCACCCGTATTTCCTCCGCCATCTCCCCTCCCTTGTTGCCGTCACCAGAATGCCACGCGGGAAAGCACTTTTCGCATGTCTAGCCAACAGGTTGGTCTGATCACGGAGTGGAGGGGGGAGGTGACCGAGTTTCTCGGGGCCTTTGCGATCGGGGACACCGGATTGAGCAGGCGGTTGCCCTGGTGGCTGCATATGCACGAGCCGTTTACCAGCCTCTTTGTAGTCGCTGAGGTCTTGGCATGCCGCGAACCGGCGTAACCCCCGCCACCATAAGGTCATCACGGAAGATCGTCGCCGGGTTCACCAAAGTGATCGAGTCGTCCGTCGCCATGCTCATCTGAGCACATGGCTGTGACTCTGCGCCCGTCCGCCGCCCGCTCCTGGGGGTTGGTCGTGCACAGCCGCGCGCCACACCAGGGCTCGAGTCGCTGATCGTGATGGCGCCGGGGGCGCGGAGTGCCGCTCGGGGTTATCCCGGCGTCGCCAGGCCCTCGGCCGGAGCCGGCTCGGCCGGAGCCGGATCGCTGTCTTGGTGGCGCCGACGTCGACGCCGACGTCGCGGGGGCTCGAGGCCCATGGCGGCGCGCCGAGCGGCCTCGTTCTGGTCGCGCTCGAAGGTCTCGACAATGCGGACGTTTCTCACGACGACGGCCAACGTGAACATGAGGGCGTTCTTCGTCCGTCCCATCAGCCGGCACCACCCGCGGGTGATCCCGGTCGTCGCGGGATCCTTCAGCCAAGAGAAGGGCCGCTCGGCGCCGGTGCGCCGGTTGTAGGAGAGACGGTGGGCCCTGGAGGGGTAGTCGTGCTTCTGCGCGCTCTTCGCGTTGACCGACGCCTCGACCGTGATGGTCTTCTGTAGGCAGCAGGCCGGGGGATGCTCGGGCGGGGAGAGCACCTCGGGCCGTGTGTAGCCACGCGTCATCGACTCGGGCCACAGCGGACAGCGGACCTTGCCCATCACTGCTGGGCACATGACCCGGTGCGCTGTGTCTGGGTCGTTGCTCGAGACTCGGCCGAGCTTGAAGCGGGCCAGTTCGTCGCTTCTCGTGTCATGGGCAGCAGTCTCCTCGTCTCCTGCCCCTCTGCGCAGAGGCCCGTGATCCAAGAGCACCTTCGGGGTGCACGGACAGTAGAGGTTCCCGTTCGCGACGACCGCCCCTTTGTAGGTGCCCTTCGACCCGCGATCGTTGGGATGCAGGTCCATGACGAGCGCTGCTCCGGCTCGACGAAGCGGCACGGCGAAGGTGTCCGGGTCGCGGTTGGAGAACCCGCAGTCGCCGAGCACGTCGCCTGGAGGAACCCCATCGCCGTACGCGCGCACGAGGGAGTCGGCCATCACCTTGGCGGGATCGGTCCTGGGCGCGCAGAACGGGGCTCTTCGGACGAGCTCTGGGACCTGGGGACCCTTTTCCTCGGGCACCATCGTCGCCACTTGGGGGTAGTAGCCGAAGAAGAGGTGCTCTTTTTCCCCAGGAGCGGTCCCCTTCGCGTGGCCCCAGCTGGCTGTGGGGTCGCTCGAGGGCACCGGGTCGTCGTTGCGGCGTGGACGGCTCCAGGTCTCGTAGTCGGTCCAGTCGACTGCCAACGAGGACGAGACCTGCTTGTAGGCATCGGGGATCGAGGCCTCGCACAAGGCGTCGAGGACCATCG
>DAHWPS010000128.1:0-12180 GCA_027342785.1 Acidimicrobiaceae bacterium
CGGGAAGCCCCCGGCTTTAGCCGTGGGGAGGCAGAGCCCCGCTCGTCCCGAAGGGACGATACAGCCGAACGCTCAGGCGTTGCGCTGGTTGGCCACGTACTCCTTGATGACCTCGAGCGGAGCGCCCCCAACGGTCGCGACGAAGTAGCTGTTGGTCCACAAGGTAGGAAGGCGGGAGCGCAGCGAGGGGAACTCCTGGCGCAAGAGCCGGGAGGAGCGCCCCTTGATCGTCTTTATGAGACGGTGGATGCCGAGCTGCGGGTCGACGCCGACGAGGAGGTGGACGTGGTCGGGCATGGTCTCGAGCTCGATGAGCTCGGCACCTGTCTCCTTGCAGACCTCGCCGATGATCTCCTTCAGGCGGGTGTCGATGTTGCCACGCCCGTCGTCGACGATGACCGGTCGGCGGTACTTCGGGCACCACACGACGTGGTAGGCGCAGCGGAAGACGACGTTGCGGTTGGAGCGGGTGCGCACGAGCCGAGGATAGATACACCCTGTTCGTATGCTCTCCTCGTAGTCTCCGCCAAGGCCGTCCGCTACAACTACAGGCTTCGGGTCTCTCCTGCCCAGGAGCGAGCGCTCCTCGTCGAGTGGGACGGTGTCCGCTTCGTCTGGAACCGCTGTGTCGAGGCCTCGAAGAAGGCGCACGCCGCCTCGAGCATCGAGCACAAGGTGACCTGTGGCCCGGCGCAGCTCGACAAGGCGCTGACGACCTGGCGAATAGACCTCGAGTGGCTGAGGGCCGGCTCCTCGGTCCCCCAGCAGCAGGCGATCCGTGACTTCGGCCGGGCCCGGGCCAAGGCGCTCAAGGACATCAAAGACCACCTCCCGATGCGCCAGCGTCGGGGGATGCCCCGCTTCAAGTCCCGTCACCGCTCAGCTCCGAGCCTCAACTACTCGCGGCGTGGCTTCTCCTTGCACGAGGACCCGGCGACCGGGCGCCTTCGGCTGCATCTCGCCGGTGGCATCGTCGTTCGCCCTGTGTGGTCGAGGCCGCTTCCGAGCCCTCCTTCCTCGGTCCGGGTCTATCGCGACGCCGTCGGGGACTGGTTCTGCTCCTTTGTCGTCGTGGCCGCACAGGAGCCGCTCCCGGCGGTCGACCGGGCCATCGGCATCGACTGGGGAGTGTCGGTCATAGCGACGACGACCGACGACGACCACGACTTCGCCCACCCGCAACGCCGCAGGTCCGCCGAGGCCAAGCTCGCCCATTACCAGCGTCAGATGGCGAGGCGGAAGCCGAAGAAGGGAAAGCCCGCCTCCACGGGCTACAAGAAGGCGAAGCGCCAGGTGGCAAAGGTCCACCGCCAGGTGGCCCGTCAGCGAAGCGACGACGCTCGCAAGTGGGCGAAAGGCGTCGTCGTCGACTTCGACCAGATCGCGGCCGAGGACTTCCGACCGAAGTTCCTCGCCCGTTCCACCATGGCGAAGAAGGCCGCCGACGCGGCGATCGGGGCGACGAAGGCGGCGCTCGTCCACATGGCCAACAAGCACGGTCGCGACCTTCACCTCGTCGATCCCTCCTACACGACGATGGATTGCTCGATCTGCGGTGCGAGAGCCAAGCACCGCCTGGACCTCTCGGAACGCACCTATGCCTGCAAAGCCTGCGGCGTGGTGCTGTCGAGGGACAAGAATGCAGCGGCCGTCATGGTCGTCAGGGCCGGTTTCGTCCCTGCTGGTGCTGAGGGCGCAAGACCAGGGCCGGAGCTTCCGGTCCTGGCTGCCTGAGCCAGGAATCCCCCGGCTTCAGCCGTGGGGAGGATTCAAAACGGCTCTTCGCGTACCTTGGTAGCAGCATCGACAGTGCGTTGAGAAAGAGAATTCCATGGCACGAGTCCGGATCGCGCATGCGAAGGCGCTGCTGCTCTCCGTCACGATGGTGGTTCCCGCCGCATTCCACGCCCCGGTCGCATCGGCGTACCGCCTTGCAGGCAGTCGACCCGTTCCCACCGCGGTCCTGGCCCGCGTCGCCCGGGCGATGCGGGGCGAGCCGGTACGCGTGACCTACACCATGAGAGCGTCGAATGGCATCGAGAACGTGCACGGGATCGTGTCGTACGACCCTCGCGATCACGAGGAAGAAGGGACCCAGACGGGAGTGTTCAGGGACCTTTCTGGTGTCACGACCGCCGAGATCTCGTCGCATTTCATCGTGATCGGCTCTCGCGCGTGGAGCGAGTCCACGCCTCCGGGAGGAGGATGGCATGTGGCGCGGCTCCCACGGGCAGTCAGACCGCCGATCCCCCTCGTGTCCGAGCTGCTGCGATTCTTCGTGGCGGTGCACGCGCTGACTGGCCACGTCGTACGGGGGCAGAAGGCTGTGGGGGTTGAGGCGACGTTGGACCCCGCAGGCGTCAAGCGCATGGAGAGCGTGATCTACGGCCAACCCGCGACCACTGCGCCGCAGACGCTGCGTTCGGTCCGGTTGAAGATCTGGGCATCAACCGCCCATTATCGGCCGATCCTCATCGAGATGATGGAGGCTGTCACACAGGAAAGCCACGTCTATCAGATCGACGAGCGCGCCTGGTACGGCGATTGGGGCCGGGGTCTGAAGCTCAGCCCGCCTACGGAGAGCGCACCTGAGCTGTCGTCCTTGAGCCCCACGCAGGGCCCTGCCGGGACGGTCGTGACCCTGTCGGGGTCCGACTTCGGGCTCAGCCCGGGGCGGGTCACCTTCACGGCCAACAGCGGCCACGCGGGCGCGCCGGCACTCGCAGCGGCGATCCGACGCTGGGCGCCGGACGCGATCGAGGTGGTCGTCCCGGCTGACCTGCCGCCGGGACCCGCGTCGCCATCCATTTGGACTGCCGCGGGTCTGGAGGCAGGCCCTGCGAGCAACGCGGCATGGCCTCAGTTCTTCGTGACGGCCCCGGCGCCGGTGGTGACGGGTTTCTCACCGTCGTTCGTACCCGCGGGTGCCACCCTCACCATCACCGGGCGGAATTTCGGCGCGACACCTGGGCATGTGACGTTCTGCCAGTTCTGCGGAACCAAGGCGGAGATCGATGCGACCGGTACGATCGCTTCCTGGAGCGCCACCCAGGTCGAGGTGGAGATGCCCGGGATGCAGAACGGGGGCGCGGAGGTGCACCTCATCACCGCCAGCCGGGGCACAGTCTTGGTCGGTACCGTCTTCACCGGCGGCAGCCCATAGCCGACATGAGCCTCGCGTCTCCATCCGGTGATGTCGCTTCGGCCGACATGCACCCTGCTCGGGGCTCGTGCAGTACGCCTACGCGCAGGCCGGCATCATGCTCCCGCGCACCACCTTCGGCCAGGCGCCTTTCGTCCAGTCTCTCGGCGGCTGGACGACGAGCATCACACAGCTCACCCCCGGCGACCTCGTGTTCTTCGCGGGCAGCGACGGGAGCATGTCGAGCCCCGGTCACGTCGGCATCTACCTCGGCAACGATCAGATGATCCAGGCGCCACAGAGCGGCCAGGACGTCGACATCGTCGACATCTCGCAGAGCTTCGCGGGCGGGTTCGTCGGTGGAGGACCGGTCTCTGGGCCTGGGGTGACGGCCGGTTAGGACTCCTTGCCGTCGACGAGCTCGACATCTTGAGCCTCCGGACGGTCGCGAGCCATCTGCTCGAAGAGCTCTTGGACGACGAACTGGCTCCGGGGAGCGAGCCGGGCCCGGTCGTAGAAACGCTCGACGAGGTCCAGCGCTTGGTCCGCCGTGGTGATGCTGAGCATCCCTGCGAGGATCCTGAGGTCGTCGGTGTCCTCCTCGATCCGGGCGGCCGCAGCCTTCATCGCGAACAGGTACTCGGCCGAGGCGACCCCGACGCTGATGCCCGGGGCGACAAGGGCGGTCTGGACATCAGGGTCGCTCCGGTCCGGCAGGAGCCCTTTCACCCCGTCGTTCAACCAGCCCTCCGGCAGGGTGAGATCCTCGGCCATGCGCCTGGCCTCGGCGTAGACGGTCGCCTTCGGCTCGAACACCGCGTCGATGTTCTTGGTGGTCCGGTCTCGGTTGTACGCGAGCGCCATCACAGTTCCGCCGACGACGTACAGGCTGGCGCGCACCCCGCGTTCATCGAGGCGGCGTCCGAGCTCACGGAGTAGCTCCACGATGTGCTCGCGGTCGAACATGACGGCTTCCATCACACCGATGCCAGCGCTGCTTCGTCGACGACGACCCCGCGGATGGCGAAGGGCATCGGCGCGTGGGCGAGCAGGTAGGCGTCGAGATCCGGCAGTGACGACACGAACCAGAGGTGACCGAGCGCGTGCCCAACGGTCCACCTTGGCGTCTGGACATTGGCTTTCAAGGCGATGTGCTCAGCAGCGGCGGCCAACATCGCGTCCCAGCGCTCGTCGCCCGTGGTCGAGGGCTCGACGAGGAACGCTGCCCAGTCGCTCACGTTCTCGAGGTACGTCGCGTCGCTCACGAGCTGTCGGACGATCCGCAAGATGTCCACGAGCGGCCACTCCTTGCGAAGTGCCTGACGGATCGCCGCTGCGGCTGCCGGCAGCGTCAGCAGCCCGTTTCGATGCACCGGGCTCCGGCTTCCCGCGTCGATGGCGGTGACCAGCCGACGCTCGGTCGGCACGCCCGGGTGCTTGGCTCCGCGCTCGTAGGCGGCGACGTTGGACTCCGAGGTGCCGGCGGCACGGGCCACCTGCTCGAGCGTCAGCCTGGCCTTGCGTCGGGCCTCGCGAAGCTCCCAGCTGTCCATAAGAGCAGCATATCAGTTATCACATACCAGAAGGTGGTGGGTCAGTTCAACTCGGGGCCCTCTTCCGCTTCGCCAATGGGACCGGAGTAGTTAGTGCGATCCGAACACCTGTTGTAGAGATGTGCTCACGCGTGCGGCGTGAGCTGAAGCTTTTGCCGCGGACCTGCGAGCGAGTGGGGTCTCAAAACAGCGAAACTCCACGACTGAGTGCAAAACGGCGTGCTGCTGGAGGCCGCGGCGGAACAGCTCGGCCATCTCGGCCCGGCGCTCTTCTTCCGGCTGTACAGCCACGTAACGTCGACCATGCAGGTCGAGGCGGCCGAGAGAGTGAGTGCGCTCCTCTTCGGACCGTCGGCGAGCCCTTGAGGTTACTCGTGCCTGGGTCCTCGCACGGTCACCTCGAGACCAGCTCGAGAGGTTGGCAGATGCGGTGCCGGATGAGTACCTGTTCGGCGTTCATGCCCAGCTCCGCATCGTCACGGGCCATCCATCGCGCAAACTCACACTAGCTTGAGAAAGCCGTTCTCCTCTGAGACTTCTCCCTCCGCAATCAGTGCCTCTATCGATCTCTCCAGTGCAGCAGCGATATCGGAACCACGGCGGTTCCAGCCGAACAGTCGACATACTTCGAAGGTGAGCTGGTCAATGGTCACCCGGTGGGCGTCTTCGACCAGATGCCTGATGGCATTTACCTGTTCGCGGGATGACACCTGAGCGACGCTTCGCACAGCAGCCGGATCGTCACCGGGAATACGGACGACGGTCAGCTGTTCGGGGCGTGCGTACGTAAAAGTGGACTCGAGCCAGTTTGCCTGTTCGCGTTGAACAAGACTCCGGAGGACGTAGAGGAAGTTGTCTCTTATCCGCGCCCCTGCGCGACCGATTCCCCATGCCTCACGGACCCGTCTAAGGAGCAGCTCGTTTTCGATTGGGCCCTCGACGTCAATAACCTCGAGCATCATTCGGCGGAGCTCCGGCACCGCATCGGGCAAGTGCATGTCCACCTGGTACCGCGGTGGGCTCGGCGTGGCTATCCTATAACGTACCGTCCAGCTCGGAGCGGTGTCGAGAGATACCGGCTCGAACTTCTCAGAGATGCCACGCTCCGTGTTGGCCACACTCGTCGCCCATATTGGCTCTGTATAGTTCTGAATGGCGTATTCGATGGCAGCTCTCAGGCGAAGCTCCTCTTCCCTTCGGTGCCTGTACCACGCGGTTCCCCACACTCGGTAAATGCGCCAGCCCAAACTTTGAAGGACCTCTTGACGAAGCCGATCGCGATCACGTGCCACGTGTGACGAGTGGTACATCCGACCATCGCACTCGATGCCGAGAGCGAAGCGACCGGCCACCGAAGGGTTCCACACGCCGATGTCAACCCGGTAGCCCGCCGTGCCCACCTGCGGTTTGACGTCGTAGCCCCAGCTGCGGACGGTGCGAATCACCTCCTCCTCGAACGGGCTCTCGGCGTCGCCGCCTTCCTCGCCCACGTCGATTGCGAGAGTGGCTGGACCGCGGGCTGCGTAATCGAGGTATCGCTGGAGATGGCGAGGACCCGGACCCAGATTCCCCATGAATTCGGGCTCGGTTCCCGTCACCGATGAGACAAGCTCCACTCTTCGGCGCGCACGGGTAATAGCTACGTTGAGGCGACGTTCGCCGCCTTCGCGATTCAGTGGGCCGAAGTTCATGGTCAACTTCCCGACCTCGTCGCGGCCGTATCCGACGCTGAAGATCATCACGTCACGTTCGTCACCTTGGACGTTCTCCAGATTCTTTACGAAGAATCCATCAAGCCGGTTCTCCCTGAAAAACGCATCTAGCTCGGGAAGGCCTTGACGCCTGCGGTCCAAGGCAGTCTCGACCGCCTCAGCCTGGGCTTCCGAAAAGGCCACCACACCCAAGGTGACGGCTTTCGTAGGGTCGTCGAGAGAGCGCCTTGCCCAGTGGACAATGCGGTCGACCACGAACTCGGCTTCCTTCGGATTGTCTCGCGCCGTCCCGCGCCGGTACACACCATCGGGTACGTGGAAAAACTTCACTCCAAGATCCCCAGCCTCTGCGGCCGACCCTGGGAACGTGATCAAGCGCCCCTCGTAGAAGGAGAAGTTCGAGTAGGCGATCAAATCCTCGTGCTGGCTCCTGTAGTGCCATCGAAGCGGAAGCGCCTTCAGTCCCCCCGAACCTTTCCCGAGTTTGATGATCGACTCGAACTCTTCGAACTGGTCCTCTTCCCACTCGTCGTCACCGTCGACGCTCAGCGCTTCGAAAAACGAGGTTGGCGGCAGCTGCTTGTCGTCGCCCGCGATGAGGAGTTGGGCGCCTCGATAGATGCAGTTGATCGCATCACAGGGTCGCACCTGTGATGCCTCGTCGAAGATCACCGCGTCGAAGCGAAGGGAAGGTGGAAGAAATTGGCTGACGGTCAAGGGGCTCATCATGAAGCACGGCTTCAGGAGCTGGGCGACATCGGCCGTCTGCTCGAGAAGCGTGCGAATCGGCATGTGACGCCTCTGCTTTTCAGCCTCTCGCTTGATGATACCGGCCGCCCCAATGGTCGACCGTGGGCGTCGGGCGTTGCAGGCGGAGATGACCCGATTAGGTGCTCGTGCGATCAGCTCCTTATCCAGATCGCGGAACTCGGCGACGAGAGGGTCGAGTTGGTCGGAGCGCACCTGGCGCAGTCGTCGGTAGTCCTGCTCCATGACGGCATCGGCCCACCGCTCGAGGAATGCGCGCTCGATAACCTCGACCAGTTGGGAGTGCTCGAGGCGGGTCGTCTCGCAAAAAGCGACCACGTTGCCGAACTTCAGCGCGACTGCCTCGTCTCGGGCCCTCCGGAACTCCGCCCACTCTTCGATGTCCCCGATCGTGGTCGCCAGATGGGCCAGGAATGCGCGGGTGTCTGCGAACGTCGTATTTAGGTCCGCCCGTACTTCAGCAGCGCGCTCGTCGAGGAACTGGCTCGCGATCGCGTCACGATTGCGCTGCCAGTCGTCGAGCGCTGAGTCGAGCTCGCGCCAGCTGACATCCGCGCTCGCCAAGCGCTCCGCTGATCGGGTCGTCGGAAGCTCGTCGAGCATGCCCCGCAGGGAGACTGACCAGTCGAGAGCAGCCGTGAGCTCGTCCCAGTTGGTCTCGAGCATCCGGTAGGCGGGTCCGAGCAGGAGCGTGTCGTCGTCTCTGGTTGCCGCCAAGGTCGTTTCTATCGTCCCTGCCGCAGAGCGAGCGTCAAGGATCGCCCTCACACTCGCGACCGTGATCGCGTGGCCGCCGATTCGCGAGACTTCGCCGCCCAATTCGATCAACTTCCCAAGGAAACGTTCCGCAGAGGCACACCATTCCGAAGCGGTGCGGAGTTCGGCATCAAGAAGCATCTCGGCGAACGTCCCGAGCACAGAGGGCGCCCTCGACGTCCATTGCTCGATGGAGGACTTCAGGCGCGCTGCGACAGGCAGGACCTGAGCATCGGGAGTGCCATTTCGTGCAACCTGGCGCCGTAGGGCGCTGAGATTCAGATGTTCTCCGGCCAAGTCGAGGGCGCGGCGCGCTGCATGAAGCGCGCGAGCCAAGACGTCGAAGTCGGTTGCCGCTGACTGGTAGTAGTGATTACCGAGTACGGCTGCGTCACGAACCTCCGCCGACTTGAGGGCTGCCGTGAGCCGCTGCCATTCCAGTGCTTCGGGAAGCTGTGCGATCACCTCCTTCGTTGCTTTGCCAACCCGCGCGACTCGGGCAACCGCATCCCTATCAACTCGGTAGCCGCTCCGCAGCTTCCCGAGGCCGACATGCGTAACATCGAACCGGCGACAGATCCCGTCCAAGTCGAGGGCGAGCACATCATCGCTGAACGTTCCCAGAAGGCGCGTTCGGCGATCGTTGAGGGCCGCGCACAGAGGCTCGAGCAGCTTCGCTGCTTCCTCCACACTCGCGATTCGAGTTGGGTCCACCCATTCGGGCTCGGGACGGATAGCTTCGCCTGCAAGGAGCGCCAGTTCGGCAAGGTCGGCCGCGCGTGAGAGGGTCATGGGGGCCGTCGGAAGCTCGAACGTCGACGCGATGGTCTCCACATCTCTTGCGGCTGCCTCGAGCACAGCAGCGGTCTCCGCCAGGAGCGCCACCACTGGAGTGAGCGCATCCACCGGAAGGGAGTCCGGCGGCTCGAAGCTCGGTTCAAGTGCCTGAAGGCCGGTGCATGCCATCGCAGCTTCGGTCGCTGAGTCTGCCCTTAGGTCTCGCCAGCGATCCCCGATCGTCTCAAGCAAATACTCTTCGGCGAGCCCACTCGCCAGAGCGAGCTGGTGACGCTGCTCAAGCAGGGTTTCCACCTCGCTGAGATCGCTCCGACTCAGCCAACTCGGGAGGACGACGCCGGGTCGTGACTTCAAATGACGAAGGACTCGCGCGAGGGACTCAGCGGCGGCGAGTTCGCTCGGAGCAGGCAGAAGGAGCGCCTCCGACGCGTCGGCTGCCGCACGCTCCACGCGATCGAGGCTGGTGATCGCAAATTCCAGCTGAGCCTGCGTTCGCTGGCCCCGGGACGCATCAAAGGTGACGTTGGCGATGTCGCGCCAGACGAAGTCCTCTCCGCGAGTCACTGGGCCCCAAGCCCGTGCGAGTTCTCCAGCGACGCCCAGGACCTCGGCAAGGGTCTCCGCGGGGAGCCAACTCCCGAGTTCCATCGGTGGTGGGGCTTGCGGCACGCTGTGTAACTGCGAGATTCGGCCGAGGACCTCGTGCAGGCTTCGCCCGAGCGGCGGACGGACCACGTTCATGGCGGTCGCACGCTCCGAGAGCTCGTGCCGGCGCCTCTTCAGTTGGGCGAGCGCCGACTCCCCCATCGCCTGTGGGACGGTTGGGTGACGCTCGAGCGCTCTTCCGAGCTGCTGAGCCACCTCCTTCCGGGTCGCCTTATGGCTATGGATCTCGAGGCAGTAATCGCCGAGTCCTGCCTCCCACAGTCGCTTGTGCACGACTTCGAGTGCCGCTGCCTTCTCGCTCACAAAGAGGACCCGCTTTCCCTTCGCGAGGAGTTCGGCGATGATGTTGGCGATCGTCTGAGACTTTCCCGTACCGGGTGGTCCGTCCATGACGAAGCTCCGCCCCGCAGTAGCGGCCGCGATGCACTGCATCTGGCTCGAGTCAGCATCGCGGATCGTGGCAGTATCCTCCGGTGGAACTTGCTCGTCGAGTTGATCTTCCGGTGCGACGTCGAAATCGAATTCTGATATTGCCTTCGCGCCGACAGCCAGAGCCTGAACAAGAGGGTGATCGACGACCTGCGACTCGTTGCGCTGGAGGTCGCGAAACATGACCTCTTTATGGAACGAGAAGGGACTCACGACCAGCCGGCGCTGAACGTCCCAGCCACGCTGTGTGGCGATCGCCCGCTCGATCTCGTCAAGCGTCGTGCTGAAATCGATCTCCTCGTCGTCGAAAACGAGGTCCACTCCGAACTCAGCCAGTTTTACCTGGAGAGCAGGATTGAGGACCGTGTCTTCGTCGACGCGCATCAACTCGTAGGGCTCTCTAGGGCTTGTGCGGGTGATCTTCACGGGGATGAGCACGAGAGGACTCTCGGCCTCCTCCGGAAAGTCAGGATCTTTCCAACGGAGCATCCCCACAGTGAGATAGAGGATCCAGATTCCCTTGTCCATGAACTCCTGAGCCGATCGACGATCGAGAGCGCGCAGGGCGTTGAGCAGTTCGCGGGAAGTCGCCTTCGACGTCACGAGTTGGTCGCGTCCGGAGTGCCACGGTGTGTCTTCGGTGCCATACGCAATAGCGAACTGTTCGGCCGAGAGATGTTGTGGACGCGCGTCGTCGTTACTGTCGTTCTCGGAGGGCATAAAGAAGTGCCACCGCTTGCCCGCAAGAACGGTGGCAACTACGTAGGCCAGGTAGTCAGGTGGCCCTAGGAGTTCGAGAGTAGAGCTCCGGGTGTGACGGAAGTAGAGCAACCTGTTCGAACGGGCGAGATTGATGAGTTGCTTCCGCCAGATATCCAGTTGGTCGATAACTCGACGACGACTCTCTCCCGCCAGTTGCGCCTGCTCCAGGTCGTTCATGCTCATCGCACTACCTTCAGTTGCGTCTGCGTCTCACGGAGGTCAGGACAACTATCGACTGAGAGTACGTGATCGCATTCGTCCACGCTGCAGAATCTACGACAACAGAAAGGTGTCTGCTGACTCGCATCGGCACCCGTGCTCGCGCCGACGCCGGTCGGTGTTGGAGTAAAGGCATCCCCCGGCCGAGCAAGCAAGCTCGTTAGCCCACGAAAGGGAGCGAGCAGGCGACGATACCCCTGCGAGTTGTGCTGACCGCGCCAGACCCCATGTTCGCTCTCCGCTCCCATGGGACAAGGGTCCCATCAGCTTGTGCCACGCGAAATGTGCCCGGCTCAGAAGAGGCTGTGCTGACAGTCCAAGCGGCAGCTGTTGATGCCTCACCCTCTGGCACAGGAGCTCGCAGTACGCGGACACCACCTTGTAATCGATTTGCCACCCCCGGGTTGCGACTGCGGCCACCACCGTCTGTCCGCTCCTCCCAGTCACCGGGTTGAATCGGCCTGGGTCGTGCGGCTTGTCGCGCTTCCGGCACGACGGGGAGTACACAACCCGTCTCAGGGTCTTTGCGGTGACGACGAGGTCTCCGGGGCGATCTTCCACGTCGAGGAGCTTCAAGCCGTCGAACAGCCCCAACATCGCCTATGTGTGTCCGATACCGTCCTCCATCGCCAGGGCCCCTCTTCGTGATCGCCGTTAGTCAGGGATCGACTGCGTCTCGGATCCGGCGACACGTCGCATCCGCACCATCAGTGTTGCCGATGGCGTCTTCTTCCCGGTCGCGTTGGTCGACAGCCGCGATGCCGAAGTGCCGATGCGCTCGGCGAACGCCGCCTGTGAGAGCCCGGAGCGTGCGATGAGCTGGCGCACCTCCTCGGCCACGGCTGCTCGTTCGTCTGCCTCTGCCCGTCTACGTGCGTCGACTCACGCCGTCTCGAAGAGCGGCCCTACGCCGTAGGGGAACTCCACACGGAACGCCTGCCCCACGATGCGAGCGACCGTGCCCCAGGGTTCTTCGTCTATGGCGCCGATGAGCCGGCTCCAGTCCGGCAGCGTGCTCCACTCGAGTGCGGCGAGCACGCCCTCGAAGGGCCAGGACTCGATCGGATCCTCCGGCGAGGTGCCGATGTTGCGAAACCGAAGCGGGCTTGCCATTACGTTTGCCCGTCATCACTGGGGATCGGTCCATCTTGCGCATCGAGGCGAGCGAGCAGGCGCCGACACGCTCCTTCGAGATCGGCGAGGCTGTCGATCGTGCCAAGCACGGTCGCGATGACGACTCGGTGGTACTCGTGCGCCAGGAAGTTGCGCATCCCGACGATGTCGCGCCAACGCACTTCGGGCTCGCTCGAGGTCACGTCCTCGGGTAGGACTCGTACGGCCTCACCGATCACGACGAAGTTGTACAGGCAGGCGT
>DAHWPS010000145.1:0-8638 GCA_027342785.1 Acidimicrobiaceae bacterium
GAGAATGACGTCAGTGACGTGGCTCCAGGTCTTCGAGTCGCTATGAGCAGTCGTCCGACGCCACGTGATCTCATTCTGAAAACTGTCGGGTCCGAAGACCTCGTCGAGGATGGTCCGGGCGTAGGAAGCCACGTGCCAATCGAGGTGGACGTAAATGCTCCCCGTCTCGCTGAGAAGTTCGGCAAGCCCTGATACCGAGTCGTAGAACCATGACAGGTACCCGTCGAGACCTCGCCCCCACGTGTCCCGATATGCTTTCTGCTCAATGACACTCGGCTCCTTCGTAAAGGTCTCGGAGCCGCCAGGTACTGACGTCATGAACGAGAAGTCCGAGCCCGTTGCAAATGGAGGGTCGATGTAGATTAGATCGACTTGTCCGGACAGCTCGCCTACCAACGCGGGCAGCACGTACTTCTTGTCTCCCCAGATGAGACGGTTGCGCCATTCGGTCTGGTCCGGCTCTGCAAAGAAGAGCGACCGCTGGCGCTCTTGGGCAGACTCGTTGACCGTTTCGACGGTCTGGAAGGGGAGCGCCACGCGGAGCGGTGCCACCCGTTTCCCCGCAGCGTCGTACTTGCCGTCCCAGATCAGCTCAGGCATCGCCCCTCCCTTCCGTCGAGAAGAACTCTCCACTTCTTCCAGTCTCCTGGTCCGGGGTGCCGGGTTGCTGGAGGAGCTGGATCACCCCTCCGTCGTCCAGCTCGATCCGCACCGAGAGGGGGTTGTGGGCGGGAACTTCGACCGTCCGGATCGTCCGGCCAATGACCGCTTCCACCTCGAACCCGAGGTCGGCGGTGCGGAGCGCATCGAGCTGAATGAGTGCGTAGCGGAGCTGTTTCCGGGCCGCCTCACTGATCGAGGCGATCTTGGCAACGTCGAGACGGTCGATGGTGCACTGGTAGGTCAAGTCAGCAACGCACTCGGCGACGAGGGCGTCGAGATGTGCCGGGACCGGCAGGTAGCCGATGACCCTGCCCGCCAGTAGGTTCCCGCGCCCGCCACGCAGCTCGCTCGGATCGACGAGTGGACTGACGACCAGGGTGCGGTCGAGGGTTACATCCGAGGCGGCTTCACGTTCGGCACGATCAAGCGTCATTCCGCTTCGCTGAAGCTCCCGGACCCGCTGGTTCCATTCCTTATCGAGCTGGCAGTCATGCGTCACCACCATCGCCAGGCCGATGCCAGCCGCGATCCCAAGGGGGCGCCCGGTGTCCCAGGCGTCGTCGATCTGCACGAAGTGCGCATCGAGCGACTCCCACTGCGGAAGACTGTGGCGATCGTCTGCAATGATCCGTGAGACGCCGCAGAGCACGATGTCGCCCTGCCGGGGTTCATCGTGCCACTCGTAGAAGTCGTCCGGACTCATCATCGGTAGCCCCTGCGGCTCCTCCGGACCGGCTCGTCAGGCATGAGGCGCTCCGCCCGGGCAAGGTCCTGCTCGTAGTCCGACTCAGGGCGAATGGTCGTCGCTCGCCCGAGCGGACGAAGCTCGCCCCGCAGATAGGCGTCGAGCGCGTTCTGATGGAGCGGACGCTTGGCGGATCGGCGGTGCACGATCCTCACCGAAGGAGACGATCCCCGCAGAAGCTGCCAGTCACGTGCATGAGCAAAGCGGCCACTCGCGATGTGATCGAGAAGGTCCTGTCCCTCGGTGCGACTCAGCAGAACCTCCGTCGCACTCCCCGGCTCGGATGCGTCGATGTCCCTGACGACATCCGCCAGCAGTTGAAGGCGTTCCAGCTTGTCCGCCCCGGGGGTGGACTCGCCCTTGACCCAGGCGCTCAGCGACCGGCGATCCACACCGAGAGCACGAGCGATCTGCTCACGGGTGAGGCGCGTTCGACGCACGATCTCGTCGCGGAGCTTTTGTACCTCCTCACGTACGGGGCGAGCAGTGCTGGCGTAGGTGATGCCGGTCTCGGTGGAGCTGACATCGAGCCGCCAGAACTGACTGGCCCAGCTCAAGGCTGCGCCAGTCATCCGCTCAGCACCGAGAATCAGGTCGTCAAGATCGTGAACGAGGAAGGGCATCCCGAGCCGCGTCGTCGTCGAGGACTTCCGCTCAAAGAGCGTGTCAGCGATCGGGAGGATCGACCAGGGTCCTTCAACATCGGGATCGTCCTGACGAGCAGTGGGTCTCGCTTGAACTTGGGGGCTCATCGCTCGGCTCCGAACTCATCGAGGAACGTATCGGTGACTGCCCACCGGAAGAACGTGTAGATGCGGTCGCAGAAGTCGGCGACCTTCCCGCCGATCGTGGCGAGGTCGAAGTCCTCTTGTTACGAGGTGTAGTGGTCGAGATCGAGCACCCACGACGGTTCCCGCGCTGGCTCGATGCCTGGGTCGTACGTTGCACCAGCGGGGAGCCTGCCCCATCGACCACGCAGTTGCGAGGAATCGTCGAGTCGGAACAGCGTGTCCGACAGGGCGTGCACGACCTCCGCACTGCCGAGTGCAGCCTCATCCCCGGCGACGCCGAGTATCTCCGGACGGACGAGCGTGCTGATTCGAGAGAGCTGCTCGCCTGTCACCCGGTCCACGTATCGGACGCCGATGCGGTCGCAGACGTTCGGGTGCAGCCAGCCTTCCAGGGCGTGGAGCACCACAGTCAGGCGAGCAAGAAGGTCGCTCCGGCGCGTGTACCGCTTCGCGGAGAGCGACACGAAGCTCGGCGCGAGCGTCACCTGCCAGGCATCCGGGTCCTTCGTCTCGAAGCGCCACACGGTCCCAGCGTCCTGCGGCTGGACCCCTCCCGGCCCGATCAGGACGCCGAGCTGCCGTTCCGGCCGGAGGATCGGGTAGTCCTTCCGGATCGCCTCCTGGAAGTTCGCCACGAAGGCACTGTCCTCGATCTTCATCACTGCCGGGAAGCGCACCTGAGCGATCACGTTCACCAGGGGAGCCCTGGTCAGTGGCACTTCCTGCACCGACGGTCCGAACGGGGTCATGGTCATCGTCACCTTCCCAGTATACTTCCCGCGACATCGGCTGGGAACCCACGGAGGTGTAACAGTATGGCCGAGACCGAGAAGGGCAAGAAGATCGTCTATGTCCACCCGTACAAGCGGGCAGACGGGACGCGGGTGCCTGCGCATGAGCGCTCCACGCCCCACACGTCGAAGGGGGCAGCGCCTCGCCCGACGACCCGGCGGACGGGCCGCAAGGCGTCCCGCTGAGCAGCGTCAGGAGCCGCCTGACCAGGCCGAGCTGAAGCCACCTGTGGCGACGCCGACGTGATCCACCACAGCGAGCCCGTGACGGCCGCACGCAGCAGCGATGGCCCGGAAGGACGCCTGCTCGGCTTCCGTGGCGCTCAGCGCCCCGTAGTGGCGATAGCGGACGAGGACGGAGCCGGTTGCCCGGCACGCCTGGGCTCCGAGGAGCACTGGGCGGGCCGAGAGCCGAGCGGCTTGGACCCAGCCGACGGCAACGACAGCGTGACCAACGAAGCGGTGGCGGTCGTCCAGGTAGAGAACGACTGTCACGTCCTCACGGTGATGGCGGAGCAGGTCACCTGCGAGCTGCGCAGCCGCCGCAGGCCCGTCGATCCGACGGGGGAGGTTGAGCTGCGCTTCGGGCACAGCGTCCGGGTGGCGGACGCCCCGCCGTGAGCGGCGGGTGAACGTTCGGATGAGGTTAAAGGTTGTCGGGACCATCGTGGTGCCCTCCAGTGAGAGTGGATTCATGGAGGTGACCAACCGCCCCCAGCCACGGCGGAGCGCCCGAGGAGGACTCGTCCTCCGAGCACGTCTTGAGGCCGGAGCCCTCCCGGATGGGGGTGGTACAGGGACAGGAGTGGAGCCGCTTCGACTGGTTGGGTGCCAACGAGTCCGATACCGCTCATCACGGTCGTTGACCAGCTGATCCCGACCGGCGTACAATGTGACCACGAGGTGACCACAAATGTCAAAGCTGAAGAACGTCGGCGTGCGGGAGTTCCGGGATCACGCCACCACCTACCTGTCCGGGTCCGATCCGGTCGCCGTCAACAAGCACGGCCAGGTGATCGGGTTCTACATCCCAGTCGAGCGTGACCACGAGCACGTCAAGCAGGCCATTGAGAACCTCGGCCGTTCCGTCGAGAAGATTCTCGAAGAGACTGGCATGACCGAAGAGGAGCTGGCGCAGCTGTTCGACCTGCGGCGGCCCATGCCTGAATGATCATCGTGGCGGATGCGAGCGTCCTCGTCGCACAGCTACTCCGCCAGCAAGGACGGGTACTCCTCGCCGACCCGCGACTTGACGTCGTCGTCGCTGCAGAGCAGTGGGATGAAACGCTGCACGCAATCACACGGCGGCTCGCTGTCATCGTCCGCCAGGGGCGACTGAGCCCGGAGCAGGCGGACCAGCTCTCCGCTCAGATTCCCGCGCTGCGGCTGTCCCACCTGGACGGTCGAGACGCTTCGAGCGGAGCTGGGGGAGTCATGAGCGAGGGACTGGCAGCCCCGGAGACCACCCAAACTCCTGCCCTGACAGCATCCGATGATCCTCCCGAAGGCAGCCTCCGGGGCTCGAAAAAAATGCCCCGCACATGAACCCGAAGGTCACAGCCATCCCAAAAAAATCTTCAAAACTGCGGGGATCGTGTCAGATGCCCCTCTCCTGCTCGGAGGCCGTGCCAAGCACGTAACACCAGGTCAGTGGCCAAATCTGGCGTACTGCGGACTACCTGAAAACACAGGCCAGATCAGGGGTTGTGGTCTCATAACCCGAAGGTCGGAGGTTCAAATCCTCCCCCCGCCACCAAGACCGCTGGTCAGGCGCGCTCCTCGTGCAGGGGTACAGGTGCCTGACCAGCGGTTTCTCATTCCGGCGCTCGTCGGAGATGCGAGTTTCTCGGGTGTTTTTCTCGGGGCTTGCTCATCGTGCCCTGTGCAGGGGTATGCAGGGTGTGCGCGGCGAGATATGGCCGGTGAGCTGCGGTTCCGCATAGACCGGCACGCCGATGCGGCCGGTCGACGTCGAGTTGCGCAGGCATGCACAGGGCATGCGTATGCAGTGCGCTGATCAAAGTTGAGGTTGCCGCTGTTGCGGATCACGGCCTGAGCGTCGAGGGGTCATGCCCTGATGTACTCTTCCTCGAACGCGCCGTCTCGCCATTTGACGACGCTCACGTAGGACTCCCCAGACCTGCTCATTGAAATTCCCCAGTCCGGGACCCCGGTGAACTGACGATCCACCACTGAGGGTGGCCCCCCTTCCGAGGCTGTTGGTGTCCAAGCCAGCACCTCGAGAACGGGGACCAGCTCTCATGTTCACAGGGAACGAGGACATGGAAGCAACAGCACTACGCGAGCGGGGATGGTCGATCTCGGCCATCGCCCGCCACCTCGGCCGGGACCGCAAGACCGTCCGGGCGCACTTGAATGGGGAACGCGTCGCCGGCGAACGCCGTCGCGGCGCCCCCGATGCGTTCGACGAGTACGTCCCCTATCTTCGGGCGCGCTTCAAAGACGACGCGCATGTGTGGGCGAGCGCCCTCTACGACGAGGTGACCGCGCTCGGGTTCCCGCTCAGCTACCCGAGCTTCACCCGCGGTCTGCGGGCCCGCGAGTTGCGCCCGCACTGCGAGGCGTGCGCGGGGTGTCCGGGCGGGCCACCATCGACATCCCCCACCCACCGGGCGAAGAGGTCCAGTGGGACTGGGACGAACTGCCCGAGGCGTCCTGGGGAGACGACGCCCGTCTGCTCCTCGGGTCGCTGCCGTGCTCGGGCAAGTTCCGTGGCGTGTTCGCCGAGTCCGAGGACCAGGCGCATCTCATCGAGGCCATCGACGGCGTGCTGCGCCGCCTCGGCGGCACGGCCCGGCGCTGGCGCGTCGACCGCATGGCCACGGTGGTGGACCCGAAGACCGGCGTCGTCCAGCCGAGCTTCGTCCCCGTGGCCAAGCACTACGGCGTCAAAGTGGTCCCCTGCCCGCCGCGCCGGGGCAACCGCAAGGGGTCGGTGGAGAAGTCCATCCACTTCGCCACCCAGCGCTTCTGGCGCACGATGACAGCCGAGACCATGGCCCAGGCCCAGGACCAGCTCGACCGCTTCTGCGAGCGCATCGCCGATCGCCGATCACGGCCCTTCGCCAAGCTGGAGCAACTGCTCGGCACCGAAGGGGCCAAGGCGAAGCTCGCCGCCGCCGGCCGCACGCGTCCGACCGTGGCCGATCTGGCCGAGGCCGAGGTGCTGCGCCCGCTGCCGGCAACGTGCTATTCGGCGGTCATCGAGGCGACCAACACCGTCGACCGCTCGTGCCTCGTGCCCTTCGAGGGAAATTCCTACTCGGTGCCACCGGGGCTGATGGGCACCCAGGTGGCCGTGCGCCACCGGCTCGGAACGAGCGGCATCGAGATCCTCTCGGCGTCCGGGCTGCTGCTCGCCAGTCACTACCGGGAGGTCCCCGGCGGCGGCTACGTGGTGCGCGACCCGGCCCACCGGGCTGCGCTCGAGAGCGAGATCCTCGCCGCGTTCACCACCGACCCACCGTGTCGCAGGAAGGCCAACCGTCCACCCGGCGAGGAGGCCCGAGCCGAAGCGAGCAAGTTGCTTCGGTCCTTGGAGGACGACGACGTGGTGATCTCCCTCGCCGCCTACCAGGCGCTCGTCGACGACATGGCCGAGCGACGGGAGCAGCGGTCGTGAGCGAGGACTCCCTCTACCAGCAGCTGCGCTCGAATCTCGCCTACCTGAGGCTGCAGGCGGCCGCAGAAGCCCTGCCGAGTGAGCTCGACCACGCCGCCAAGCACCGCCTCGGGCACTCTGCGTTTTTGAAGCGCCTGCTCGACGCCGAGGTGTCTGCCACCGAGGTGCGCCGGCGCGAGAGTCTCGAGCGCTTCGCCCGCCTGCCCGCCCCCTGGCGCGTCGAGGACTTCGATTTCGACGCCCAGCCCGCCATCGACAAGGCCATGGTGCACGAGCTCGCCACCTTGCGCTTCCTGGAGGACGCCACGAACGTCTTGTTCATTGGCCCGCCCGGGGTGGGAAAGACGATGCTGGCGGTGGCCCTCGGGCGGGCGTCGATCGAGGCCGGGTATCGCACTTACTACACGACAGCTGCGGATCTCGCGGCACGCTGCCACCGGGCCGCGCTCGAGAGGCGGTGGGCGACGACGATGCGGTTCTTCGCCGGACTGAGGCTGCTCATCGTCGACGAGGTGGGATATCTCCCCCTCGCCCAGGAGGCGGCGGCTGCGCTGTTCCAGGTGATCAGCCAGCGCTACCTGAAGGGCAGCGTGTGCCTGACCACGAACCTCGGCGTGGGGTCGTGGGGGAAGATCTTCAACGACGACCCCACCGTCGTCGCCGTTCTCTTGTATTGACGAGCGGAATGGCTGGTAGTCGTGCCGAGTTCGTGTGACCGACGTAGTTCACACAACCCTCCACCATCTGTCACTCTTTCGCGATAACAGGTTGCACCCGGCTCGCCTCGTTGCCAGACGGTCTCCGGTTGAGCTCGCCCATTAGCTCCCTGTTCACCGCCCGGGCCGCATCGAGGTTCTCGTTGAGGTCGCGGACGTCGCTCTCAAGCTGGCTGAGGCACTGTCGCTGCCGGTGGTTGTCGGCTTCCAGTTCGGCGTTGCGTTGCTCGAGCTGGTCGAGGAGCGGGCTCAACGCCTCACCACGGGCGATGTCGGTGGCGGCGCCGAACTGGCGGCTCAGCCGTTTGCGGAGGAGGGCAACCTCTTCGGCCAGCCTGCGAGCCCGCTCCTTGGCGTTGGCCAGCTCAGTGCGAAGGCTCTGCTCGGTGACGAGCGACCGGGCGGGGAGCCTCCAAGCCCGCTCACTTCCCGCTTGGCGCTGGCGGTCCCTCGTGGTCGCGATAGCCGAGCTGAGCGTTAGATCTGCATAGAGCAGGGAGACCGACACCCCCGCACGCCTGGCGACGGCAGCGAAGCTGATCCTGGTGCCCTCTTCCTCCATCGCAGATAGCGCTTCGGCAGCCCGCTGGCGCTTGGCACGGCTGTCTTGGCGACGCGCCCGTCGCAGGGCGGCGCTGTTGTCAGTCATGGCTCGCCCGCCTCTTGCCGAACGCGACCGGGACGGACTGACGAGCTTTCCGTAAAGTGACGGACGCTTCTTCGACCAAGGCGCGTTCGTCGTCACCGAGGCGCCCCATGAGGGCTTCGTGCGCCCGCACGTGACCGGCGATGACCTCGACCTGTCGGCTGACGTGCTCGACCGCCCAATCGCTCGCACCGGCTGCGAGCATCACCTCGCGCTCCTTGCGCAGTTCGTCGGCGTAAGCACGCAGCTCTGGCAAGTAAGAAGGGTCGGACTCGAAATGCGGGCAGGCTGCGCACTGGTAGCGGATGGGGCAGGCCTGGCCACCAGCACGGACGTTGGTGGGCTCGGAGCACTTGCCCATGGGCACGGCCACCCAGGAGAGGTGCTCGCGCAAGTGCGCCAGGGACGACGGCTCACCGGCAACGGGGCGAGCGGGGCCGCGGTTGTCGACGGTGTGGCGGGCAAGGACCTCCATTGCCTTTCGTTTCCGGGACTCTTGAACCTTGTAATAGCCGAGCGTCGTGGAAAGGCTGCGGTGGTCCATCAGGTCCCTCAGCACTGGCGCCGGGACGCCTTGGTCGGCTAGAACCTGGGCATAAGTATGGCGAAAAGCGTGGGGATGTATGGCCTTTCGGTCAAAGGG
>DAHWPS010000146.1:0-3178 GCA_027342785.1 Acidimicrobiaceae bacterium
CTTGTGGGCGTCGGATCACCCGAGGCACCGCCGTAGTCGGCCACGCCTGGATGCACTACGGCGACCGGGGCTCGCGCACGCCCGGTCGACGGCCGTGACAACGCTGAGCGGATATGACCCGCCAGATAGGCGCGTCACACCTCTATGGCACGATGACGACAGCTCGAAACGTGAAGTGGGTCCCACGTAAAACGTGAAGACCTCCTCGTGGGCCGTAGAGGACTCGAACCTCTGACCCCTTGCGCGTCATGCAAGTGCGCTACCAGCTGCGCCAACGGCCCCGCTTCGCGACGCTAGCAGGACGGCCCGAGACCCCCAGGCACAGGCCGAACAAGCGATGATGCTCGTCGCCGGCCGAGCCCGGCCGAGCCCGGCCCCGCCCGCACAACCGCTTCTCACTCCGTTCCCTCGACGCGGTGGCCGAGGAGCCCCCGAACAACCCACCCGGGGCTCTGGCACACCACCGACCGGGTGAGAGGGCGGGCGCCGTGCCGCCTCTTGCGAGAAGGGATAGGTTGAGCGTGTGGCGGAAGAGCCAAAGTTGTTCGGCCGGACAGATGACCTGACAGATGACCGGTCAGATCTCAGGCGGTCACAGGCGGGCCACCTGCCAGATGCGCTGGCGCTGGCGCTGGCGCTGGCGCTGGCGCTGAGACGATGACAGCCGCCAGACGTGCAGCTCACCTGGCCGAGATCGACCAGCAGGGTTTCACCGTCCTCCACGACGTGATCGACGTGTCCCTCTGCGACGCGCTCGCTCTCGATCTCCGCCGCCTCGAAGAAGAGCTCCACATTGTCCCGGCTTCGAACGTCTTTGAAGGCCGTTCTACCACGCGCATCTACAACCTCTTGGTCCACGGCAGCCTCTACCAGCAGATTCCGGTGCACCCCGAGGTCCTCCCGCTCGTCGAGGCTGTTCTCGACCCCGGACTGCTCATCTCCTCGCTGTCGTCGATCTCGATCGGCCCCGGAGAGGTCGCACAGCCGATCCACGCTGACGACCAGCTCATCCCCCTTGAACGCCCGCATCCTCCTGTCATCTGCAACACGATGTGGGCCATCACCGACTTCACCGAGGAGAACGGCGCCACCCGGCTCGTCGCCGGGAGCCATCGGCGTGACCAGGCACCCAATCCTCTCGAGTCCTACGAGACCATCGCTGCGGAGATGCCCAAAGGCAGCGTCCTTGTGTGGGTCGGAAGCTTGTGGCACGGAGGAGGCGCCAACAGGTCGAAGGAGCACCGGGTCGGCATTGCCATGAATTACTGCGCCGGGTTCATACGCCAGCAGGAGAACCAGCAGCTCGGCGTGCCACCCCGGATTGTCTCAAGTTTCACACGCCGGCTCCAAGAGCTCGTGGGGTACTCCGTGTACAACGGGCTTCTCGGTCACATCGACAAGAAGCACCCGGCCTCCGTGCTCCTTGCTCAGCGCGATCAATTGAGCATGGTGTGGGATCTCCTCACATCGGTACAGGCGAACGACAGCCCACGCTCCTAGCTGCCAAGCTGCCGGATCTCGCTCGTCGCTCGATGCAGTGAAGGCCCCGCGCTCCCAGAGCGTGGGGCGGCATCAAGAAGAATGAGCCACCGCGTCACCGGGGATCGGCCACTGGAACTCCCTCGGGTCCAACGGGGTCATTCCGCGCTCGCTCCTCCACTGGTCGTAGGACTCGGCCCACTCCCGGTGCCAGCCGCTCTGGGATCGATGGAGGACCGAGAGATCCTGCTCACAAAGATCGGGGTGACGGCGGCATAGCTCAAGCACGACGCGAGCGGCTGCTTGGGCATCGGCGGCGGCATCGTGGGCATGATCGATTGTGACGCCGTAGTACGCGCAAAGATCCACAAGAGTTCGACGGCCGCGCCGGAAACGGTCGACGTGGCGATCCAAGACCAGCGCGTCGAGAACAGGACCGGCAAAACCCCGCTCGATGAGACCCCGCCCCGTGACCATTCGGCACTGCACGTCGAGCATCGTGAGGTCGTAATCAAGCTTCATGCCGACCACCGGGACTCCACGGCCCACCGCTTCCTCCAATGCGTCGGCCAGATAGACGAGAGCGTCGGGCAAGGGCCGACCCTCAGCCCGCGCCCTCTCGGTGGTGATCCCATGGACGGCCGTGGCCCCCGCTGGCACCTCGATCCCCGGGTCGACGAGTCCAGATCGTCGATCCGTCACCTCGCCGTGCACGAGCGTGACGAGCGCGTAGGAGACCGGTCGATCGGAGAATCGATCGACGCCGGTGGTCTCGAGGTCGAAGCCGAGAAGCTCCCCGGTCGCCCAATCTGGGTTGCCATGCATCCCAGGAGCATGCCACGGGGGTGCTTCAGACGGGTTTCCTTGGAGGCGGCGCCGGGAATCGAACCCGGGTAAAGGGCTTTGCAGGCCCCTGCCTAAACCACTCGGCCACGCCGCCGGTGGATGCCGAGCCTACCTTTCGGCCGCGGGAGCTCCGCTACTCGCCGAGTTGACTCAACGAAAACCTCCGCCTGACCCCATACGTTGCCTCGTCTGAGAATCTCCGCTTCGTCGCCGAGATCGACAGGTGGCCGGCCCGTGGTTTAGGCCTGAGCGATGGAGCTCTCGATGCATCAACGCCAGGCAGTGACGAAGAAGTTGGCGACGGCCTACAAGCGGGCCGGTCGGCCCGACAAGTCGAGGATCCTCGACGAGCTGGTCGAGCTCACCGGGTGGCACCGCGACGACGCCCGGGCCGCGCTGCGCGACGCCGGGACGCTCAAGCCAGCGCGCCCGCGCTCGCCGAGAGCAGCCAAGTTCGGCCCGCACGTGATCGCCTGTCTGATCACGTGCTGGACGTTGATGCGCACCCCTGCGGGCAAGCGCCTCGCCCCCATGCTGGCCACGGTCGTGCCCCTGTTGCGCCGCGACGGCGAGATCACGCTGAGCGACGACGAGGCCCAGCTGCTGGTCTCAATGAGCGCGGCGTCGACCGACGGTCATCTGGCCACCGAACGCGCCAAGTTGTTCCCCCGCGGCCGTGCCCACACCAAGCCCGGCACCCTGCTCAAGTCCCAGATCCCGATCCGTACCTGGGCCGAATGGAGCGAGAACAGACCGGGGTTGCCAACAGCTACCTTCGATATCACTGAACATCTACGAGCATGCGTCGTAGAGCACGAGGGTGAAGCTCTTTGAGTGGGCTGAGCAAGAAGGC
>DAHWPS010000019.1:0-3259 GCA_027342785.1 Acidimicrobiaceae bacterium
TGCGCTTCTCGTTGCAGGAACGTCGGTTGCAGGGACGTCGGTTGCTGGAACGTCGGAGGAGCTTGGCGGCGGCATGGGCCCACCGTAGCGCCGTGCCGTCCTCGGCGGCCGATCGCACGCACAGGCGGCCCAGAGGCCACAGCTACGCCTATCTGCCACCCTGAAGCCTGCCACCGTTCCTCTACGAGGTAACACTTAGGACAGCGCTCCTCGGGCCGGCACGAACGGTCTTCGCCGGCCTCACATCCCGCAGTTCCGCATCACCAGTCCGGGTCTGACTTCCCCCATCGGGGTTGCCCTTGTGCCTTTGCGTCTTGCGTGTTGTGTGATGATGGCGATCGCCCGGAGATCCCGGCTTGCTCACGTGATAGCTCACCGCACCAGCAGTGCCAACTGTGTCCTCCGACACCTCTGCCGCTTCGATCCCCTGATCCGGGTCGGATGCGATTACATCTAGACTTGCCTGTGAGCGGCGCCGGGCTGAGTGCCCGAGGGCTCGCCTCCCGAGGACAACCGCGGCTGCGGTGTGTCCCGAGACCTTGTGCTGCTTAGAAGAGAGGGGCTCTTGCCAGTACGCCTTGCCCCAGATCGAAGAGTACGCGGCAGGGACACCCGCGACAGCGATGCCCCGTCTTGATGCCATGGGTACGAGCCTGTCGCGTACCTGAGCGGTAGGCATGCCGCAGACCACCTTCCTGAACCACTTGCGGCTGGCGAAGTCCTCGCGCCCTGTGGCCCGCATGTCGGAAAACCCGAGGTTCTCCACCACGACGAGCCTGCACCCGTAAGCCTCTGCCAGGTCGAGGGCATCTGTGAGTGCTTGGCGGAGATGCCCGTCACGGGTGCTCGCCGGCAGGTCCTCTGTGAGAAACGGGACGTGGGCGAGCTTCGCTATCGGGTTGCCCCTGCGATCCAAGACCGCAGGGGCGAGGAAGCCGTTGTTCAGGTCCAACGACAGAACACGCAGTCCGGCATCAGCGAGGAGGTCTTCGAGGCTTGGCACAACCGGTGATGCTGCTGGGGTGAAGGATGCGTCCAGGTAGACCCGCCCGTTCTCTGCGAACATGAAGTCGTAGGCAACCGCCTGCCCGGCCTCCACCTGTGAGAGCCAGTCGTCTTTGCGATAGGAGAAGGCGGCCCTCGCGTCGAAGCGATACCGGGTGGTCCCGCGTGCTGTCACGTTCGCCATGTGGGCGAGTGCTCCTGGCAGGTCCACCTCGAGAATTCCATCCGGGCAGACCCGGATGGTCTCGTTGCCATAGCGCTTGCCTGCTTCGCCGTTTGCGCCGAAGCTCCAGCGCTTAGCCTGCCAGCGTGCCCGCCAGCCTTCCTCGGTGAGCCCAGCCTCCCCCAAGTGCAGCCTGTTGCGCAGGAGATCCTTGCCACCGCGGGTGATGTGCACTCGGCCAGAGTCGATGTCTGTCTGGAGGGTGCGGGCCTCGGCTGTCAGGTGCTCGAGCCTCCGGCGCTTCATCGCGTGCTCGTGCTCGGACTTGTAGCCGGAGGAGAGGTGACGAGTCCGCCGCCCCTCGGTCTTCGCAGCCTCTCTCTCGCTCTCGAGCAGCTCCTTGGCAGCGGCAGCGTTGCGCACAGGACGGGCGAGCTTCTCGGTGAGAGCGGCTATTGCCTTGTTCTTCTCCGCTAGCGCCCGGAACTGGTTCCTGCGGGCAAGTGCGTACGCGTCGTTCGACGACTTCGTGATCCGCCCGGCGAAGCGTGACGAGCACTGGGAAGTGAGTGCCTGCTTGCGGACCCCCCACAGCACGGTCTCAGCAGACGGCGGGCGGGGCTTCAACTGGCTCTTCTTCGTGCCCTCCGGCACTTTCTCGTCCGCGCCGCGGTACTTTCCCGCAAGCACTCCGAGGTAACCAGCCAAGGCGACGATCGCCCGTGCCTCGTCGGGGATGCCCTTGCACCTGACAGCGAGGTCTTGACCTTGGAGACGGTCGAAGTGCTGAGCCAGTGCCACGAGCACGACCATGTCAGCGAACGAATAGCGGATACGGGTGCGTATCCGCATGGTTGCAACGGTCGGTGCCTGCTCGGCGCCGGCAACCGGGTAGCGGGCTCCGTGCGTGGGGTTGCGGGCAGGCTTGCTCACGGGACAATGCTCTCACGGGGGTGTATCAGTGCCATCGGGCCAACATCGTGCTCTGCACACCTGAGGGCCTTCTCCGCACGGTTGCGTGCGGAGCGCCGCCCGTAGAGGCGCGCGCAGAAGCTTGTGAGCACCTCCACCATGTCGCGCACCAAGTCGTCGGTCACTTCGCCGTCATCTACGACGACGAGCCGCCGCCCGTGGGCAGAGAGAGCTGTTTCTACGAGCTCGGTGTTCATGCGCCCCAGGCGATCCCTGTGCTCGACTACGACCGTTGTCACCAACGGGTCGGCAAGCAGCCGTCGTACCTTGGCCCGCGATCCGTTCATGCCCGAACCCACCTCGGCTTCCACCCGCTCCACCCGCATCCCTGCTTTGGCTGCCCACTCCGAGAGCCGGGCGACCTGGCGATCGAGGTCGGATCGCTGGTCATGGGAGGACACCCTGGCGTAAAGGCCGACGCCCGGAGATGCGGCGACGAGGGGCTCGTCCACGAGGATCATCCGAGCACTCACCTGCCTGGCCGGGACCGGAAGGATGCCCTGGCACCACCAGCGGTAAGCGGTCTTTGGATGCACACCCTGTGATCGCGCCCACTCGCTCAGCCTCACACCGCCACGCTACTACTACAAACACCTACTCGCTACTATCTATACCCTCGTGTGGGAGCAGTTGGGAACCCCGCTCCGCCGAGCCTCTAAGCTGGATGTCGGCTATGGACACTCTCGGCATCATCCGCCAGATGAAGCAGGACCCCGCGCTCCGCGACGAGCTTCGCGCTCTGCTGCTCTCCGAGGAGCTCTTGGCGCTTCCCGAGAGGGTCGCGAGGATCGAGATCAAGCTCGACAAGCTCGAGGAGGGCCAGGCGAGGCTCGAGGAGGGCCAGGCCAAGCTCGAGGAGGGACAGGCGAAGCTCCGCACCGAAGTCGGCAAGCTCTCGGTGGTGGTGGGCGGGACCGTCGAGGTCGACGCGGTGGAGGTGCTCACGGAGCTCTCCCGGCGTTGGGGGTGGGAGCTGCTCGCAGCGCCTGCGCCGGCACAGGTGAACGGAGAGGCCGACGTGGTGATGCGGGCGCGAGATGCGACGGGAGAGGAGGTGGCGATCGTCTGCGAGGCGAAGGCCCGCCTGCGCCCGAGGGACGTCGAGCGCTTCGCCGAGAG
>DAHWPS010000026.1:0-37833 GCA_027342785.1 Acidimicrobiaceae bacterium
TGCCGGAGGAGGGGACGTAAGACCTCTGCAATCCCAGGAGGCCGTCCCCGGTGAGGCCAGAACCGACCCTGGCAACAGGCGAGGAACCCCGAGAAGGGGTGCAGCGTGAGTGATCACTATCGCTCACTCGGCTGCAACGGTAGGTGCGGCCACCCGACGCCACGAGACCTCCAGTAGTGCTCCACCCAGGTTGGATTCCCCCACTCGCCACCGCCCTCCAGTGCTTCTTGCGATCGAATCGGCGATCGCAAGGCCCAACCCCGACCCTTCGGGGTGAGAGCTGGCCCGATGGAAGCGATCGAAGAGCCTGACCCGCTCGGCCGGGGGTATTCCCGGACCACTGTCTTGTACGGCCAATGCGGCTCGGTTGCCGTCGGACCGGACTGAGACCGAGATCGTGCCACCGACGGGGGTGTATCGGCAGGCGTTGTCGACGAGCGTGCCGACGAGCCGGTCCACCCACGCAATGGTCGCTTCTACCCACACGTGGTCAATGGCGTCCGTCTGGATGTGCAACTGCTGGTCCCGCGTGGCCGCAACCGCGGTAAAACGCCGCGCCGATTGGTCGACCGTCGCATTGAGGTCGACTGGCTCGAGCTGGTGTGCTTCGGGTGTCGCGTCGAATCGAGCGAGCCAGAGCAGGTCCTCGACGATCTGTTTCAAACGAGTGCTTTCGTGGGAAATGTGCTCGAGGGCTTCCCTCTCGCTCCCGTCATTGCCATGACCCGCACGCGCCAGCTCGATCTCCGCCTCGATGACCGTGAGAGGGGTACGGAGCTCGTGGGAGGCATCGGCCGTGAACTCGAGGACCTTCCGGCGGGCTTGCTCCACCGGTGCCGATGCCCGGAGGCCAATTGCCAGAGAGCCTGCGAAGACTGCGAGGAGGAACACAGGTCCGAGAATCCACTCGCCGTCGAAGAGCACTTGGTCGATGTGCTCGGCACCGGTCTGGTTCTGACCGACGACCAGCCAGCCAGTTGAGGTGCGTGCTGCTTCCAACCGGTACGGCACTCCTCCGATCGCAACAGTCTGAAACGAGGACGACATGTTGCGCCGGGTGAGGGGGAGCGAGGGACTCCCGTCGGTAAGGGCTCGCGTCGGCCCCCTGTACGGCACCATCCAAGCGAAGATGGGAACTCCGTCGCTTCCTTGATCATCAGGGTTCGGAAGCGGGCTGTTGAGCTCAGCCGTTCGCATCACGTCACCGAGCCGGTCGGCGAGGCTCTGGTCGACTTCCCAGGTCACGCGTCGAGACACGAAGTAGTCGAGAGCACCCACGACCGCGACGTAGAAGAGCGCGATCACCACGCTCGCGATCCCGGCGACCCGAGCAGCATGGGCGAGGTGCGATCGGCCGGTACGCAACCTTGACATCAGCCGTCAACCAGCTTGTAGCCGATCCCCCGAACGGTGGCGATCTGCACCGACCCGCCTGCGATCTTGGCCCGGAGACGTCCGAGGTGCACGTCGATCGTGTTGGAGCCCACGGCATCGGCTTCGTCGTCCCAGACCTGGAGGGCAATCGAGCGGCGGTCCACGACTGCCGGGTACCGGCGCATGAGAAGTTCCAGGATCGCCATCTCCCTGCCGGTGAGAGGGAGATCGGTGCCACCACGCGTCACCCTGAGCTCGGCAGGGTCGAATCGAAGATCACCGACGACGAGATGGGGGCTCAAGGTAAGGGGGGGACGTCGCTGAAGTGCGCGGACCCTGGCAAGGAGCTCGGAGAACTGGAACGGCTTCACGAGATAGTCGTCGGCGCCGGCATCGAGTCCTTCTACACGATCGGCCGTCGTGTCCTTCGCCGTCAGCATCAACACCGGAGTCCTCATCCCTTGACGGCGAGCCTCTCGAAGCACTTCCAGCCCGGACATCCCCGGCATCCGCCAGTCCAGCACGACGGCTTCATAGTCGTAGGACGTCAGGAAACGGAGAGCCCGCTCGCCATCTTCGACGACGTCCACGACATAGCCAGCCCTTTGGAGCCCACGTTGCAGGACGGACTGGAGGCCGGGGTCGTCTTCTACGACGAGGAGTCGCATCTCATGACTCAGAAGCTGGCCCAGCCCGCGAGGCGCGACGGACAACGACTGCCCCACCCGGCACAGGTCCGGTCCGAGGCGGTGGGAACTGCGGCGATGGGAACGGTGCCGGTGCAGGCTGCTCTCGACCGACCAGCTCGGAGGGCCCTGGACGACCCGTGACCGCCCAGTGAAGCAAGCGCGCTTGGCTGTCGATCAATGCCCCAGTCCGGATCCCCCAGAACTCAAAGCCGTACCGGTGGGCCGCCACACTTGCATACATGGCCACCAAGGTGCCGGCGACAGCCATTGGATCCGTTCCCGCGGGTGAGCTCCTCGTGGCACCGAGCAACCCACTCCCGCCGGGGGCATGTTGGGAGATGGCCTGTGCGAGCGCGACGGTGACTGCATTGAGCGCACGCACGCGGACGCCGCGCAAGCGTACGTCACCTTCTTCGGTCGCCAGGTCCACCACTCTGAAGACGGCTCGGTTGGCCTCCCAGAATGCAAGGAAGGCTTCCGTCACGGTCAGGGCCGTCTCCCAACTCGAGGCCTCAGACCAGTCCCCTGCGACCAACTCGCCCACCTCGGCAGCTTCGTCCACCATTCTCTCGGCAAGGACGCCGATGGCATGTTCGACGTTCTCGAAGTACTGGTAGAAGGTCGCTGGCGACGTCCCAGCTTGACGCGCGATGTCGATCACCTTCACCGAACGCCACGGGGTACTGGCAACGAGATCCACGACGGCGGCCAAGAGCCGCTCTCGGGTCGCGCGACCTCGAAGCCCAGCCACCCGCCCGTCGGTCGTGGCGACCGGTCCGCTCTCAGATGATCTGGGGGTGGGAGCCTTGGGGGTGGGAGCCTTGGAGGCGGCGCGAGCTCGGTGATCGCTCCCGGGAGCAGACGGACCGGGTCTCGACCGTGCCACGAGGAGCAGCGTACTTTGACGTCGCAGTTCGGGCAGCGTCGAAGCCGAGACGCGACACGAAAGGCCCGGGTCCGGACGCACCGGAGGCAGGCGCAGTGCTCCAATGATCGCAGGCCGTGCCGTGCGTCACGCTCACCGTCGATCGGCGTTGGCACCGCTTCAGGGGTGATCGACCCGGCGAACTCGACTCGTGGAGCGAGTGGAACACGTTCTAGAGGTTATCGTGGTTCGATGCAGACGACCTTCCGACCACTGACCCGAGCGCAGCAAGCGCGGCGCCAGAGGGTGATCGATGCGGCAATGGATCTCGGGCTCGAAGGCGGCTACGAAGCCGTCCAGATGCGCGACGTCGCAGCCCGGGCCGGCGTGGCCATGGGAACGGTGTACCGGTACTTCACCTCAAAAGATCACCTGCTGGCTGCCACCCTCGTCCGCTGGGTCGAGCTGCTCGATGCCCGGCTGGCCCAGCAACCGGCCCGTGGGAATTCACCGGATCAGCGAGTGCTCGACGTGCTGGACCGTGCACTACGGGCAATGGGACGCCAGCCGAAGCTGGTCGCGGCCGTTTTCACCTCGCTCTCATCTCCGGATCCAGGTGCCGTCGAGTGCCAGCAGCAGGTCACGGTGCTCATGGAAGGCATCGTGACGAGGGCGATCGGCGAGCCGCAACCTCCTGACCTCGGCGACCGTGCTCGCATGATCGGCCATGTCTGGTACTCCGCCCTCGTCGGCTGGATCAATGGGTGGTCCACCCTCGCCAGGGTCTACGGCGAGCTCGAGGTGGCGGTCGGGTTGCTCCTCCCACGAGAGCTGTCCAGTTGAGCAGCCGCCGAGCGAGGCGCGAGGAGCTGGCCGGGGAGCGGCGAGTCCCCTGCCGTGGCTTCCCGGGTACTTCCAAGTGTTGCACGTCTCACCCTGGGCGTGCTCGAATGCGGTCAGATGGCGGCTTGGGTCGCCACCGCTGAGATCTCGCCGACGTCCATGCTGCCCGCCGGCGACAAGAGCTGTTCCGCGATTGACCAAGAGCGGACGGAGGAGATGGAGGAGCGATGCGTGGTGCAGTCTGCAGGATGACCGGGAACGAGGTGGTCGAAGTTGTCGACGACCTGACCGTCAACGATCCTGGACCCGGTGAGGTGAAGGTCCGGATCCGTGCGGCTGGTATTTGCCATTCGGACCTTTCGGGCATGAACGGCACCCTCCCTCAGGGTGCGCCGTTTGTCCCCGGGCACGAAGGAGCGGGGGAGATCGTTGCCGTCGGCGACGGTGTGACCGATGTGAAGGTTGGAGACCATGTCATCGTCGCATGGACGCCGCCGTGCGGGAAATGCAAGGCATGCCTGCGCGGGCAACCAAACCTGTGTGTCGACATTTTCTTCTCCATCGCCGGCACGACGCACTTCCACGAGAGCGGGTCGGACATATTCGGGTTTGCCGGCACCGGCACGTGGGCGGAGGAAGTGCTCCTCCCTCAACAGGGCGTCGTGGTGATACCTGATGATGTGCCTTTCGAAGTTGGAGCGCTCATCGGATGTGGGGTCACCACCGGAGTCGGGGCCGCGGTCAACACGGCGAAAGTCGCCGTCGGATCGTCCGTCGTAGTCTTCGGATGCGGCGGCGTGGGTATTTCGGCCATCCAAGGAGCACGAATCTGTGGTGCCGCGGAGATCGTCGCCGTCGACATGGTCCCCGAGAAGCTCGAGGACGCCAAGCGATTCGGGGCTACCCACGGCGTCCATCCTGACGACCTGATGGCGATCAGTGCCGAAGTCACCGGCGGGGAGGGGTTCGACTACGCGATCGAGTGCATTGGCATCGCCCCGACGTTCCGAGCAGCATGGGACGCGACCCGTCGAGGCGGAACCACGGTCATCGTGGGAGCTGGTCGAAGCGACGCCATACTCGAGCTCAACGGATTCGAGCTGTTCTTCAGCGAGAAAAAGCTCCTGGGCAGTTACTACGGGGGTGCCGACGTTCGCACGGAGTTCCACCGTCTCATCCGCCTGTGGAAGGCCGGCCGCCTCGACCTGGAAGGCATGGTCACCAGCCGCTTCGGATTGGAGGGGATCAACGCCGGGATCGAGGCTCTGAAGAAGGGGGAGGTCATCCGCCAGATCGTCACCCTTTGAGTGCCCCCGCCGCTCCACCGGGTGTGAGGGCGATAGGTTACTGCGCGTGACGACCGGTGCCACCATTGAAGTGCGCGGCCTTACGAAGCATTTCGGCAGCATCCAGGCTGTGCGCGGTCTCGACTTCACGGCACATCCAGGGAGGGTGACCGGTTTCCTCGGGCCAAATGGTGCCGGAAAGACGACGGCCCTACGTATGTTGCTCGGATTGGTCTATCCAACCGCCGGCACGGCCACCATCGACGGTCGGCGCTACCAGGATCTCCATGAGCCCACTCGCCAGGTTGGCGCTGTCCTGGAGGCGACCAGCTTCCACCCGTCGCGTCGAGCCCGCGCTCACCTGAAGATGCTGACCCTTGCCAGCGGGATCTCGGAACGGCGAATCGACGAGGTGCTCGACCTCGTCGGGCTCAGGGCAGACGCCAATCGAAAGGTCGGGGGATATTCGCTCGGAATGCGCCAGCGACTCGAATTGGCGGGGGCACTGCTCGGTGACCCCGGGGCGCTCATCCTCGACGAGCCGTCAAACGGTCTGGATCCGCAGGGCATTGCGTGGCTTCGGGCATTCCTGCGCCACCTAGCGGGCGAGGGCCGCACCGTGCTGGTGTCGTCACATCTCTTGGCCGAGATGGCTCAGACCGTCGATGACGTGGTCATCGTGTCCCAAGGCGTACTGAGAGAACAAGGCCCGCTTGCAACACTCACCGCCCGAGCACGCCCAACCATGCGTGTTCGTACGCCAGAGGCCAACCGGTTGGTGTCCGTTGCCGCGGCGGCGGGCTTCTCTCCTCGGCAGGTGGCTGCCGATGTCGTGATGGTGGACAATGCAAGCCCCGAGCAACTCGGACCCCTCTTGGCGTCTCACCAAATAGTCCTGTACGAGCTGACCCAAGAAGGGATGAACCTCGAAGCGCTGTTCCTCCAACTGACCCAGTCGCTCGGAAGCAGCATGGGGCCATCGGCGCCTCAGGCCGTCGTCCCTCCGGTGCCAGCATGACCAGGCTCGTACGCTCAGAGCTGTTCAAGCTCCGCACGACTCCGGGCCCATGGATCCTCTTGGTGATCGACATGGTCGCGTGCGGGCTCTTCCTGCTCATCCCATTCCATCAAGCCGGAAGCTTGACTGGGGGGGGCTATGCCGCACCCTCGACGGTCCAAGACCTTCGCGACATGCTCGGTGTGGGCTATGAAGCCGCGCTGTTCCTCGCCCCGATCATCGGCGTCTTGTCCGTCACGGGTGAGTACCGGCACAAGGTCTTGACCACCACCCTCCTCTTCTCGCCCCGCCGGGCGGACGTGCTCACTGCCAAGGCAATCGCCTCGATTCTCTGGGGACTGCTGCTCGGGCTGGGAAGCTTCGTGGTGGTGGGCGCCGAAGGGCTCAGCTGGTTTGCCGCCGACGGGGGGTCGTTCTCGTCTCTCGCACATCAAATTGTGCCGGTCGTGCCCGGAGTCTTGGGGGCTTTCGCATTGCTCGCCCTGTTTGGAGTAGGCATCGGCGTGCTGGTGAAGAACCAAGTGGCCGGGGTGCTGGTCACCATCGGCGGAACCATCATCGTCGAGCAGCTCCTCGTCGCGCTGTTCCAGAATGTGTTCCACATGGACTTGAACTGGCTTCCATCCGAAGCGTCGGCGGCACTCGTCGGAGGGGTGTTCAACGGACGCGCCACAGGAGCTGGACGACTGCTCTCTTGGTGGGCGGGAGGTCTTGCGCTCCTCGCCTGGGGAGTGGTGCCTGGAGTGCTCGGCTATTTTACGACGTTCCGACGCGACGTCACCTGACCGACGCCAATTGCAACCTGCCGAAGGGCACCGTGTCGACGACGGTGGATGGCAGCTCACCGACGTCGCGGATCGTCGTCTCTACCTCTTTGCCGTCTACCAGAGCTCGGGAAGCTCGCACGCCGTGGAACACCACTCGCACCCGATCGGGCAACCGGTACCCTCCATCGTGCTCCCACTCGAGAACCGGGGGTGCACCCGAAAGAGTCATCCGGTCGGTCCGTGACGCCTCCGTGCCATCGCCGGGGTCGTCGAACCCGACCCCAACTGCACTTCCGTCGGACTTCGGGAAGCAGTGCCATGACAACAGTCGGGGCTCATGTGACAGCGCCAGGGACCCGGAAGCGGGCTCAGGGACCGCACTCCCCCACCCGTCATCAAGACCCAACACCGTTCCTTCCCTCACGAGAACGCCGGGCTGCCCAGGAGGTACTGCAATAGTCGTCACCCTCCCGCCCTCCACCGTGCTCACCACATCGCACTCCTGGTCGGTCGCTTCGCCGTTGATGATGGCAGGCAGCGCGCGCCACGAGTACCAACGACCGGTAGGAACCTCTACCGAGCGGGAGGACGCGCCGGGGGAGGTCACCGGCGCCACCAGCAACGCGTTGCCGAGGAAGAAGGCATCGTCGACCGGCCGGGCGAGGGACGAGCCGCCATTCTCGTCCGGCCAGCACAACGGCCGCACGAAGGGGTGGCCGTGGAGGTTCGCAGCACGAGCCAGAGTGTAGAGATACGGGAGCAACCGGTAGCGGAAACGAATGAGCCGGTCGATTGCCGAACGGTAGGGTTCTTGGAATCGCCACGGCTCGCGGTTGGGCGATCCCATCACCGAGTGGGTCCGGCAGAACGGCATGAACACTGACAGCTCGAGCCAGCGAAGGTAGAGCTCGCTGTCTGGAATGCCGCTGAAACCACCGATGTCCGAACCGGTAAAAGGCACCCCGGACAGCCCGAGGCCAATCGCCGTGGCGATCTGCTGGTGCAAGCCGTCCCAGCTCGATTCGATATCTCCCGTCCAATTCCATGCCCATCGCTGCATTCCTGCCCAACCGGATCGAGAGAGAAGGAAGGGTCGGCGCTCGCCGTCGAAGTCCTTCATCGCTTCCCACCCGGCACGGTCCATGAGCAAGCCGTACGCGTTGTGGCACTCCCGATGGTCTCCTCCTCGCCCCTCGACCGAGTGACGGATCCCCGATGGAAGCGTCCGGTCTCCCCATAGCGTGATGGACGTCGGTTCGTTCATGTCGTGCCAGATACCCGAAATTCCTTGGTCCAGCAGGCGCCGGTACCATGAAGCCCACCAGTCCCGGGTCGCCTGATCGGTGAAATCAGGGAACGCTGATCGCCCCGGCCAGACAACCCCGAGGAAGGGGTGGCCGTCCTCGCCGACCACGAAGTGGCCACCCTCCACTCCGTCCCGATACACGTCGTATGAAGGATCGGCCTTCACGGCCGGATCGACGATCGCGACGAGGCGCGTACCGCGCTCTCGCAAGCTGCCGGCCAGCGACGGCATGTCGGGGAAGCGCTCACGGTCGATGGAGAACACCCGGTAGCCGTCCATGTAGTCGATATCCAGGTGCACAGCGCTTAGAGGCACCGATTCGTCCGCGAACCCCTCCGCGATCTCACGGATGTCGGATTCGGATCGATATCCCCACTTGCATTGGTGGTAGCCAAGTGCCCATCGTGGTGGCATGGCCGGACGGCCGGTGAGCACGGTGTACTGGTCAAGGAGCATCGGCAGTCCGCCGATGGCCACGTAGTGACGGAGAGCTCCACCGGCGAACGCCAACTCCACCTGGGCAGGTGCCGCCGCGGCCGAACCGCGCCCTCCTCCGACGCGTACCTCGGCGTCATAGGTGTTCTCGTGGAACACCAGCACGTCGCCATCAGGGTGCATGCCAACCAGAACCGGGATTCCGCAGTACAAGGGATCCTGTCCCGGTCCCCAAGCCCCACCAGGGTCCCGATTCCACAAGCGATGAGCAGATCCCCGAAGATCAACGCCCCACGCCTGTTCACCGAGGCCGGACACGTGCTCACCGGGACGCAGGACACTTCGGGAAGTGACGATCGCCCCGCGTCGCAGGGGAGGGAGCTCGCGGCGCAGGAGATGCCCCTGCGGACTGCGCATGGTGACGTCCCCGCCTCGACCGACCTCGATCGCCATCGAGGGACTGTGGAGCCTGCAACCCACGGCGGATCCGCCGTCGTCCCACACGATATTTCCCCTGGGTCGCAGCTCTCCGGGGTCCACAGCAAGTGCCCACGGCACCGGAAGCTCGCCTGGACCCCACGTAATGCGGACGAGGCCATCGTCGAGGAAGCGCAGTTCGAGCTCCCCTTCGGTGAACAGGCAATGTGCCCCGAGAAGCGCCCCATCCCGATCCCGATCTTCGATGGGCAACGCCGACACAAGACGGCCGGGAGACCGGGTCGTGGCCGGACCTCGGGCCGTCCGGCGCTCGCGCCAGGCGTCCAGCGCCATCTCGATGGAATGGCCCACGATCGCGTTGGACGTTCCAAGTCCGAGACCATGCACTTCTCGAACGGCGAGCACCGCTTTCAACGCGGCACGGCGTAGGGGGTTGCTGGATCCAGACATGTGATCCGGACACTACCGTCCCCCCAACAGACTGTCAGTCTGCTGTAGCGTTTCCACTCACGATGCAGTCTGTTCCTGAACCAGTTGCCTCCTCGGGGCTCGGCTCTTCAAAGCCGGCCAGGATCAGGACTTCAGGAGGCACCGCGGCCGAAACTCGGGGCACCGGGCCCGAAGGCAGCGTAGAACCACGCGGGAAGGAACGTGATGGAGTGAGCGGGCGCCGAGGCGCGGAGCTTGGTCGCCGCACTGAGGTACGAATGGTCCCCGGTGTCGTTCGTTCTGGGGACCGTAGGCTGAGGTTCGCGGTGTCCGACAACGAAGGAGCTCACGGTCCCGATGGTCCCGGCACGCCGCCAATCTGGGCGGTGAACATTCACGGTTACTTTGCCGGTGGCGGTATGTACTGGAGGGAGAGTGCACGGCTGGCCCAGGCTCTTGGGTGGCGCATCGTGAACCCATCGCTCCCTGGCTTCGGCGGGAGCGACCCGCTCGAGTGGGATGACGTGAACATGTCGATGCTGGCCGAGCAGGTCTCGACCATCCTCGGTCATGTGGACGCGGGCCCCGTCGTGGTGCTGGGCCACTCGATGGGCGGAGCTGTCGCAGTCCAGTATGCCCATGGACATCCGACAATGACTCTTGGGATCGTCTATCGGGACGGCATCGCGACTCCGGCATGGAAGCAGCGTCGTGGGATCTTGCCGGCAATGCTCTCGCCGTTCTTTCCAGATGCCGCGCCCTTTGCCGACATGATCGCCGCCGTCATTCTCGATACTCCCGATCTGCTCGTCGGACGCATGCTCTCGACGTTTCGCTCATTGTTGCCCGATGTCCGCCGGAACATACGGACCATGGGACGGACTCTGCCAGTGGGCAGCATGCTGATGACGGTTGACCTCCGGCCGGAAGTTCGGGACTTGGTCGCCTGGGAGATCCCGATGCTCACCGAGTGGGGATGTTTCGACCGCGTGGCCACTGCCGCTACCGCACTCGAGTTTGCAGAATGCGCGCGCGGGCAGGTGCAGTGGGTGCCGGGTGGGCACTCGTGGATGTTGGCCAGACCCCAAGGGCAGTCTGACGTGCTGACCCGGCTGGCAACGGGGCAGAATTTCGTGGATGACGTCGTACGGCGGTGGCGACTGTGGGCGACTCGAGAACGATCGCGTCAAGCCGTTCGCCTTCCTCCTTCCTCTTGAGAGAAGGCATCGGCGCCTGGTCGGCTCGGGTACGTGTCGCTCAATGGGCACGGGCGTCGAGAATGACTGGATGCCCTGTCGTCTGGGTGCCGAGAGACCAGCATGCCGACCTCGTCGAGCAGAAAACGGCATCGAGGGTGAGCGCGGACCTCGGGGGGGACTGCGGAAGTCCCTGCGTCTCCCATTTCGCACCTCCCGACTCGGCGATGACGGTAGCTGTCGAGCTACCCCCTACTGCCCAACACGTCGCATGGCCGACACAAGAGACCGAGTCGAGCGGTCCTGAGCCGGCAGGGAATGTGTCGAGCTTCCAGGATTTTGCTCCATCAGTGGTGCCCATCCCCAGCACCCCAGATCCTGTCGACGCACTCGCGGCCAGCCCGACAATCTGGCATGTGCTCTGTGTCGAGCAATCGATCGAGCTCAGCACCTTGCCAAAGACCTTTCTCGGCAAGGAGTAGGGGCGGACAGACCATGTTGCTCCTCCATCTGTGGTGCCGAGGATCACGAGACCGGTTGTCGACCCGCCGACGATCCAGCACCGCTGTGCCGTGGGGCATGAGATGGAGTACAAGCCATCTTTCGAAATCCCAGCAGTTGCCGGATACGGCTGTTCTGCCCAGGTTGATCCGCCTGTCTTCGTGGCAACGATGATGGCTGTCCCCTTGGACGACGCTCCGAGGGCCCAGCAGGCTGTCGCCGAAGCACACGAGAGCGACAGGAGGTGTGCGCTCTTCAGGCTGGGCGGGTACGAGTCAACTGTCCACGTCGAGCCGCCATCCTTGGTCGAAATAATGGCAAGCGATGTGCGGGTCGCACCAATAGCCCAGCAGTCTGTCGGTGACACACAGGCATCCGAGAACAGATGGCCGTCCGAAGCCAACGCGGTCCCGACGGATGTCCCCGGAAGGTTCTGAGTCACCCACGTCTTCCCAGCGTCGGTCGTCGCCAAGATGACTGCGCTCTGTGAGCCGGCAGATGTCCCACGATTGCCAACGATCCAGCAGTCTGTCGTCCCCGCGCAGGAGATCGCGAAGAGGTGGCCCGATGTCAAACCCTGTCCAGAGGGATAGGACTCGATCTTCCATGCAGCAGTGGTGGTTCCCGCAAGCGGAGCTTCGCTCGTCGGGTGCTTGGTCGTCCCCAGGATCGGAATGGCGATCGCCGCTGCCACGAGAACGACGATGACGATAGCGATGGTCGTCGTCAGCCCTCGAGGCTTGCGTGATCTCTGAACGGCATGGGCGAGGGGAGATGAGGAACCTATTGGAGCTCCGGGAATTGCCGACGGGCGGTAGGCGCCCGGTACTGGAGCGACCTGAGCCGGGTGAGGAGATGCCGGGGATGGGGCGTGCTGTGGGGACGAGCCGTATGCCGGAGCGGGAGGCGGTGGAACGACGCCAGGTGCCGGGACGGGAGGCGGTGGAGCAGGAGCGGCCGGCGGTACGCCAGGTGCCGGGACGGGAGGCGGTGGAAGCGGCGCGGCAGGTGCGGAAACGGCGACTTGGCTCGAGGTAACGGAGGGAGGGTGGGGAGCTTCGAAGAAATCGAACACGTCATCGAGCGAGGAGCCTGTCGCCTTTCGGCTCGCAGGCGAGGCTGATCGCGTCGAGCGCCCTTCACTCCCTAGAGATCCACCCGAGGAAGAGGCACCACCGACCCGGGGGCCGGATTGTTCGGGTGAACCGCTTCGGCCTGAGCCAGGTTCATCGGTCCGACTCAGCTCAGCAGCAGCAGCAGCGGCGGCAGCAGCAGCAGCAGCAGCAGCGGCGGCGGCGGCGGCGGCGGCGGCGGAAGTTGCACCATCGTCATCGTCTTGGAAAGGGTCGTCTAGTTCGGGCTCATGCGATGGCGTATGCCCGCAGTGCTCACACGCACCTGTCGCGAAGGTCGCCTGCTCGCCGCAGTGCTCACAGACCTGCTGTTCAGACCCCTCCATAGGACACCCCCCAGGCGACTCCTCGGACCATCAATCAGCACGCTTTACCTACCTGATCTGGCCCCCGTCAGGTTACACCGGCCATAGTGAGGTACCGCAATCGTCGTGCCCCCGCGGCCGAAATCGAGAGTTGTCAGGCCAAAGTGCAGAAATGCCAAATGCACCGATTCGGGCCAACGGGTGCGCTGGCTCGGGACAGCGGTCAGCCCGTCGTCGGCAACGGGGAATTTGCAGGCAGACGAGGTCTGGCACTTTGACGAGAGGCGATGGTCTCGCTCAGCTTGCTCGACTGTCTGCTGTTCCGTAGACGCCCCGCCCGTCGGATCGGAGACTCCATCCTGGCCAGTCGACGTCGCGTGGAAGGATGTGAATGATGATACTCATATGTTGTTCGGCTTTCTCTGACAAAATTGCTGTATGTACTTGACATATGTCTAGATGGGGTGAACCATTGAAGTCATGATGGCTGGGGAAAGCGGATACCTGCTGGGCCGTGCACTGAGTCAGGGATGAGCCTCCACGACGAGCACGGCCGAACGTCGCGCTTCGTGGGCCGCCGGCTCATCGTCATCGTCACCACCCTCCTGGGTGTCACGATGCTGCTCGGAGGGTGCGGCTCGAGTACGTCATCGAAAGCGAGTGTCTCGCCACCGGCGCGGATCGTGACCATCACGATCCCGGCTGGGACCGACGTCGCTCCACACTGGTGGGGATACCCAGGTCCACCCCGTGCGAACGTGCTTCTCCCTGCCGGGTACGACCCGCACCGGCGCTACCCGCTGCTCGTCCTCCTCAATGGATTCGACACGGACTACGACTGGTACGCGCACTGGGGCCTGGCACAGCTTCTGGACCACCTCGGTGCGATCGTCGTAATGCCCGAGGGGGCGAGCGGGTGGTACGCGAACTGGTGGAACGACGGCCAGCGCGGCGATCCCGCATGGGAGACATACGAACTGGACGTGGTGATCCCCTCAGTCCTGGCTCGCTATCCAATCCTTCCGGGACGTCATTACCACGCCATCGCAGGAACCTCCATGGGGGGTCTGGGCGCGGTGTACTTGGCCGGCCGGCTCCCGGGGTTCTTCGGGTCAGTGGCGAGCCTTTCGGGCTGGGATGATCCTCAATACGAGGCCAACGTCGTACAGCCTGGAATGGCGGAGGGCTCCGAGGCAACAGCCAACGGCGATCATGACCCTGATCCGATCTACGGACCCCCCAACGGCTTCTATGCCACGGGACATAACCCGGTTGCACTGGCAAAGAATTTGAGGCATACCCGGGTGTTCGAGAGCACCGGCAATGGCACTCCCGCCAAAGGGGAGCCTCCCGATCCGACCGCCGACAGCGAGGAAGCGCTTTTCATCTATCCAATGAACAAGCTCTACCACCCAGTACTGGTCAAAGCAGGTGTTGACGTCACCTATCAGGTGCATGCCGGTGGACATGACATTCCAGCTTTCCGAGGCGAGATCAAGGCCATGCTGAAATGGGGGCTGTTCAAGACAGTACCCGCCGATCCGTCCTCCTGGACGGACGTCACCGTGGCAACCAGCGGCCAACTCTGGGACATCGATTACCGGTTCACACACCCTCCGGTCCAGATGGTGACGTTTGCGCAGACTGGAACCAGCCTGTCGGTCAGCACGGCCGGTAGTCCGGTCACCATCACCGAACCCTCGGGATGCACGGTGCGCGTCGCGACGCCGACGAAGATCCGTCTCACCAGTCGCGGCTCGATGTCGCCCTCACATTTCCCACCGTTGCCTCCGACTATGCCTACGCACGCTCCAGAAAGGAAATGCTCCCCATGACCATGCAAGCTCTCTCCAGTGGTGCCACCACTCTCAAACCCCGGCGAGTCGTCATCTTGGTCTCCGCACTCGGGGTTCTCGCTGTGCTCCTGGCGGCCTGCGGAAGCAACGCCTCGAGCACGCCGGCGCCGGTCGTCAGCGGCCATGGTCCCGGTGGCACCGCGTTACCCAATTTCCCAGCGTCACAAAACTTCTATCAGCTCCCGTCACACGTGTCGCCGGAGCCTCCGGGCAGGCTCGTGAGAGTCCAGACCATCTCAGACGGTGGCGGTGAGGCGCTCTTGCGAGTCATGTACCACTCGCTCAATCCGGCGGGACACGATGCTCTCGTCACCGGGCTCATTTCCTACCCCACGGGTCCAGCGCCGAACGGGGGATGGCCTGTCATCGCATGGGATCACGGCACCAACGGCTTGAATTCGAGTTGTGCGCCGAGTCGAACCGGAGGGCCGGGATCGATCCCCACTTTTGGCATTCGCGGCGTAGGGGTTGCCACTGACTTCGAAGGGGAGGGACCCGAGGGGGAGATCATGCCCTACTTGAACCGGACGACCGAGGCGGAGTCGACGATCGACATCGTGCTGGCCGCACGCCAGATCCCCGACGCGCACGCAAGCACCAGGTGGGTGGTCGTCGGCGATTCCGAGGGGGGGCACGCAGCGCTTGCGACCGGCGAGTTGGCGCCCAAGGACGGGGCCGATCTCCATCTGCTCGGCACGGTTGCCATCGGCCCCGGAGTGCTGTTGTCGCAGTTCTTCCCGGGTGACACGCAATTGGTCTACGACATTGTCGAGGTCTTGGTCGTCTATGGAGCACACGCAGCAAACGCGAGCTTCAACCCTGCTGAGGTGCTTACGCCCGCCGCGCAAGGCGTTGCATCAGTGATCGACAACCAGTGTGTCGATCAGGTCGCCGCTTACCTGGCCACAGTCTACGCAAAGAGTGGCGGGCACTTGTTTACCACGCCGCCGCTGCAGACCCCCCAAGGCAAGGCGTGGATCGCCGAGAACAACATTCCGCAGGTTCACACGGATAGCCCGATCTTGGTGATCGGAGGAGGCCAGGACACGGTCGCCGTTCCGGCACGCATCGGAGCACTGATGCCACGCTTGTGTGCGCTCGGCGACCGGGCTTCAATCGATTGGTACCCAACGGCAAATCACGATACCGAGATCACACAAGGTGCCGGAGCGATCCATACCTGGATCGACGCGAGATTGGGCGGCAGGCAAGCTCCCACGAGTTGCCCCTACACAGCCGCGAGCACTCCCACGACGACGTGACGGGGTCAACTGTACCTGCTCGGTCGCAGGAGAGGACGAACCGCCGCCAGCAAGTGCAGAATGCTGCTGCCGCGCTGTTTGCCCGTCGTGGCTTCGACGGGATCAGTATGGCCGAGATCGCTGCTGAGGTAGGAATATCCGCGCCCGCGCTCTACCGCCACTTCCCAAGCAAAGAATCGATCATTGTCGCGATCACGCTGAACGAGATCGATCACCTGCATGACATCGTCTGTCGTCCTCGTACCGAAAACGCTTCCCTTCGGGGCCGCTTGCGTCAGCTCGTATCGGAGGTTCTCGACCATCCCGACGAGTTCCGGGTCTACCTCAGAGAACGGCATCGGCTGCCGGATGGGGCAAGCAAGACGGTTCTCGACCGGGAGCGAGCAGTGCAGAGGGTCCTTACGTCCTTGATTGCCGATTGCCGCGCAGATCTCGAGGCTCACGACATTGAAAGACGCCTCATCGCGATGTCGGGAGTGCTCAAAGCTTTCTCCGAACGCCGACCCTCACTGGCCCGTCCCAGTGCGGAAAGTTTCGTGGCCGGCGCACTCGACTGCATGCTGTTGTCGGAACCGATCACGAGCTCGACACCACCACCACGGCCATCTGGCCACTGGTCTCCGAGGACATCGCAATTCGAGCGTGTCCTACGTGCCGCGTTGGCATTGTTCCGCGAACGTGGGTTCGATGGAGTCGGGTTTGGGGAGATCGGCGAGGCGGCGGGGATCGGATCAGCAAACGTGGCCCGTTACTTCGAGAACAGAGGACAGATCCTGGTCGATCTGTATGACCGAGTCGGATCTCGTGTCGAAGTCGGCGTGGACGATGCGATGTCCGCGGCGAAAGACGCGAGCGATGCCTTGGGTCGACTGATCGATTCTTACTGCGCGATCGCGTTCGAAGCGGTCGACCTGGTGGTTGTGGTGAGCAACAGTCGAGGTGCGATTCCGCCCGATGAGCGCCCTCGCCTCCGCCGACGAGATCGGCGGATCATGAGCATCTGGCGCGCGGTCGTTTCCGAGGTGCGTGCAGACCTGCGTCCAGTGGAGGTCCGCACGCTGTGCATTGGCATCATGCCGCTCGTGAACATGTTCCCTCAGCAGATGCATGGACGCCTGCCTCACCCGAGCACGGTGGCATCGCTCGTTCGGGCGTACCTGCTCGGAGCGCCTTCCCCACTTGGAACCCCACCGCACTTGTAGCTGCCGACACACACCATCGCAGCCGACGCGTGCCCGGCGCATCTTCGCCTTGTTGTCGTCGGCTGGGTCTTTGGGCCCCACTACGGGCTGGCCCGATCCTCGTCAGTCCAGCGTTCGGGAAGCCACACCACGAGCCGCGCCCCCTTTTCGCTCGTCGCGACCCGTGCCGTCCCCCTGTGGATCATGGCGATCTCCCCGACGATTGCCAATCCGAGCCCCGTGCCCCCGGTGGCGCGATTTCTCGCAGTATCGAGGCGTGAGAACCGCTCGAATACCTGGTCACGCATGTCATCGGGGATCCCTGGTCCGTCGTCGGCAACGACAAGCTCCACGCCTTCGTCGAGACTGTGGAGCTCGAAGCGTACGAGCGACGACGCGTGCCGTTCCGCGTTATCGGTAAGGTTTCGAACCATCCTGCGCAATTGCTCTCGATCACCGAGCACGCGACCGGCGCTCACACCGTGGCAATCCACTCGAATCGTCCCGATTGCACGCAGACGCCTGACTTCTGTGAACAGGATCTCGTCCAAATCGACAAGATCCCGTCCGGGCACAAGTTGACCCTCGTCACTCCGAGCAAGTAGCAGCAGGTCGTCGACCAGGCTTGCGATGCGCTCTCCCTCGTGGATGACGGTGGTTGCAACCGCTGTCCAATCAACTGCCGGAGAACGCGCTTGCGCGACCTCGACTTGTGCAAGCAGTGCTGCCAAAGGACTCCGCAGCTCGTGTGAGGCATCGCTCACGAACCGGCGTTGGCGATCGTTCGACTCCTCCAAGCGCGCCAACATTTCGTTCATCGTCCGAGCAAGACGGCCAATTTCGTCTTCACTCGATGGTTCAGGTACGCGTCGATGGAGCTTGTTGGCCGTAATGTCCGACAGCTCTTCTCGTAGTGCCTCCACGGGACGCAGTGCCAATCCCGCCAGCACCCACGCAAAGACGCCAGAGAGCACGACAAGCACCGGCAAGAGAACGAGAAGTGCCAGGATGAGAAGGTGCGTTGAGTTCTCCACCTGCTCGACCGAGGTCGTGGCATAGACAGTTTCAGTGCCACCGCGCGTCTTTACCGTACTTGCCACCGTCAAGTCAGTATCGTCGTCGGCTCGAAATACTGGTACCGTTCGCAAGATCTCGCGTTGACCTGGTCGGGGTCGTATCCCAGACAGCGCCTCGTGCCCAATCAGATCTGCTGACGACGACAGCACCCGGCCTTTCGCGTTCACGACTTGCACGGCAACACCAGCTCTGGCCGGAAGGGTCGCAGGAAGAGAACCGCTGCTCGCCAAGGCGCCGACCTCACTGGCCTCTTCGGTGTCGAGGGTTACGAGATTGCCGAATGCCGAATGATGCACCCATAGGACAAGTCCGACACCACCAGCACCCAGTGCGACAGCAACGACGAGAAAAGCAACCGCAGCGATACGCACGCGAACCGATCGAATCGCAGGGAGCAACGGCCGCCGAGGGTCATCTGCTATTACATCGGCTGTCGCACCGTCGCCGGATTCGTCAGCCACCATCGGCAGATAGGCGGTATCCGATACCCCGGACCGTTTCGATAGCCAGCCGATTGAATGGGTAATCAATCTTCTTGCGTAAATATCCTATGTACACTTCCACAATATTTGGGTCTCCTTCGAAATCTTCTCCCCACACATGGGACAAGATCTCGCGCTTCACGACGGCTTCTCCCGAAAAGCGCATGAGATACTCGAGGAGGGAGAACTCGCGGGGAGTGAGGTCAATCATCGACTCGCCACGACGGCACCGGTGCTCAGCAGGATCCAGGGTCAGATCACCGGCCACCAACACCGCAGGTCGCTCTCTCCTTCCTCTCCGGAGGAGTGCACGTATCCGAGCAACCAGCACGACGAAAGAAAACGGCTTTGAGAGGAAGTCGTCCGCACCAGTGTCGAGCGCTTCCGCTTCGTCGAACTCGCCGTCTTTCGCGGTGAGCATCAATATTGGCACCCAATTGTTCTCTTCGCGAAGCGTTGCACAGAGTTTGAACCCGTTGACGCCGGGGAGAAGGATGTCGAGGACGATCACGTCATAGGCAAGCTCCCTCGCGCGCCACAGGCCTTCCGTACCGGTCGTCGCAATATCGACGGAGAACCCTTCGTCACGAAGACCACTCGCCACGGCAGAGGCGAGGTGCTCTTCGTCTTCTACGAGAAGGACGTGCACTTCACCAACACAGTCTCAAGGGCATTCCGTCGGTCACAGTTCAGCCCACCGGCCATCGTGTGCCCTGACGGGCATCGAACCGCGCCGTCGGCATGCAGCCGTTGGCGTCTCCGGTGGCCATGTACCTTTGACACTTCGCGTCTCCGAATTGTGCTCCCGGGCTCACTCGGAGCACCGCTCTCACCGGGGGTGGCTCTTCCGCACGGCTCTGCTGCCCACGTTACATCTACGCCGGTCGTTCGTGCTCAACGGGTAGTGGGTGGGCGCCGCCTCACAGGCCCGCCGGCGTCCATGGCAAAAAAAGGCGAGATCACAGGCAGGAGAGCTCTCTGGCTGGAAGCGCTGCCTCCTCAGGACGGGCATCCGCTTGCAGCGCCCATGCTCTGGCTCACGACATCAGGTACCTCGCCAACAATGCCGCAAGCGCCACCTCTCCCCTCAAGGCCGCGCCGGAGACTCCCACAAGCGCGTCATCCGCCAGGGCCACCCCCCGGGGCTCCGGGGCAGTTGAGCGGCACGCCGGCAGGTAGCTGGGCTGTACCCGGAGCATTGCCGTACTGCTTGCCACCGTTGCACTTCACCCAGGCGCCGGGCTTCCCGTCAATCGCACTCAGCGCGGTATTGCTCCATCGCACCACTCCAAATGACTCGTCAGGACCAAAGGAGCTGGAATTGAACGACCAGTTCCCGTACATCCCTCCCGTCAGTGACCTCGGAAGACTCCGCAAGCCCTGTTGAAAGGTCTTTGGAGTGAGGTATGGGCCTGCCGCCTGCAGCGCGTCGAAGAACATCAGCAGTGGCTCGTACACGTAACTGAAACTTGGAATGATCTTCTCGCCGGGAGGCGCTCCCATCTCGAAGGCGCGATAGGCTTCGGTGTCAGCAGCGGGTACCGCCTGGCGGCCGAACCCCACCGCATCGGCGATCTGGTCCGGTGCCTGGAGGCCCGTGAGCGCTGTGAGAAAATCTGATTCGATCCATTCGGGGTGATAGTCAGCGATATCGGCTGCCTTGGTGACAAATATGGGAGTAAAAAAATCACACGTGGTACAGAGAACAGTCGTCACCCCGGCGCTCTTCATCTCCCCCACTGCGGTGGACGCCTGGGAATCAAGTGTCGCACCATTGAGGTCCATATGGAAATCGGTTCGCATGGTGATTCCATATTTTGATTTCAGTCCCTGGATCAGTTCCGCGTCGCATTGCTCCGACTGAGCAGTCGCCGTTCCCAAGAAACCGAACACTCGCTTCTTCCCATTCAATGAAGCGCTCCCTGCGAAGGAGGTGGGCGTGGTATTGAGTACCTTGCCCACCAATTGCTCGGTCTGTGCAATCGATGTCGAGCAAAGAGTGCCCGTCGTGTACATGTATGGTGATTCACCTTGAAACTCTGTATTCGGCCCCCCATAGATGCTCAAGCCGATCACACCTTGCTGGGCAAGAGCTTCTTCGTAAAGGGGAGTGGCATCGATAACGGAACTGTCCGCAAAGGCCCCGAGTCCCTTTGCCGTGATGGCATCTTCCATTGCGCCGGCTTGGTCTTTGCCATTCAATTCTGTGACAAAGTTGCCTTTCCCGATAAATGGCTTGAGAACGACCTTTCTTCCGTAGAGCTCGAACGTCTTGTTGAAAGTGTTCACGAACGCCTGCATGGTTGCAATGGCTTCTGTGTTCGTCCCGATGACGGCAGGGGGAACGATCGAGTAGATGGTGGCCAACTGCGTAGACGATGCTTCGCGATACGTAAGGGTGATGGTCGTCTTCGTCACCCCTGGAGCAGTCGCTCCACCATTGTTGCCGGTCCATTTCGGCACACAGATCGGCGCGTAACGCGACCAAGGCACTTGGCGAACCCCTGGTCCGCAGTGGACCCCGCTCACGGTAAGACCAGGCGTGCCTGGAGCAGGGGCTGGCGTGACGCCCGAGGGGGTCCCCGCTGTCTTCGGAGCGGCTGACGTGACCGTCTTCGATATCGACGGCAGCAGGTTCGCCAGCACAATGGCTCCCGCGACGAGTAGGGCGACAGCCCAGTACCTCCGTATGAGCGCCACGGTGACACCTGCTGGATCCCGCTGAACGCCAGGGCGCCGACGACCGCCTACGGGCGTACGTTGCACCACCCGCGCCGGCTCCAACACGTCCTGCGAAGCGACCTGCGGCGGTTCAGAAGGAGGAGGCGTCGGAGGAACCGCGGCGGGCGGCGGCGCTTGGCCGTAGCCGGGAGGAGGAGGCGGCGGAGCCGCGTCGCTCATGACGGGATCCCCGACGGGGTCCCCACCGGCGGAGCCGGCGGGGCCAGCGGAGGTGAGCCGGGCGGTGGCCCAAAGGCGCCGACTGGTGCGGGCTCAGTGCCAGGCCGAGCGGGAGAGAGGGGGCCCGAGCGGTGGACGGCAGAAGCGTCAGCTCCGAGGTATGCCGAGACCACCACGGGGTTGGAGAGGACCTCGGTGGTCTCACCCTCGGCGATGACCTCGCCCAAATGGAGGCACACCATCCGATCGGCCAGGGAAGAGACCAGCGGCACGTCGTGCTCGATGATCACGAACGTGGCACCGGTCTGCTCGCGTAGTCCGAGGAGGAGCTCTGCCAGAGCTTCGCTCTCACGCTGGGCAATCCCCGACGTGGGCTCGTCGAGCAAGAGGACTCTCGGCTCGTGGGCGACGGCGCAGGCAAGCTCAACAATGCGACGGGTGCCGGTCGACAGCTCGGACACGTAACGCTCCTGAAAGCGTTCGAGCCCGAACTCCGCGATCAGGCTCTGTGCCTTCTCGTCGACAATTTCCTCGGACCTCTCGACCTCGGCAAGGTACAGGGCAGCAGCAAGTGGGTCCTTCACGGGTGCGAACCTCTCCAATGCGGTGGCGATTGCCTCACGTACCGACATCGATGGCCACAGGCGAGCATCTTGGAACACCCGGCCGATGCCCTTCAACGCCCTCTGCGCCGGAGAGGTGTTGGTGATGTCGACGCCGTCCAGCAGGATCCGTCCGGAGTCGGGGGTGATGAAGCCCGAGCAGACGTCGAACAGCGTGGTCTTGCCCGCACCATTGGAGCCGATGATGCCGAGGATCTCCCCCGGAGCGACGGAGAGCGTCACGTCGGTGAGCGCCGCGACACCTCCGAACTGCTTGGATATTCCCAGCACCGACAGTGCCCCCCCGCCGCTGGCGAGCCTCCAACCTGAGCTCGCCTCGGCAGGCGTGGACTCCGCGCCATCGGTGATCGGGGCGACATCGGTGATCCGCGGGCTCGACGCGGTGCCGGTGCTGCCGGCCGGGAGCGACGAGGCGCCGCCCGGCTCGCCAGCACCTCCCGCCAAAGCCGCCAACACGGCATCAGCCCGCGACGACGCACTCCCGAAGCCGGGCTGCGAGGCAGGTCCGACCGATGAGCCAGCAGCGGAGCCGGCGCCGGTAGCGGTTCCTGTCCCCGCTCCTTTCCTCTTCTGTGCTCGACCAGCCGCATGAATGAAGACCGAGCGCAGCAGCTCAGGCTGCTCGGAGAGGTCCGGGGTAGGACCGCTGAAGCGCACACGGCCCCTTTCCATGAAGATTGCCCGGTTGGAGATGGCGGTGGCCACGTTGACCGACTGCTCGACCACGACCACGGTCACTCCGCTCGCCGCCAGCGCCCTGATGACCTCCAACAGGTCGGCAACGACGGTGGGAGCCAGGCCGAGAGAGAGCTCGTCGATCAAGAGGAGGCGGGGACGGCAGAGCAGGGCCTGGCCCAGCGCCAGCATCTGCTGCTCGCCTCCGGAGAGCAACCCGGCACGCTGCTTCTGGCGCGAGCGCAGGACCGGGAACAGCGAGAGCACGCGCTCGGTTGCCGCGTTGGCGAAGATCAGATCGCGGTGATGCCGACGAGCGGTCCATGCTGCAAGCCGGAGGTTCTCTTCGACGGTGAGAGAAGGAAATATCCCGCGGCCTCCGAGCACGGTCACCAAGCCGGATCGCACACGGTCCACGGGATCGAGTGTGGTCACGTCACGTCCGAGAAAGCTGACCCGGCCTTTGGCCGGGCGCAGCAGACCTGAAAGGGTGCGAAGGATCGTGGTCTTGCCCGCGCCGTTGGTCCCGAGCAGCGCGACGACCTCGCGCTGGGCCACACCCATTCCGACGTCGAAGAGAACCTGGGAGTTCCCGTAGCCGGCGTCCACGTCCGCGATGCTGACCAGCGCCGGGCGACCCTCCGGGGGTTCGGCATTGACGCCACCACTGCCGGCGCTGATTGCTGCTCCGCCGTGAAGTTCGAGGTCCTCGAGTGCCCCGAGCCGGAGCGCCGCAGTATGAGCAACGGCACCCACCCCGCCGGCAGGTGCCATGGCGCCCGCGGGTCCGCCCGCGGGTCCGAGCGCGGGTCCGAGCGCGGGTCCGCCCGCCGGTCCGACCGATGGCGTCGCGCTCCCGATCCCGGCCAGGGGTTCGCCGGTCGGAGACAGGCCCTTCGCCCGTGCCACTTGGGCCACGATCCAGTCGCGGGCGGCGAACAGGAGCCCACCGAAACCTTCCGGCAGGATCAGCAGGACGACCAGCACGCCGGCCCCGCTGCCCAGGTACTGCCAGGCGCCCGAGAGCTGCGTCGACACGATCGTGATGTACGCAGCGCCGATCACACTGCCCGTCGCCGATCCCAAGCCTCCGATCACGACCATGATGAACACGACGATCGAGAATGTGGCCGAGAACCCGTTGGAGGAGATGCCGCCTTCGTGGACCACGTAGATGGCCCCGGCGAGCCCGGCAACGAACCCGGAGATCCCGAACGCCATCAGCTTCGACTTGAGCGGGCTGATGCCGTACGCCGACGACGCCCTCGAATTGTCCCGGACCGAGAGGATCGTCCTCCCCGAGCGCGATCGACGCAGCGCGGTTGCCGCCAGGATGGACAGCACGAGGACGAGCGCTCCGAACTCGTACAGCGAGGTGTAGGGGGTCGCGAGTGAGAAGCGTTTCAAGAGCACAGGCGGGTTGACCCGTGCCGGGTCCAACCACGGGAAGTACTGGGACGAAAGCACGTATGTGGACATCACCACGGCAAACGCCAGGGTGACCACGGCCAGCGCCGTCCCCTCGAGACGCAGAGCGGGGATGCCCACCAGGCCCGCGGTGACCGCGCCGGCGACTCCCCCGACGAGCATGGCGAGGAGGAACGGCAGGTGGAGATGGACCATGAACGCTCCCGCGATGCAGGCCCCCAGACCGGCGAAGGCGAACTGACCCAAGCTGATCTGTCCGGCCCACCCGACGAGGATCACCATCGAGACGGCGATGATCGCGTAGACCATCGATGTCACCGCAGCCGAGGTGGACGATGCGCCCGCCAGCCAGGGCACCGCGATGGCCACTCCCGCCACCACTGCCAGGAGGACGAATTTGCCGGCACGGATCTCTTTCAAATTGGCGAGCACCCGCGGGATGGGTGCGACCTCTCTCACGGCGACGTAGTCCCCGAGACCGGTGTCCGTCAGCCGGACTTGCTTCGACCGCTGGAGCAGCAGGCCGATGAGGATGAGGACGAACAGGGCCACCTGCGCGTAGACAAAGGAGCCGTAGCTGGCATCGGTGACCTGCTCGACGATCCCGATCACGAGGGACCAGAGCACGGCCATGGGGAGCGACTCCATACCGGCCAGGACAAAGGCAGCCAGCGGCGCCATCATCGCTGCCGCGATGTCGAACTGTCCCAGCCCGACTCCGTTGATGGGCTGGGTGAGGATCGCTCCGACCCCCGACAGGCCGGCCGCCACCATCCAGGCGATCCTCGTCAGGTTCCGTACAGGGATCCCGAGAAGCTGGGCACGCTCGCTGGAGTCGGCAGCCCCCCGGATGGCCACCCCGGTGTCGGTGCGGACGAAGAACCAGTACAGCAACCCCAGCGCGATCGGCACCACCGCCATCGCCACCACGTCGTCTCCGGTGAACACGATGGGGCGGATGGTGAAGTGGGCGGTGAACGGCGTCTTGAATGTCGAGAAGGGCGACAGCGTGCCCCGGAACAGGTGTGGCATCTCGAGCGCGATGAACCCGAGGATCTCTGCCACGCCGATGGTGGCCACGGTCACGATGAGCCGCGGCGCCCGACCGAGCCTCCACTGGATCATGAGGTCGACGAGGTATCCGATCACCACCGCGGCGATGATCCCGAGAGGCACCGCGATCCAGTACGACCAATGGAGGCCGGTGACCAAGAGGATGGCGAGAGCCGACGCCACGCTCCCCAAGGCTGCCTGCGCAAAGTTGATGACCCGGATCGAGCGGTAGATGATGATCAAGCCCATCGCCACCAAGGAGTTCAGCCCGCCGATCACGAGTCCTTGGACCACTTGGCCGGGGGGCGCCCCATCCGGCAGGAAGTGCGCGGCCAGCGCCCAGGCGGCAAGGGTGCCGACCACGAACGCGGCAGCGATGGTCACCTTGCCCTTGGTGGTATGGGCGTCCAATGTGAGCAGGCTCCGTTCGCCGATCACGCGCGCCGCCCTTTAGCTCTTCTGCCCACGTGAGCTCGTGCCACTCGCGCTCGTGCCACTCGATCCGCTCGAGCCCGACCTGCCGGAGCTGCATTTGAGCTGCTGGTGAGCCGGCACGTCGGCGCCGTCCTGGTCATAGCTGAACACGCGACCACCGTCACACGAGACGAAAGCGCCCTTCTTCCCGTCGAGAGGGTCCGTCGCACCGGCCTTGAACGCCACCACGCTGTAGGTGGAAGAGGGATCGAAAGGCCCGTCCTTGCCGCTCCAGCCGCCCAGCATCCCCCCGGGCGCAGATGTGGGGATGCGCGCCATCGCCGCCTCGAAGTTCTTCGGCGTGAGGTCCGGGCCGGCCAGTTGGAGGGCGTCGAAGAACTGCAGGAGCGTCTCGTAGGTGTAGGAGTACGAAGGGATGGGCTTCACCCCGGGGTCCGGGTTCCCGAGGTCGTAGGCCTTGATCGCCTCTTGCTGGCCGAGCGGCCGGGTCTGCATGCCGACACCGATGATGTGGTCCACTTGCGGGGCGGGGAACAAGTCCGTGAGCGATGTGGTGTTCGTCTCGCTCCCGGCGAAGTACGACTGGAACCACCACTCCGGGTGGTAGTTCAACCTGTTGGCTTCTGTCATCATGAACCTGGGGGTGATCGGGTCGGCGGAGGACATGATGATGGTGGTCACCCCCGCAGCCTTCATGGCAGCAACCGCCGTATCGGCCTGGGAGACGAGCTCCGAGAGGTTGAACTCGACGCCGACCGACTTCACGACCTTCTGGCCGTACTTCGCCATGTCCTTGATGTCGAGGTTGGCACACTGCGCTGATTCGGGGTTCTGCGGGTAGATGATCCCGTAGACCCTCGTCTTGTGCCGCAGCGCTGCTGTACCGGCGTCCGAAGCCGGGAGCCCGCCGAGCTGCTTGCCCAAGATCGCGGCGGTGGCCTCCGCCGCTTTGGTGCAGTTCGGTCCTGGCGTGTACTCCCAGGGTGCGTACTCCTTGTACCATGTCAGCGCGTTCTCGTAGAGGCTCGACGTCACCACGTGCTGTGCCGCCAAGTCGGTCGAGTACACCGCGCTGGAGTCCACCAGGGACATGTCGGCGAAGGCCTTGATCGTCTGGGACACGGTCACGGCATCCTCTTCGGCCTGCGCCTGGTCCTGGCCGATGTCCTCTTCGATGAAGTCCCCCTTGCCCTGGAAGGGGACGAGGACGACTTTGCGCCCGTAGAGCTCGAAGCTCTTGTTGAACGTGTTGATGTAGGCCTGCATGGTGGCCTCTTCTTCTGTGTTGGTGCCGATCACTGTCGGCGGCACCAGGGAGTAGAGGAGGGAGAGCTGTGTGGTCGTGGCAGCGCGGTACGAGATGGTGATGGTCGATCCGGTGACTCCCCTCGACGTCGCGCCACCGTTGTTCCCGCTCCATGCCGGCTGGCAGGGTGGCGCGTAGGCCGACCACGTGACCTGGCGCACGCCGGGGCCGCAGGTCACCCCGCTCACCGCGACACCATGCCCGTATGTCGGGTTCGGCGGGGTGACCCCGTGGGGGACCGTGATCGAAGTCGGTATTGCTGTTGTGGCGACCGACGTCGGCGACGACGCTTGCTCGGGCACGAAGACGAGGACGGCGAGCAGCGCCAGCACGGCCAGGCCCACCACGACCCGATGCCGTCGGATGGCCACCGCGGCACGGCTCGTTGCTGCGCCGCTCGGCCCACCGTCGCCGACGTTCCCTGCCAATTCAGCCCCCCTCGGGCCTCTCCCGTCCCCTCCCCGGACCAGCCGGAGCGAGACGCCGTCACCCTCCTTGCCCCGCCGACACCGGCCACCTCCCGACAGGTGAGTCCGGCGCGACTCCACACGATAGTGCAGCCGGCGACCGCGGACGATTCAGGTCCGGGCACGCCCAGTCACCAGCCCTTCGGCCAGTCGCTGGTTCCCCGGACCCCGCGACGCCGCCCACTCGGGCCGATCGGGCGCAGGTCTTTCGGCAGGCCTCCGCACACGGAGCTCTGCTCCTCCTAATCTGCCGACGTGCCCGTCGCCACGCTCGTCAGCTACCGGCTCGGGGGATCCGACGGCGTCTCGGTCGAATCGGCCAAGTGGGCGCGTGCTCTCCGCTCGCTGGGCTACGAGGTGCGGACGCTCGCGGGTGCGGGCTCGGCTGATCGCCTGGTGCCGGAGCTGACCATCGACGCCCGCTCGAGCCCCGACCGGCGTGAGCTCGAGACCGCGCTGGCCGGCACCGACGTGGTGGTGGCGGAGAACATCTGCTCGCTCCCGCTCAACCCCGCGGCCGGCCAGATGGTGGCCGAGTGCCTCCGCGGCCGGCCGGCGATCCTGCACCACCACGATCTGCCCTGGCAACGCGCCCACCTCTCCCATCACCCTCCGCCACCAGACGATCCCGCGTGGCGCCACGTCACCATCAACCGCCTCAGTCGCCAAGAGCTCGCCGAGCGAGGCATCGAGTCTGAGGTCGTCTACAACACGTTCGACATCGACACCCCGCAAGGTCGGCGTGAAGACATGCGCGAGGCCATGGAGGTGTCGCCAGAAGACGTGCTCGTGCTCCAGCCCACCCGAGCTCTCCCCCGCAAGAACGTGCCGGGCGCCGTGGCCTTGGCCGAGGCGCTCGGTGCCACCTACTGGCTGCTCGGCCCCGCCGAGGACGGCTACGGCCCCGAGCTCGAACGCCTGCTGCGCGGGGCCCGTTGCCCCGTGCGCCGCGGCATGCCGGACGGATATACGGCAGATCCCGGCATTCCGAAAGATGGTGCAGGGGGGACGGAGCCGTGGACCGTGTCCGACGCCTATGCCGCAGCCGATGTCGTCGCGCTGCCGTCGACGTGGGAAGGGTTTGGCAACCCGGCACTCGAATCGGTCGTCCATCGCCGATTGCTGGCCATCGGTCCCTATCCGGTGGGAAAGGAGCTTGCCCAGCTCGGTTTCGAATGGTTCGACGCCACGGATCCCGGGGCACTGGCCGCCTGGCTCGCCCGTCCCGATCCAGGCCTGTTCGAACGGAACCTGGTGATCGCCCGCCGATTTTTTTCCATCTCGGACCTCCCGGCCCGCCTGGCCCCGTTGCTCGAGTCGCTGCACCTTCCGGTCCTGTTGGGCACCTCGGCTGCAAGCACCGGTCCGCCGCCGGGCGAAGACGCCCACGACGCTCTCACCAGCACCGACAAGTAGTCTCTCAGCGTGCACGACGCCGGCGCTCCAGCCCCGAGCATCCCTTGAACAGGACAGCGGCGACCCGCGGGGCGCGTCCTGGTGGACCGCGTGCCGGCGAACCCGGCCCGGCGCGGCGGCTCACGGCCGAGGAGCGAAGACATCAGCTCTTCACGGTCGCCCTGAGGCTCTTCGGCGAGCGCGGGTACCGCTCGACGACGATGGACGACATCGCCGAAGCGGCCGGGGTCACCAAGCCCCTCGTGTACCAGCACTTCTCCTCCAAGCGCGCCTTGTACCTCGAGCTGGCGGACTCGGTCGCCAAGGAGCTGCTGGACGCCATCGCCGACGCAGTGGGAGCCGCCTCGGGACCCCGCCAGCAGGTGGAGATGGGTTTTGCCGCCTACTTCGACATGGTGGTCACGCACGAGGCGGCGTTCCGCCTTCTCTACGGAAGGGACCACGGTGACGAGGAACTGAGCGACGCTCTCCGAAAAGTGGAGGATGCGATCGCTGCGGCGATCGAGCCGCTCATCGCGGCCGGCCTCGACGAGAGCCACCGGCGGTTCCTCGCGTACGCCGTGGTGGGCATGGCTGAAGGCGCCAGCAGATGCTGGGTGGCCGGCCGCAGCGCCCTGTCGCCGGACCCCCTGCGCCAGTCCGACGACCACGAGATCGCCCGGCGGCTCGCCGGGAGGCTTGCAGATCTCGCCTGGGCCGGCCTCCGATCGGTCCACGCCGACTGATCGGTCCACGCCGGGAGCTCAGCGCCACCCGCCGGCTCAGAGCCGCCCGGCCAGCTCCTGGCACAGCACGAGCAGCTCGCGGGCACAGGTCTCGTAGCGAGCGTCGTCGCCACCGGCGGGATCGGCGACGTCCTCGTCGTCACCGAGGTCCGCGTCGGCGAGGCCGAGCGCCGCGACCCTCGTTCCAAGGTCGGGCGGGCCTGGAGGGAGCTCGCGGCACAGCCTGCGAATGGTGGCGGTGCGCGCCGCTGCCCGGGGGTAACGGCGCCGGACGTAGCGGACGTGGTCGGCCTCCATCGCGACCACCAGGTCCGCCTTCTCGAAGTCGAGCTCTTGGACCTGGTGGCTGCGGTGGCGCGACACGGCGTCGGCCGATGGCGCGTCCACCGACAGCAGCGCCATCCGCGTGCGGGCGCTCACCGGCTGGTTGTCGACGGCGTGGGTCCCGCCCGTCGCCACCCGGATCCCCGCACCCGCCTCGTCGGCCAGGCCCTGGAGCATGATCCCCGCCATCACCGAACGCGCGGCGTTGCCGGTGCACAGGACCAGGACGGTGGTCGTGGGCAACTCAGGTCGCTCGGTGCTCTTCGACGATCAGGACGACGGGTCCCAAAGAGGCGATCGCCACGCCCGGAGCGAGACCGTCCCTCGCGAGCTCAGCGGACGTGCACGCCAGAGATCGCCCGGGCGATCACCAGGCGCTGGATCTCGGACGTCCCTTCAAAGATGGTGTAGATCTTCGAATCGCGGTGCCACCGTTCGACCGGGTTCTCGCGCACGTAGCCATACCCGCCCAGGATCTGGATCGCCTGCTCGGTGACCCAGACCGCGGTCTCCCCGGCATAGAGCTTGGACTGGGAGCCCTCGCCGGCCACGAACGGCTTGCCCGTCCGCGCCATCCACGACGCCCGCCACACGAGCAGCCGAGCCGCGTCGGTCTGCATCTTCATGTCGGCCAGCTTGAAGGCGATCGCCTGGTTCTCGATGATCGCCCTGTCGAACTGCCGCCGCTCCTTCGCGTAGTCCAGAGCGAACTCGTAGGCGGCCCGGGCGATGCCGACCGCCTGCGCGCCCACCAGCGGGCGGGACGCCTCGAAGGTGGCCATCGCGGCCTGGGTGGACGTCTTCTTGCCTTCGCGCGCCCGGGCGAGGCGCTCGTCGAGCTTCTCCTTGCCGCCGAGGAGGCAGCGCCCGGGGACACGGCAGTCCTCCAAGATCACTTCAGCGGTGTGCGAGGCCCGGATGCCCATCTTCTGGAACTTCTGCCCCTGGCGGATGCCGGGGGTCCCCTCGGGCACGACGAAGCTGGCCTGGCCCCGGCTCCCGAGCTCGGGGTCTACCGACAGCACCAGCACGTGGGTGTTGGCAAGCCCGCCGTTGGTGATCCAGGTCTTGGTCCCGTTCAAGACCCACTCGTCCTTGGCCTAGTCGTAGACGGCGCGTGACTTGAGAGACGAGACGTCCGAGCCGGCGTCGGGCTCCGACACGCCGAACGCGGCCAGCTTCACGTCGTCGGGCGTGCCGAAGCACTGCGGGATCCACTCGCCCTGCTGCTCAGGCGTGCCGTTGGCAAAGATCCCGGCGACGGCGAGCGTCGACCCGAAGATCGCAAGCGCGATGCCGGCGTCTCCCCAGCTCATCTCCTCGTTGACCAGCGCCATCTGCAGACCGGTCGGGTCCATGAAGCAGTTGGCGATGAAGTCGAAGGAGTACAGGCCGATCTTGGCCGCCTCCTGGATGATGGGCCACGGGGTCTCCTCCCGCTCGTCCCATTCGTGCCCGGCCGGCCGCACGACGTTCTCGGCGAAGTCGTGGACCCACTTCTGGATCTGGAGCTGGTCCTCGTTCAGCTCCATCGAGAACTCCGGCATGGCAGACCTCCTTGGTCGCAGTCGTGATGGTCTGCGCTCCGGAGCGGTCCGCATCGCGGGGATCGCGGTCGATCCCCGGTACCGAAGCCAGGACCCCAGGTGCTTCCGGGCGGCAGGTGTCAGTTACCCAATGGTAACAAATGTGGGCGCACGGCGCGTGGGACCAGCGTGAGCCCCGACCGCCGGCCGGGACTCCCAAGCGGATCCGAGGCTGCCGCCGGACATCGGGCGCCTGCCAAAAGAGCGTGGCGCCAACCAGATGTCAGGCGCCTGACGGGCTGCCGGCCACCGGGCGCACGTCTTTGGCCATCAGCCCTTTCGGCCCTTCCTCCACTTCGAACTCGACCGCCTGGCCCTCTTCGAGCACCCGGTACCCGCTCATCTGGATAGCAGAGTGGTGGACGAACACGTCGGCTCCACCACCGGGCTGAGAGATGAAGCCGAAGCCCTTCTCAGCGTTGAACCACTTGACCGTTCCGGATGCCACGGCGGCGATCCCCCTTCTCTTCTCTCTGCACCGGCTCCTGCCGGGATTTCGTGGCGAGGACGCTAGCATCCGAGGCCCCGCGTGCGCTGCAACCGGACGATCAGCGCCGCAGCACGGTGCCGCGGGGCCCGTCTTCGACCGTCCAGCCCAATGCGACGAGCTCCTCGCGCAACGCGTCCGCCCGTGCCCAGTCGCGGGCCGTGCGGGCGACGTCCCGCTCTGCCGCCAGCTTGGCCGCCTCGGCGTCCACTTGACCGACCGCTCCTTGCAGCGACAGCCCCAGCGCCCCGCACAAGACAGCGACGGTGCGTGCGGTCCGCAATGCCACGGCATCCTCGGTACCCCGCTCGTCGGCAGCGGCATGCGACTGCCCGACGAGGTCGAAGATCCCGGCGAGTGCACCGGGGGTGTCCAGGTCGTCCTCCATGCGGGCGGAGAACCGGCGCACGGCTTCGGTATCGAGATCTTGCGTCCCGGCGGTCTCGGCTACGACAAAGCCTCCTGGGACGTCGTCGAGGATCGGGGGCAGATGGAAGCGCCGGGCCAGTCCGTCGAGACGCTCGAGGCCCTTCTCGGCATCGGCCACCGTGGCCGCGGTGACCTCGATCGGCGAGCGGTAGTGGGAGCGCAGGACGAGCAGTCGGTAGGCGCGCGGGTCGCTGCGAGCCAGCAGATCGGTGAGCGAGGTGAAGTTCCCGAGGGACTTCGACATCTTCTCGCCCCCGACCATCACCCAGCCGTTGTGCATCCAGTGGTGGGCGAACTCCCTTCCCGCGGCCACCGCCTGCGCGCGCTCGTTCTCGTGGTGCGGGAATGCGAGGTCCTGGCCACCGCCGTGCAGGTCGAAGCCGTCGCCGAGGAGGTCCAAGGACATCACCACGCACTCGGTGTGCCAACCGGGGCGACCGGGACCCCACGGCGAGGGCCAGGTCGGCTCGCCCGCCTTGGCCTTCTTCCACAGCACGAAATCGAGTGGCGAGCGCTTCTCCTCGGCCGAAGCGACCCGCGCACCGGCGCGCAGGGTCTCGAGGGGCTGGAGAGCGAGCAGCCCATAACCGGGTACGCGGCTGACTTCGAGGTAGACGCCGTCGGCGGTCTCGTAGGCCGCCCCTCGGCGGGCCAGGTCGGCGACCAGCGCGACCATCTGGTCGACGTACCCGGTGGCGTGGGGCGTCTCGTCAGGCCGTAGGACGCCGAGCGCGTCCATCGCCTCCCACCACCGACCCTCGTACTCGGAGGCGACGTCGCTCTCCGTCCTGCCTTCTGCGGCCGCCCGTTCGATGATGTGGTCGTCGACGTCGGTGACGTTGGACACGTAGTGCACGTCGAGCCCCGAAAAGAGCAGGAACCGACGGAGCACGTCGAAGACCAGCGCGTAGCGTCCGTGCCCCAGATGGGGCAAGTCGTAGACGGTGGGCCCGCAGACGTAGATCGATACGCGCCCGGGATCGCGCACGGACAGTCTCCGGAGCGATCCCGTCGCGGTGTCGTGGAGGTGCAGCACCCGGGTACGGTAACTCGATCATGGCTTCGTCCGCTTCCGCTCCCGCTCCCCCTCCCGAGCCCGACCCGACCCGAACTGCTCCCCCGCGGTCCGGCCCCCATCGCGTGCCGGACCGCCCGGTGCTCGACGGCCTCGAGGCGAAGTGGGACGCGACGTGGCAGTCCGAGGGCACCTACCGTTTCGACCGGCGAGCCGACCGAGCCGGGGTCTTCTCCATCGACACGCCCCCTCCGACGGTCTCGGGGTCCCTGCACATCGGCCACGTGTTCTCCTACACCCACACCGACACGGTGGCCCGGTACCAGCGAATGCAGGGCAAGGATGTCTACTACCCGATGGGGTGGGACGACAACGGGCTGCCGACCGAGCGCCGGGTCCAGAACTACTTCGGGGTTCGATGCGACCCGACGCTCGCCCACGACCCCGACTTCACGCCGCAGGATCCGCCACCCGACAAGCCGGTGGCGATCTCCCGCCCGAACTTCGTGGCGCTGTGCGAACAGCTCACGGTCGCCGACGAGAAGGTGTTCGAGACGCTGTGGCGAACGCTCGGTCTCTCGGTGGACTGGGACCTCACCTACGCAACCATCGGCGAGACCGCTCGGCGTGCCTCGCAGCGCAGCTTCCTGCACCTGCTGCGCTGCGGTCACGCGTACCAGCACGAGGCACCGACCCTGTGGGACGTCGACTTCGGCACCGCCGTGTCCCAGGCAGAGCTCGAGGACCGGGAACGGCCCGGCGCGTACCACCGCCTGGCGTTCGCCGCAGAGAACGGGAGTCGCGTCGAGATCGACACGACCCGTCCGGAGCTGCTCCCCGCCTGTGTTGCCCTGGTGGCCCATCCCGACGACCGCCGGTACCAGTCCCTGGTGGGCACTTCCGTGCTCACCCCGCTCTTCGGGGTGAGCGTGCCGGTCGTCGCCCATCCGCTGGCCGAGCCCGACAAAGGCACGGGGATCGCGATGGTCTGCACCTTCGGCGACACGACCGACGTCACGTGGTGGCGCGAGCTGCGCCTGGCCACCCGGACGATCGTCGGGCGCGACGGCCGGCTCGAACCCGTCACGTGGGGAGCTCCTGGCTGGGAGTCGGCCGACCCGGAGGCCGCCGGGCGCGTGTACGACGAGCTCGCCGGCCGGACGGTCCGTCAGGCCCAGGCCCGGATCGTCGAGCTCTTGGCCGACAGCGGCGCGATGGTGGGCGAGCCCCGGCCGATCACCCATCCGGTGAAATTCTTCGAGAAAGGCGAACGGCCTCTCGAGATCGTCTCGTCTCGCCAGTGGTTCATCAGGACCCTCGACCTGCGCCCGCAGCTCCTCGCCCGGGGCGACGAGCTCGAGTGGCACCCGCCGTACATGTCCCACCGCTACCGCTCCTGGGTGGAGGGGCTTGGCAGCGACTGGAACATCAGCCGCCAGCGGTACTTCGGCGTGCCGTTCCCCGTGTGGTACCCGCTCGATGCCGGCGGCTCGCCTCGTTACGACGACCCCATCGTCGCTCCGGAGGACCGGCTGCCGGTCGACCCGTCCACCGACGCGCCCCCCGGGTACCGCGAGGCCGACCGAGGGATGCCCGGTGGCTTCATCGGTGACCCCGACGTCATGGACACGTGGGCGACCTCGTCGCTCACCCCGCTCATCGCCGGCCGGTGGGAGGACGACCCCGACCTGTTCGCGCGGGTCTTCCCGATGGACCTGCGCCCGCAGGCCCACGACATCATTCGCACCTGGCTGTTCTCCTCGGTGGTACGCAGCGAGCTCGAGATGGGCTGCCTGCCATGGGCTCACGCGGCCATCTCGGGGTGGGTCCTCGATCCCGATCGCAAGAAGATGTCCAAGTCCAAAGGCAACGTCGTCACGCCGCTGCCCCTGCTCGAACGCCACGGCGCCGATGCCGTCCGCTACTGGGCCGCGAGCGGGCGACCCGGGACCGACACCGCCGTCGACGAAGGCCAGATGAAAGTCGGGCGTCGCCTGGCCATCAAGATCCTGAACGCGTCGAAATTCGTCCTCGGGCGGCTGGGCGACGGAGCGGTCCCCGGGCGTACAGCCGTGACAACCCCACTCGATCGAGACCTGCTCGTCAGGCTCTCGGCGGTCGTCGCACAGGCCACGGCGTCGTTCGAAGCGTTCGACTACACCCGGGCCCTCGAGGTCGCCGAGACGTTCTTCTGGTCCTTCTGCGACGACTACCTCGAGCTGGTCAAGACGCGAGCGTACGGTGCCGGCGGTGCCGGAGATGGGCTGGGACCGGCCACCACCTCGGCTCGGGCGACCCTGGCCATCACGCTGTCGGTCGTGCTGCGGCTGTTCGCCCCTTTCCTCCCCTTCGCCACCGAGGAGGCATGGCGCTGGTGGCACGACGGCTCGGTCCACCGGGCCCCGTGGCCGACGCACGCCGAGCTCGGCGACCCCCGCGAGGCAGGCGGCTCGGCCCCCGAAGACGACACCGAGGCAGCGACCCCCGTGCTGGACATGGCAGCACACGTGCTCGGCGCCGTCCGGCGGGAGAAGACGGCGGCGAAGCGCTCGATGCGCGCGGGGGTGGAACGCCTGCATGTCGTCGACACCCCCGAGCGATTGGCCACCCTGCTCCAAGCCGAGGCGGACGTGCGAGAGGCGGGGGGGGTGGCGGTGCTCACGACCGAGGTCCTGGGGCCGGATCCCTCGGCTTTGGCGTCGATCACCGTGACGCTCGCCGATGCGACAGGCCCGACGGGCTGAGGAGGGCGGCTCGCCGCACCGTGGACGAACGGCGGTCCCGGCAGGCCCCGGTCAAGCCGACGCGACGGGCGCAGGGCCCACCGGACCTGCAGGTCGCGACGCCGAGCGGCGCCGGCGCCACCAGAACGGCGCCTCCAGCGCCGCCAGCAGGACGACGGCCACACCGGCGGCCGAGACCAGGTACCACGGCCAGGGACCCAGGACCGAGAGCAGCGTGGTGGCCGCGGGGGGATGGCGCAGGAACATGTAGTCACCGCCGGTCGCGGCGTCGGCGGCCCCGACCACCCCGGTGTACGCCAACGTGATCGCGAAGACCTTCGCCGCCGACCACTGACGGGGCTCGATCCGCTCCCCGACCACCAAGAAGAGCGCGGCGGCCACGATCCCGGCGTGCGCCAGGACGTACTCCAGGAATTCCATGCTCGGGAACCCGACCTGGACGTCGGGGGTGAGGAGCGCTTGGAGCGTGCCCGCCAGCCCCCAGAAGTACGTGAGCTCGACCGCGGTCGGACGGCGCCACCACAGCGCCGCCGCCGCGACCAGCGTGGCCACGTCGCACAGTGGCAGCGGGAGCGACGTGGCCCACGACCACGCGCCTTGGGTCGTCGACGTCACGATCCACGCGACGCTCACCGCCAGGAGGAGCACGGCAAGAAAGCGCTCGATCCAGCGGACCCCCGGCGCCGGGAGCGCCCGGGCGGCCCAGACGAGCAACGCGCTCCCGACGGCCGTGGCGCCGAGGGTGGCGAGGTAGGCGGCCGACATGACCGGCACGCTGCGAGCATAGGCAGCCGGGGCGAGCCGGTCCGGTCGGCTCGTCCGGGACGGTGGCCGCTCAGCCGTCCTTCGACAGGTACGCGCCGAGCGCGGCGTCGGCCAACTGGTCGGGAACTCCCTCCCGTACGACGCGGCCGTGCACCATGATCGCCGCGTGCGACGCCACCGAGAGCACGGCGGAGACGAACTGCTCGACCACCACCACCGTGACGCCGTCCGACGAGATCTGGCCGACCAGCTCGTAGAGCTCGGCCACCACCAGCGGCGCGAGCCCCATCGAGATCTCGTCGAGGAACAGGAGCCGGGGCGAGCCGACCAGCGCCCGGGAGATGGCGAGCATCTGCTGCTCTCCCCCCGAGAGGGTGCCGGCGAGCTGGCGCCGCCGCTCTCCCAGACGGGGGAACCGCTCGTAGGCCCGCCCCTCGGCGTCGGCGCGCGTCACCCCCCCGCAGTAGGTCCACATCCGCAAGTTGTCGCGGACGCTCAAGTTGGGAAAGATGCCCCTGCCTTCGGGGATCGAGCACACCCCGCTGCGGGCCAGTGCCTCGGGCGTCTCCCGGCGGAGCGGCACGCCGTCGATGTGCACGGTCCCCGCCGTCGGGCGGAGGCGGCCGCTGGCCACTTTGAGCAGGGTGCTCTTGCCCGCGCCGTTGGGCCCGAGGAGCGCGAACACGCTCCCGGCCGGCACGCTGAGGTCGACTCCGTGGAGCACCTCGATGCGGCCGTAGGCGGCTCGGATCCCGGAGATCTCGACCGACGGCCCCTGCGGGTCCGCCGCGCCGGTGCCCCCGGAGCCGGGTGCGGCGGCAACCGTCCCGTCGTGCGGGCCGACAGCGCTCACGGCGCGCCTGCCTCTGCACCGTTGCAGCCGAGTGAGCGATAGTGATCACTCACGCTGCACCCCTTCTCGGGGTTCCTCGCCTGTTGCCAGGGTCGGTTCTGGCCTCACCGGGGACGGCCTCCTGGGATTGCAGAGGTCTTACGTCCCCTCCTCCGGCA
>DAHWPS010000041.1:0-10809 GCA_027342785.1 Acidimicrobiaceae bacterium
CTACCCGCCCCCGGTCCCGGTCGACCCGGCGACCGCACGAGGGGCGTGGAGCAGGTCCAGCGTCTGGGAGGTGCTGCGCAACCCCAAGTACACCGGCTACCAGGTCTGGAACCGCCGAGCACGAAAGAAGGGCCACAACCGGACCAACCCACCCGAGGCGTGGATCTCGTCCGAAGGGCCGGCCCACCCGGCGATCGTGAGCCGCGAGGAGCACGAGGCGGTCCATGCACGCGCCCGGGCCAACGAACGCTCCCGTCAGGGCGTCCCCGCGACGGTCGCACGAGCAACCGCGAAGACCAACTACCTCTACCGCGGGCTGCTCCGCTGTGGCATCTGCGGACTGCGCATGTGGGGCAACCGCCCGCCTCGGACCACCTACTACTCGTGCCAGCCCACGCACCAGCGGTCGAAGGACATCCCCGCCGACCATCCGGTGCACGTGTACCTGAACGAGCAACGCCTCAATGACGCGCTGTTCCCGTTCCTCGCCACCGCCCTCTTCGGACCCGAACGCACCGACTACTGGCGCACCTGCCTCGAAGCCGCGGCCGAGCCGGAAGCCGCCGCGTCGGCCGCGGCTCGCGCCCAGCGAGATCGAAGCCGAGATCGCCGACCTCGAACGGCGCCTCACCCGCCAGCTCGTGAACCTCGAAGCCGACGACGCCACCGCCGCACTCCGTCGGCGCGTCGGCCAGCGCGTGGCCGAGCTGGAAGACGCCATCGCCGAACGTCAGGAGCGCCTCGTGGAACTGGCCCGAGCCTCGGCGACAGAGGCACCCACGTTGGCCGACGTCGCCCCGTTGCTCGACCGCCTGCCGATCCTCGCCGGCATGCTCGACGCGGCGCCCCAGGGCGAACTGCGGGCGCTGTTCGACTCGCTACAGCTCGACGTCGTCTACCAACCGGCCGAGGGCACCGTCGATGTCGCAGTCACCCTCTATGATCGCGGCAGCGAGACTGCCCAGTCCGCCGCACCCGAAAGTGCGGAGGACTGGTCGGCGCCCCCGGCAGGAGCCGGGCCAGTCCTCCGACGGGTGGTGCGGTTGAGCCGGCAGCTCAGGTTGGCGCAATAGCCGCTCATCACCAGCAAGTAGCCAGGTTGAACCGGGTTTCGGGTCGGGGCGATCGGCTTCCGGTGGCGTCCAAGCTTCGACGTTTTAGACCGCCGACGTCACGCCCGACCAGGTCCGGCATCGGAGATCACCGCCCTCCCGGCAGTCGGCTCATCGAAACGGCGTTTGACCGGATCCGAAATGGCCGCGTGAAGAGGCTGGGTCAAAGCTCAGGTTCCGGGATAGTTGCCAAGTGTGCTCACGGAACGTAGCGACGACCGGAGCGCCACTCGTCCGTCTATGTAGCCCGAAAAATCGGCTACCACATCAATCGAGCGATCATACGTGCACAAATAATAATCCATCCCGATAGTTGAGATGCGTGGGGCGAGCATAGACTCCTCTATCCATCTCGCCTCGATACGCGTTGGTGCATCAGACTCCCAGACGAGATGCAGCTTTGACTGCAACTCATCTAACCAACGCGGGAGAATCATTGTCGACACACCTTGATCCCCTCGCGTCTCTCCCGGCGTAGGCAGGAGAGGCTGGACGGGATCCCCACCCAGCCCTACCCAATGTGACTCATCGTCCGCCCAGAGCACACCCTTCATGTCACTGGTCGGATCGACCACAATGACCGTCAGCCTCCATGGGTTTCTCTGGGCGAGGAACGCATAGCTTCGGAGGACAACGGCTTCCTCTTCCTCAGCCCAGCCCCCGTGCGTAGTGTGTCCACGTCGTACATGAAACCGTTGTCGCCCCTTATCGAGAAGTCGGTTATCGCACCAATTACATCCGATTCCGCTGATGACTTGCCAAGATGCACCAGCACCCGACGCGCTCAGGTCTCTCTCAGCCACGGAATATTACTCGTTGGTTTCAATAGCTGCCGGAGTACTCGCCAGCAACATCAGCTCAAAGTTGTCGCGCGCTGGGGACACTCGCCTCCATAATCAGCTCGGGACCATCTCGCACCGGCCAGTTGGGTAGTTCCATACCGCCTCAGCGACATTCGACCGTTGCCTAACCGTGCCTGTCTTCGAAGTCGCGGAGTATCCCCACGCATGGACGGTATATGTTCCCGCTGCCCAGCACAATCCGTACTGTGTCGCCCCAGTCAGTGTAACCGTCCGATTGCATGAACTTGTGTCGCTGCATGGTGACAGCGTGTAGGACGTTCCGCCAATTAGCGATCCTGTGGGCTTGTAGACCTTATAAACCAAGTACACCTTCTGTCCCGTATACTTGACCCAGGCAACTGACGTGATTCTAATGGTAACATAGTATGTGTGAACAGTCACACCCACACTAACGGAGGCTGTCGAATATATCTGTGGCGATTGCGCTGCGTCCAAGGTTATGCTGCGTGCCGATGGGCGGCTAAACGCGAGCGCTTCCTCAGCTGAGGCGAGCCCCGGCGCAACGAGAAATCCGACGATGACGAGCGCAGTTAGCGCTACGATAACACGCTTCATCTGAGCATTCTTTCGCTCAATTTGATCCTTCTTTCTCACCGACGGGAAGTAGTATTACGACACACCCTCACAGGGTCGTCCAGGAAATGGCGGATCCGTCCACGTGTTGCATAGCTCCTGGCCGTTGAATGTCCGTCCAGAACCAAATGTGAGCGCGGACGCCCAATATTGGGCATATGTGTTTGTGCCTTGACACACACTCCCGGTCGCGTAGTACTTGTTGTCGCCGGACTTTCCCGCCCAGTACGTAGCCGCAGCGCAGTGGTATCCATAGATCGCAACGGTCGAGGTCCACCAATACCGAATCTTTGGTCCCGATGTCCCTACCGAGTAGATGTGGATATAGACGTCTTGGTTCCACCCTGTGGCATTCAGTGGAACTGCACTCGGTTCGTACTTCACCGACGACATACCGCTCTGCGCGACCGGCTCCAGACCAGGGGGTAGCCCGAGCAGCGACTGTCCGACTTGAGCCACGCCGACATATGCCGTGATACCCCCAGGCAAGGCCTCTTTGTAGGTCGCCGCTCCCGGACCGACTGCCACAAGTTGCCACGTGCGGCTGACATCGGCGCTGTTCAGACTTCGTGCCGCCGCGAGGCTCGGGGAAGCAATCACAAGCAATGCCGGCGCCAATAACCCGATAGCGACGAGTGCGAGGCACCGACGAATATGAATCAACCATGCCATGGATCCCTCCTCGCTCTCTCTGTCTGAAGACGGATCACTCGACCGTCTCGCACGGCCTCCCTGAGATCCCCGTCCAGGTGTTACACAGTTGCGTGCCAGCAGCGAAGTGCCCGGGGCTGGGCCAGTACGAAGACACCTGCGCGCCCGGGGATCCGCACTTGGTGTTCCCCTCGTAGACCAGCACTCCGACCGCCCAGTACTTGGCGACGGTGCACATGGACGCCGGGAGCGCCGCTGTCGTCGACCAGTATGTGACCTGAGTTCCCGAGCCCTCGACATAGATGCAGACGCTCTGGTTGCAGCCGCTTGCGGTCTGCGGAGAGATCGACGGTGCCGCGCTCGCAGCAGGTGCGGAGGCGAGCGCCAACACGAGGCTCGAAGCGACGAGCACGAGGGCGGCAACGCTTGACGCCAGTGCGCTACCAACGAGGTACCTTCGGCACCTCGACCCCCTCGGTGAACGGCCCATCCCTCGGCCCCCTTCTATTTCTCATAGGAGAGTAGCTCCTACAGGTGGTAGAAGTCAAGAGCCCAGGGCGGAACGAATCTTGTTCCCCGACGCCCGCGGGGAGGCCGTCAGTGGAGCCCGGAGAGCGGCATCCAGACCACGAGCACGACGAGCAAGCCCAGCGAGATCCCGCTCACGACCATCCTTGAAAGCCCGACCTGCGGCAGCGGCATGGACCCGTCCTGCAAGGCCCTCACCCGGTACGGCAGCGCCGGCACCCGGCCGAACCCCGAGGCGCCGGCCAGCAAGATGGGAGCGCTCGCCAGCTTGGTGAGTGCCAGCGCCAGCGGGCGGCGGCCGACGATCGCAGAGGACGTCCGGTCAGCCAGGATCTCCTCTTCGACCAGGTGGACCTCGAGGAGGTCATCCAAGAGCGGCACGAAGAACAGCGCACGCGCCGTGACCCTCGCGACCAGCTGGCGAAGCGGTGCGCGACGCCGGCGATGCAGCTCCTCGTGGGCCAGCACCGCGGCCAGCTCCTCGCGGCCAAGGTGCCCGAGCAGCCCCGTCGACACGACGATGCGCGGGCGGAGCATGCCGATGCAGAGCGCGTACGGCTCGTCGTCGTCGCGGAGTTCGACACGTTCTGCTCGGGCCCGCATCGCCGCGCCGGCAAGCTCGTCGGGAACCTCGGGCGCACTGGGCCCGAGGATGAGGTCCGCCTTCCGCATCGAGTGTGCCAGCGCTGCTCCCCGCACCCCGGCGAGGATCACCGTCGCGCACAGCAAGCCGAGGAGGATCGCGACGGGGACGAAGAGATGGAACCCGGTGCCGGTGATCGGTCTCGTGCACGCCAAGGGGAACCGTGGCCGGGTAACGCCCGGGAACCACGCCCAATAGCACCGGGCCATGGTCTCGAGGCCGAAGAACGCCACTCCCGCGCCGCCGAGCTCGAGCCCGGCACCGATCCCCACGAGCAGGGCGAAGCTACGACCGGGTCTCCTCCTCATCGTCGTCCCCCTCATGGATCAGCTTGCGGAGCTGGGCGGTGAGCTCTGGGTCCAAACGGACCTCGGCGACGAAGGCCGATACGGCGGCGTCGCCGAAGAACTTGAGGAGCTCGCGGCTGCGTGTGCGCGCACGACGATCGGCGAACTCGGCCTCGGTCAGCTTCGGGGCGAAGCGATAGGCGCGCCCTTCCACTTCGTGCGAGACCAGGCCCTTCTTCTCCAAGTTCAGAAGGACGTTGAGGACCGTGGTGTAGGCGAGCGACTCTTTGCGGCGGTGGTTCACGACCCGTTCGACCTCGGCTGCGAGGGATGGACCCTGTCGCCACAGCACCTGCATCAGCTTGGCCTCGAGCGGTCCGAGCCCGAGGACCTGGGTCGAGTCTTGGCGGGCCATAAGTACGTCAGCCTACGCCGAGGAGCTGTGGGTCGCGTTGATCGACCGTGGCGATGTCGGCGCCGACAACGATGGTCACGATGGTCACACTTTTCGACCTGGACTTGGTTTGGCGCCCGGCTACATCACTTCCCCCACATCGGACGGTGCCGAGTCAGGAAGAGCCACCCTCGTGGACCACAGTCTGAACGGCCTTCTTCATCTGGGTCAGTTCACGCGAGCAGGGATGCGGGCACCTACGAGGCTCCCTTGTGAGGCGGCAGAGACGAGGCCGGCGTCTCGGTCCTCGGAGTCGAGGTGGAGGTAGCAGCCCGCCAACGCGATCAGCTCTCCCTTCTCCGCCATTCTCTCTCGCAACAGTCCGAGCACCTCGGAGTCGACCCTCACCGACAGCGCTGCGTTCCCGTCGGGGGAGAGCACCTCGAGGGTGCCATCGCCGCCGAGCTTTGCTACCCATTCCGTCAGCATGACCAGCTCCATCAAGGTTCCCGCCTCGATCTGCCCGGGCGTGACCAGGCTGAACCCGTGCTCGAGGTAGGCGGCGACCGGCACCGTCACGGCGTCGATCGCGGGGTCGTCTTGCCACGACACCGCGCGCTCGGATGCCTCCCACGCCACGCCGACGTGCCCTGACGCCAGGTCGAGCGGGCACCAGGTGACGTCGAGCTCCGCCGGGGTCGCGCTCCGGCGTTCGACGATGCGCTGGGCCAGGCCGGGCCGCCGATGGACCCCCGATGGCGCGCAGCGCGCGTGGGACGCCACGACGGTGGACACCCTCTCGTGCTCGGGTCGAAGAAGACCTGGACGGCAAGGGGTGTCGAAGAACCCGCCGGGATGTCTTCCCGGCAGACGACGCAGCGGACTGCCCTCGTGGTCTTTGCGACCGACGCGCAGAACTCGTCCAGCTCGCGGGCCGGAACGGACTCCCGGACCTCTGGAGCGACCTCGACCCGGCGCACGTCACGAATTTACGACCCAAGCGGGGCGAGCGTCGGCCGCACCGTCAGGTCATTGAGTGCGGTCGGACCAGACGCCGTCGGCGACCCGGAGGTCCAGCGAGCCGAGCCGTGGCCGGAGGTCCAGCGCGTTGCGGTGGCCGGTCGGCCCATGCGCAACCGACGCTGCAAAGATTTCTCGAATTTCTTGGCCGAAGGCCTTGACTTCTCCGCGCGATCGAGTCATCGATACCGCCTCGCTTGTCCGGTCGTGGGCCATCCCATGCCAATGCACCGTCCGACCCCGCAGCACCGAAGGGTCCGAGCCGCGACCTTGTCGCGCCGACGGACCCCTGTCCGAAGTACCCAGTCGGCCTTCGTCGCCCCGCTGAGATCGAGCTCACCGGCTGCCGGCCGAACCTCGTCCCGTCCCAATAGCCACCAGGAGGATCCTGCTTGCCACCTACCACCACCCCGCCCCCGAGCGTTCCCAACGGGCCGCTCGCCCACTTCCTTATCCACCCCGACGCCTGGTGGCGAGACCTCGGACACCACCTCGCCCACATCGGCGAAGCTGTCCTGCCCGCCGCCGTCGCGCTGCTCGCCGGCCTGGTCGTGCTCGTCATCGCCTGGGCGCTCTTTCGAACCGTCGCACGTCTCCGGCCGCCGGCCGCCGGACAGCTCGTCGAGGTGTCCCTGCCCGCCGGCGTCGAGCCCAAGAGCGCGCTCTTCTTCTGGCGCAACCTCCACCCGGTGCTCGCCGGCCGGAGCCGTCTGTTGCACCCGCCACGACACGTCGCCTTCGAGATCGAGGCGTCAGACGACGGCATCCGTCTGCGGCTGTGGACTCCGGTGGGAGTCGCGGCACCCGCGGTCGCCCGCGCCGTCACCTCCGCGTGGCCCGGTGCCCAGTGCCAGATCCGGGGAGCGTCGGGGCCGTCCCTATCTGGACCGCTCGTCTCCTGCGGCGACCTTCGCCTGGCCGCGCCGGCATGGCTACCGCTTGGCACCGACCACGGCGTCGACCCGCTGCGCGCCGTTCTCGGTGCCCTCTCCGTGGATGCGGCTGGCGAGCACGCCGTGGTCCAGGTGCTCGTGCGCCCGGCGAACAACCGGCGGGCCGCGGTGATCAGCCGGGCTGCCCGGTCGCTGTCGACCGGTCGGCCCATCGCCCCCGTTCCCCGGCTCTTGGCCGCATGGCGGACGGCGCCACCTGCGCCCATGCGTCCCGATCCGATGCGCTCGGCGGACGCGCGCCACGCCCTCGACAAGGCGACCGACCTCCCCGCCTTCGAGGTCGCCGTCCGCTTCGGCGTCTCCGGGCACGGCTCGGGTCGCGCTGCACGGCGGCGCCTGGGCGCCCGGGCGCACGAGTTCACCGCCGCGTTCGGGGTCTACGCCGGGCGGAACCACTTCGTCCCCCGTCGACGCCCCGGCTGTCGCCGGCACCTCGAACGACGGGTGATGGGGCGCGGCCAGGTGCTCGGTCTCTCCGAGCTCGCGGCCCTCGCCCACCTGCCATACGACGAGATGGTCCCGGGCCTCGCGTACGCCGCCGGGCGGCGGTCGCCCCGCCGCCCGGCGTCATCTCGGGACCATGGCACCGCGCGACTGGGGAGGACGACGATGACTGGCTCTGAGAATCCGGCCGGGTTGCGGGTGATCGGGGACACCGAGGTTGGTCCCCGGCGTGCGGCGGCACTGGCGGTCGAAGACGGCCGGTTCCATTCCCACGTCGTCGGCGCCACGGGGTCTGGGAAGTCGACCCTCCTCGCCAACATGGCGCTCGCCGATGCGAGGGCGGGTCGCGGCGTGGTCATGATCGACCCCAAGGGCGACACCAGACGTCGGTCCCGGTCATCAGCCAGAAGATCGACGATCGTCGCGGCGTGGTCATGATCGACCCCAAGGGCGACACCGTCACCGACGTGCTCGCCCGGCTGCCCAGAAGTGCCCTGGAGCGCCTGGTGCTCATCGACCCGATGGAAGCCGAGGCGCCGGCGTCGTTGAACGTCTTGGACGCAGAACCCTCCGAGGTCGCGGTCGACCACGTGGTGTCGGTCTTCGCCCGGATCTTCTCTGCCTGGTGGGGGCCGAGGACTGAAGACGTCCTGCGTTCGGCCTGCGCCACCCTGCGCCGGCTGCCGGGTACCACCCTGGCCGACGTCCCGGTGCTCCTCACCGACCGCGCGTGGCGGGCGCCGCTCGTCGCCTCCCTCTCGGAGCGCTCGGGGCTCAGGGGCTTCTGGGACGCCTACGACGCCCTCACCCCTGCCGGCCAGGCCCAGGTGATCGGGCCGATCATGAACAAGCTGCGGGCGGTGCTCTCCCGGCGCTTCGCCCGGGAGCTCTTCGGCTCGGCCAGCTCCAGCTTCGACATGGCCGAGGTTCTCGACGGCGGGATCCTCCTCGCCCGGCTCCCCAAGGGGACCCTGGGCGAAGAGACGGCCCGGCTCGTGGGCGCGCTCCTGGTCGCCCGGGTGTGGCAGGTGGCGACGGCCCGGGCGGATGGGACCCTCCGCTCCGACGCCACCTTGTACGTCGACGAGGCACACAACTTCTTGGCCCTCCCGACCGCCATCGACGACGTCCTGGCCGAGGCGCGCGGCTACCACCTCTCGGTGGTGCTCGCCCACCAGCACCTCGCCCAGCTCCCGAGAGACCTTGCCGAGGCGGCCTCTGCCAACGCCCGCAACAAGGTGTACTTTTCCGTCTCCCCCGAAGACGCCCGGGTGCTCGCCCGCCACACCGAGCCGTACGTGAAGCCCTACGACCTCTCCCACCTCGACGCCTACCAGGTGGCCTGCCGGCTCGTGGTCGCTGGACGCGACCTGCACGCCTTCACGCTTCGCACCCGACCCCTGCCGCCGGCGATCGCCGGCCGGGAGGCCGAAGCCCGCGAGCATGCCCGCACCCATGGCCGCTCCCGGGCCGAGCGCCGTCACGAGTTGCTGGTCCGCCGTCGCCGGCACCGGCGTCAAGACAACGCCGGCGGGTCTGGTGGCGTCTCGCCCGGCGTCTCGTCCGGCGTCTCCCCCGGCGTCTTTGAGACGCCGGGATCACCTGCGCAGGACCACCGGCATACGGCGTCTCCCACCCCGGCGTCCTGCGACCCCGACTCCTGGAGCAATCAGTGACTTCGTCTTCATCTCTCCGGCGGGCGCCCGGTCCGCTCGACGTCTTCGGCCGGCTGACCAACCGAGATCGATTCCTCTGCCGGGTCCTCTGGGAGCACCGGGTGCTCACGACCGAACAGGTGGTCGACCTCTGTTTCAACCACCTCGTCACGGCCCAGCACCGCCTCGTCGCGCTCTATCGCCTGGGTGTCCTCGACCGCTTCCGTCCGCTCCGACCGACGGGAACGGAGTCCTGGCGCTACAGCCTCGGACCGATGGGAGCTGCCCTCGTCGCCGCCGAACGCGGCATCGAGGCACCACGGCCCTCGGTGCTCCGCGACCGGGTTGTGGCCCTCGCCGCCGGGCAGCGCACCTCCCACACCTTGGGGGTGAACAGCTTCTTCTGCGCGCTGCACAAGGCAGCGCGCGACCGCCCGGGCGCAGCCGTCGGCGCCTGGTGGTCGGAGCGGCGCTGCGCGGCGGAGTGGGGCGACTTCGTCCACCCCGACGCGTACGGGATCTGGGAGGAGGACGGGCGCCGGGTCGAGTTCTTCTTGGAGCACGACACCGGGAGCGAGCCGCTCTCCCGGGTGGCCGGCAAGCTCGCCGGCTATCGCGACCTCGCCGAGGCCGAGGGCACGGCGCGACCCGTCTGTTTCTGGCTGGCGACGCCGGGCCGGGAGCCCACTCTTCGCCGGGCCCTGACTGAGACCACGCTCCCGGTGGCGACGGCAGTCGTCGGTGCCGGGAGCCCGGCCGGCGCGGTGTGGCTCGTGGCCGGTGAGCAGGCACCGCGCCGGCGGCTCGCGGAACTGACCGGTCGGCCGGCGGAGGCCCGGGCGTGACGGCCGAGCTCACCGGACGGCGCCGGCGAGCCATCCGTCGAGCGGACACCACGCTGGGACCGATCGCCGGTGACCGGGACCTCCGTGTCCGCTTGGAGGTCCGCCTCGTGGAAGGCGAGGCCGGCCGGGCGCTGGCCGCGGCCCAGGGCCGGGCACTTTCGGCCCTGCTCGCATCCGTCGGCGAGGTGGAGGTAGAAGGGGGCGTGGAGGTCTCGCCATGACCACGCCCACCGGTCCAGCACCTCGCTATGCCTGGTACGGGAGGGTCTCGACCGAGGACGAGCAGGACCCGACGCTCAGCTTCCCCCGCCAGCTTGCCAACGCCGAGCGGCAAGTCGAAGAGGCTGGCGGGCGGATCGTGGCCCACTACTACGACATCGAGTCCGGCACCCGCGCCTACTCGGCCCGTGGCTCGGGCGGGCTCGCCGGCTTCGAGATCCCGATCCCACGCGACGGCGGGCTCCAGGACCTCCTCGCCGACGCGGGCCGACGGCCGGCCTGGTTCGACCGCGTGATCGTGGAGTCCATCTCCCGCCTGTCACGCAACTCCTCGGTCGCCTTCCGGGTGGAGGACGAGTTGCGCCAAGCGGGCGTGCGCCTCTGCGCGGCCGACGAGCCCTTGGAGGAGTCCTTCGGCACCATCGTCCTTCGCCACGTCAACATCGGCATCGCCCGGGGCTACCACCACGAGCTGATGGTGAAGTCCCGCCAAGGCCAGGAGACCTCGACCCGCCAGGGCTGGCACACCGGCGGCGTCGCCCTCTACGGCTACCGATTCGTCACCCACGACCACCCCAACCCGCACAAGGCGAGCCGCGGGATGGCCAAGCGCACGCTGGAG
>DAHWPS010000055.1:0-4410 GCA_027342785.1 Acidimicrobiaceae bacterium
CGCTCATCTCCCCCGAGCCGAGCCCGAAGGGCGTTGCCAAGGACCACCCGCTCGTCGTCGAGGTGGCGGAACGCAACCTCCTGAAGGCGACCATCCTCTCCACCATGGGCAAGATCGCCCGCGAGCTGCGCTTCGCCGGCGTTTCGCTGCTCGCATCCTCGCAGGTGGCGTCGACGACGTCGGGGGTGCCGACCGAGCTGCGGACCAACCTGGGGGCCAAGATCCTGCTGGGAGCCAAGCCGACGGACAACAACCGCCGGCTCGCCCTGTCTGCGCCGGATGCGGTGCCATCCGTGCCGCCCAACATCGCGGCCGACCCCGCCGGGGCCTCCCGTGGGGTCGGCGTCTACGAGCTGGAGGGTGTCGGCTCCGGCGTGTACAAGGGGTACTGGGCGGAGCCGGCCGAGTACGGCGCCTGGCTCGCCGAGATCGGCGCCCCGACGACCGACCGACCCCACCCGACGCCGGACGAGATCGCACGCCACACGCCGTCCATCGACGCCGAGCAGGCGCCGGCCGGCCGGAGCGCCAAGAGGTCCAGTCCGCCCCCGGAGGATTGGGAGATCGACCCGGCCACCGGGGAGCGCCTGCGAGGTTTCGAGCGAGCGAACGCCGCCCGCCATCAGGCGACCGTCGTCGCTCGCCAACACGATCGCCCACCGGCGCCGACCGGCAGGCCAGACGGATTGGAGTCCTGATGCATACGCGAACACCGCTCGCTCGGACCACCGGCGTCACCCTTGCCGCCGTGCTCATGGCCGCATCCATCTGGATGCTCCTCTCCCCAGCGGCCGGCCGGTCCCTCACCACGAGCGCCCCCCTCCACGCTGTCCTCGATGGTCACGCCGTGTCCGACACGATCACGATTACCGGGTTCTCGGGGACCGGTGCACTCACGAGCTTCCTGCGAGGCCCGGTCGCCGTGCGGGCCGGCCAGTCGTGCAGCGAGGTGTCGTACGCAGCGTGGAGGCGGGCGCCGTCCGCCGTCCTGACCGAACGAACGACCGGCGACGGGGTGATCCACGGCGCCCCGGTCACTGTCACCAGACCCGGCTGCTACGCCTTCGTCTCGTCCTTCTCAGACGCCGGTCGCTCGTTCACGAGCTCGGCGGCGTTCGTCACCATGGACCCGCGGCTGCTCACCACGGCATCCCCGTCCGTGCTCGTGCGGGGCGGGCGGGCGTCTGCGGTGGTCGCCGTGACCGGTCTCGTCGGCCCGGGGGTCGTCGCCACCGACCTCGTCGGCCCGGCGTCACCCGTGGACGGATCCTGCACGGACGTCGCGCAGAAGACGTGGGACCACCTTGCACCTCGGGCCCCTCTTCCGAACCTGTCGGTCTCCGGGAGCGGGGTGAGCCGCACCGCGTCGGCTGCTATCGGGAGGCCGGGCTGCTACACCTTCGCAGCCACGCTGCGCACAGGTGGCGGGAACGTCTCCGGCCCCGTTGGACAGCCCGGCGGGACCGTCACCGAGGTGAACCCCACGATCTCCGTGGAGCGTGGGGTGCAGGTCGTCGCAGTCGAACGGACGGACGCCGGTGGGGTGGGTAACGACATCGTGGTCACGGGCCTCTTGACCAGCGGCGTTCTCGACGATGCCCTCATCGGCCCGGTCGCACCCGTCCGGGGATCATGCGCTGCCATCCCAGCCAGCGCATGGGCATCCGCCCCGACCGCAGCGTCGACGAAGCCGATCTTCCCCTCTGGCAGTGGGTCCTACCTGACGAGCACCGTGACCGTGTCGCACGTCGGCTGCTACGGCTGGTCGCCGACGCTCGTGGTGGGTGGGCAGCGGATCGGGGCCGGCCCGATCGTGGGCACGGTCGTGGCGATTCACCCGACGGTCACCACGTCTGCGTACCGCAGCGGGGCCCGGGTCACAGACGTCGTCACCATCACCGGCGCCAATGGTCTCGCCCCCTTCAAGGGGCAGACCGAGGCGGGTATCGCCGAGGAGCTCCTCGGGCCGGTGCAGCCGGTCCGCAACTCGTGTCGGGACATCACCCAGGCGCGTTGGTCGCACGCAGGGATCGCAGCGGAGACCAACAATGCGCGGTACATCTCCGGCAGCGGGACCTACCGCCTCGGGCCGACCACGACACTCACCCGCCCCGGCTGCTACAGCTTCACGACGGAGTTCGTCGTCGGCGGTTCGCGGATCATCACACCACCCGGGATGGTGGGTGCCACCATCCGCTTCCGGTAGATCCGGTGTCGGAAACGGCCGTTTGCGCCATCCTCCAGGCTGAGCGGAGGCGCTTCGGAGCGATCGCGTACCGCTGCTGTCGCTATGGCGGCCTCAACTGGTCCCGCGACGAAGACGACCTCGTCAGCATCGTGACCGAGGTCGCGTGGGAGCTCCTACTGGCGGCTGGGGATCCGCCGCCCGAGAGCTGGGATGGGCTCCTGTTCGTCCGTTCGGCAGCGGCCGTGCGCGCCTGGGCGCAGTCAGGGGCGGTCACTGGTGTTGGTGGGATGTCCGGGGCGATGCGGCGCCAGGCACTCGCACATCGCACGCGTGTTGCCCTGGCCTGGTCTCTCGGGCGGGAGCCGACATGGCAGGAGATCCAGGATGCGTCCAACGCCGCCCAGGCACGGAGCCGGGTCAACCCGGCGAAGTCGGGAGCGCTCCTGACGGAGGCGGACCGCCAGGTCCTAGCGGTCGTCCCCACTGGCCTCTCACCGCCGCCATACCGGCACATTGCGCACCACGACCCGGGCGGAGAGGACGGAGCGCCGTTCGACCGCACGGAGGTGCCGGGCCTGGCCCGGGAGATCATCCGCCAGGCGGCGGCCCGCTCCCGCGAGCACGAGCTGGTCGCTCGGGAGTGGCTGCGCAGCGTTCTGGTCGACGGCGGCCTGTCCGACTCCGAGGTAGTGCGACGAGTTGGCCTCACCCCTTCGGCGGGGATGCGCAGACTCGCCGATGTGCGCTCGATCGCACAGGCCCTTTGCCGTGCCCGCTTCGCCGATCCGCCGACGGCGATCCGCTGATCAGTGGTCGCCACCAGCGCCGTGCGCAAGATCCTCCGCGCCAGCCCGGTCTGGGTCTTCGTCGTCGTGCTCTCGGCGCTCGTGCTGCACGCTGCAATGCAGCAAGGCGTGTCCAACGATGCGTTCTGGGACCTCGCGGCAGGGCGCTGGATGCTCAGCCACCACCAGGTGATTCGCCGGGATGTCTTCTCCTACACCATCTACGGTCACCCCTGGGTCGCCGATGAGTGGGGCTACGAGGTGCTGCTCGCCTGGCTCGTCAAGACCATCGGAGGCGTGACGTTCTGGGTCGTCTCCGCCGGGGCTCTCATCGCCACCATCCTCGTGAGCGTCGCCCGCTCCCGGATGCTCGGCGCGGGGTGGCTCTGGGCGGGGGTGCTCTGTCTGTTCGGGTCGCTGGCGCTGCTCACCGGGCTCTCGCCACGACCACAAGACCTCGGATACCTCTTCCAGGCGGTTGAGCTCCTGGTGCTCGTCGGAGCGCGCCGGGACCGGCGCTGGCTGCTCGCACTGCCGCCACTCTTCCTGCTCTGGGCGAACCTCCACGGGAGCTTCCTCGCCGGTCTCGCCGTGCTGCTGCTCGAAGTCGCGCTCGCTGCGCTCGGGGGCCGGAGCTGGGGCCGCGTACGCATCACTCGGCCGCTGCCGCTCCCCTGGATCGACACGGTCTCGGTGGCGTCATTGCTCGGCACCTTCGTGAACCCGCACGGGCCGGGGTTGCTCCGCTACGAGATGCACGTCGTGCTCGCTCCGCAACTCGCCAGCTCGATCCAGGAGTGGCAGTCGCCCAACTTCCACAACCTCCTGTTCCTGTTCACCGCCATCGGCCCGGTGGCCGTCCTCCTGGTGGTGCTGGCGCTCACGGACTCCACGTTGGAGCTGTTCGACCTGCTGTTCTTCCTCGCCACCTTCCTCGCCACCCTGCGCGCCGTGCGGTTCATCCCATTGGAGGGCCTCGCCTGGTGGGGCCTCGCTGCGCGTCTCGACATCCTCCGGCACCACGACATCCGCCCGACGTGGCTCACCTGGCCTGTGGCGGCGCTCCTGGCTGTCGCCCTCCTTGGCACACCACATCCGCCGGCCGGGCGACCGGCCACCGGTCTCCCTGTCCGGGCTGCCGCCTTCGTCGAGCACCGGCAAGGTCGCGTCTTCTCCACGTACACCTGGAACGACTACCTGATCTCCCTGGGAGTCCCCGTCTTCGTCGACGGGAGGACCGACCTCTACTTCGGGACTGGCGTGCTCCGGACCTACCTCGCCGTGCGCGACATGACGACGGACCCAGAAGCGGTCTTCGATCGCTACAACGTCCGCTGGGTGATGTGGCCCCCTTCGACGCCACTCGCCATCTTCCTCCGGCACAGCGCCGCGTGGAAGGTTGCCTACCGTGGCAGGTTCGCGCTCGTCTTCGAGGCA
>DAHWPS010000056.1:0-34943 GCA_027342785.1 Acidimicrobiaceae bacterium
CAGGTCGAGCGCCTGGGATCGCCGTCGCAGCAGCGCCGGCCAGTCGACTCGAGTCACCGGTCCTGACCGTTCGCGGTCGATGAGACCCTCGTCAGCCAGGGTGTCGAGGATTCGGGAGAGGTATCCCTCGTTGACGTTGGCAATCCTCGCGATCTCGGCACCCGTGTACGGCGGTGCCGCATCGACGAGGACGCGCACGACCGCCCCCGCCTTCGCCCCCCGAATGGCTGCCCTCGGCTTGGTGGAGCGCGGGTCGTGCGTCGCGCCCCGGACCTCGATGAAGATTCCGGGATAGTCGCTGCTGATTCGAGCGTTGCCGGTGAGGTCGAGGTAGCTAATGTTCTCCTCGATGAGGAGCTCGCGGGCTCTCGGGCCGATGTAGGGGGCGACGAGGAGGATCGGTTGGTTTCCCATCCGTCGCCGCCACGACTTCCGCCAAGGGCCGTTCATGAGCGCCTCGACGTCTCGGGGGGAGACGTCCGTCTTGACCTCGACTAGGAACAGTGCCTGGCCCTGATTACTGGGCGTCTTGATGACCAGGTCGGCGACGTCGGAATCCCCCTGGGCAGCCTGTTCAGCGACCCAGTTGGGGGGCAGGCGCCGGCTGAGGATTTCGACGGCGGCGTTGAGGATCTCACGTTCGCCCTTCTGGGTTGCTGGCACCTTGCCTCCTTGCCTGTCACCGGCAATTGTACTATCTCAAGCAAGGCGTGCCGACAGTTCAGCATGTCTTGCCTAAAAGTGCCAAGTTGCTGATCATGGGCAACCCGGCAAGGGAGGCAAGTATGGCGTCCCATCATTCGATCGAGCGCTTGACCAGGGACGACGTGCGGGGTCGCTGTTGGGGTCGCACCACTGCTACGACCACTTGTGGCCAAGGCCTACCCCGACCACAGAGGGCGTGGCCATACAACTCGCGGTCTGGATGGAAGTGACGCTGCCGCCTGGCAGACGTAATGTCTCACCCGGCTTGGAGGCTTGAGTGCTGATTCCGATGAATCCGGACGCTCATTCCGACCGAATCCGGACAGCTGGTCCGATCGAATCCGGAAACGGGGCGCCGGCCCCTCGCTTGCACTCGCTGGATCGGTCATAGCTGGATACTCCTCTACTGGTCGAGGAGACCCGCGGATGCTGCTTGATCCGAAGGCCGATCCCTATCACGAACTCAGACGCGAACAGCCGGGACCAGCACCGCCGTTTCTTCGAACGCCGCCGTCAGCGCGATGTGAAGTTCACGCAGCTCGGTGACGGTGAACCGGAAGAGGTTCGGGTCGGCTGCTCACCAGATCCATCGGCGTTTGTCCATGGCGACGAGGATGCGGAGTGGCTGCATCGCCGGCCGGGTGTTCACCCGTCCGGGGCGGCGTGGCCCTGACGGAGGATCGGTCGGAGGCGCCGGCATACTCGTGGATGTTGTACGAAACTATGAAGATATTGTATAATCTCCGGCATGGCGACGATGGCGATCAGCGAGGCCCGGGAGCGACTGGCCGAGGCGGTGGAGACCGCCCGCACCGAGGCAGTGGTCCTCGAGCGCTATGGCCAACCCGCGGCAGTCCTGGTCAGTCCCGAGCGGTACGAGGAGCTGATAGACGCACTGGAGGATGCCGAGGACGTGGAGGCCTTCGACGCCTCCATGGCCGAGGAGGGTCCAAGCATTCCCTGGGAACAGGTCAAGGCCGACCTCGGCTGGGCGTGAGCCGCTACCGCATCGAGGTCCGCCCGGCGGCGGCGCGGGCGCTTCGCAAGCTGGACACTGACGTGCGCCCTCGTATCCAGGGGGCCATCGCCCTTCTCGCCACCGACCCCCGACCGCCGGCGGCCAGAGCGCTGCGGGGTCGACCGGGGTTCCGCGTTCGCGTCGGGGACTACCGGATCATCTACACCGTTGTCGACGACGTGCTGCTGGTCGTCGTGGTCGCACTGGGCCACCGTCGGGAGGTTTACGACCGTTGACCGGCTGAAGCCCCGCCCTGTAGCGCATTGCACGGCTCATACATTCGCAAACCGCGAGCTTCGTCGGTCGCCTGCGACGACCGTCAGCCGAGTTCCAGCCGCCGGGTCAGCCGTACCAACCGTTGGAGGACCGTGCCGGCTCCGGCCGGGGGCGCCGAACGCTGGACCAGCAACGGCACGATGCTCCCTCTGCCAGCGCGCAAACCCACCGCAGGAGCGGCAGGTGATGTCGCGATATCGCGATAGCACGAAGTCATGCCAAAGCAAACCACCGTCAGGTTGCCCGATGAGCTGGCCGACGAAGCGGAGGCGGTTGCTCGCGCTCGCGGTACCAGCGTGAACGCGTTGATCGTCGACTCGCTCAGTGCTGACGTCGCGCGTGTCCGGGAGGACAAGGACTTCGTGGCCCGCGCTCGCAAGCTGCTGGAGCGAGACAAGGAGCTCCTCGACCGACTCGCCAAGTAATGCGATACCTCAGCCTGGCCGAGGACCTCTGGCTGGCCGAGCAGGTCACCGGGATCGAGGCGGCGGTGCTCTCGAAGGCGGCGAGGATCGATCTGGCTGATTCGGCGCTGCACGCGTCTTCGCCCAGCTTTGGCGGGCAAGCGTTCCACCCCGACGTCATCGACAAGGCCGCGGTACTCACCTGCAGGCTCGCGTGGAACCGCTCCCTCCCCGACGGGAACAAGCGTGCTGCATGGGCCGCGCTTGTCGTCTCCCTTGATCTCAACGAGATCGACTGGTCGCCGGATCCGCCTGATGTCGAAGGTACCGAGCAGGCCATGCTGATCGCCGGTCCCTCCACCAACGGCTGGAGGTTCGCATTGTGGCAGGCGGGGGCGCCGAAGAGGTCTTCACGTTTTAACCTCACCCATTTTCACGTTTGCTTGCAGCAGACGGATATGACGCGCCTATCTGGCGCGTCATATCCGCTCAGCGTTGTCACGGCCGTCGACCGGGCGTGCGCGAGCCCCGCTCGCCGTAGTGCATGCAGGCGTGGCCGACTACGGCGGTCGCCGGGTGATCCGACGCCCACGAGGTCACCGAGCGTCGTGCGTCGGCGTCGCCGTCGAGTCCGTGGCGGGAGGCCTGCGCCGATCCTGCGCTCGTTGTCGGTGCGTCGTGCCTCGAAGGCGTCGACGATCTCGAGGTTGCGGACCGCGAGCGCCGCGGCGAAAAAGAGCGTCGGCCCGACGAGGCCCATCAGCCGGCACCAGCCCTTTGCGATGTCGATCGTGGCGGGATCCTTGATCCGGGCGTTGGAGCGCTCGACGCCGGTGCGGCGCGCGTAGGAGCGACGCCAGGCAGGTCCGGGGCAGTTGTGGCGCTGGAGCCTTGAGCGGCCCTAGGTTCGAGGAACGCTTGGGCTGTCCGATGCCCGCCAGAGACTGGTCAGCATGTGCCGCTCGGGACCCCAGGAGCGGGGAACCAAGGCGCAAGCCAACGTCGCCGCGCTCAGGCGTGCGAGGCGCTCAGGCGTGCGAGGCGCTCAGGCGCGAGCGGCACCCTCATGCTCATGCAGGTGTGCCTGAAGGGCTCAGAGCGACCGCCGCGTGCAGGGAAATGCCTGCGGCCATGGCCTGTTCGTCGATGAGCATCCGGTTGGAATGATTGGGTGCCGGGTGTTTCGACCCCGGCGGAGCCGCGCCGAGCAGGACCATGGACCCCGGCACCTTCTCGAGGACAAAGGACCAGTCCTCTGCTGCCATGACCGGCGTCGGCATGGTCACCACGTGGCTCTCCCCGACCACTCGGCGGGCCACGGAGAGCGCATGCTCGGCGGCCCCGGTGTCGTTGACGGTGACGGGGTAGCCCATGTGTGATGTCCGCACAACGGCGCTGCACAGGTGAGCCGCGGAGACGTGCTCCACGACCCGCCGCAGCCCGTCGAGGGCCAGCTCTCTCGCTGCCGGCGAGACCGAGCGGACGGTAATGTCCATGACCGCAGTCTCGGGGATGACGTTGCTGGTGGTCCCGGCTCGGATGCTCCCGACGGTGATGACCACCGGATCGAACACAGAGATGCGCCGGGTGACCATTGCCTGGAGAGCCAGGACGATCTCACTGGCCACGGGGATCGGGTCGATGGCATCGTGGGGCATCGATGCGTGCCCACCGCGTCCACTGATCACGGCTTCCAACGTGTCGACCGATGCCATGAACGCGCCAGAACGGCCCGCCACCATTCCCGAGGGAAGGAGCGGCGTCACGTGGATGGCGAATGCCCGGTCCACCTCCCCGAGCCGGGTGAGCAGTCCCTCGTCCAGCATTGCCTTGGCGCCACCGAACCCCTCCTCTCCGGGTTGGAACATGAACGCGACCCGACCGCGCAGCTCTCCACGGTGGTTGGTGAGCAGGCGGGCCGCGGCCACCAGCATCGCCGTGTGGGCGTCGTGGCCGCATGAGTGCATGGCGCCGGGCACTTCAGAGGAGAATGGCAGACCGGTGTCCTCGGTCATGGGTAGGGCATCCATGTCGGCTCTGAGCAGGGTGGTCGGTCCGGGCTCGTCTCCCTCGAACACGGCGACGGCCGAGCTCACGGTCTCGCCGGTCCAGATCTCGAGGTCAAGGCCATCGAGCTCTTCGAGCACGGTGCGCAGGGTGGCGGGGAGGTCCAATCCCAGCTCCGGGTGGGCGTGCAGCTTCCGTCGGAGAGACACGGCGTCGGCCATCAAGGTGCCCGCCTCTTCGAGGAGCTCATGATCCGCTGACGTGGACCCGGTGTTCGCGATCATGCGATGCCCTCCCTGCTGTCGACACTCGCGACTCTAACGCTGGACCTCGGCAGTGGCGCAGGCTCACCTCTGCCCTCTGCCCTCTGCCCTCTGCCCTCTGCAATCGGGAGGCGGGGCACGACGGCGGCACACGACGAGCGTTCGCCAGCCGATCCACTTCCGGAGGTGTACGACGGAGGTGACCAGTGGCCAGGGCCACACCGAGACGCGCCGGTACCGAGCACGTGAGCAGCACCACCCGGCGACGAACCGTCGCAGTGGCAGCCGTTCTCCGCCGGGGGACGGGTCGACGACGTCGTGGGCCGCCAATCGACGGGGCAAATCCCGCGTCGCCCTCCAAGGGCAGTTCGCTGTCACTACGGTGGAGGAGCACGGGAAGCGACAAATCGTCAAAGGAGCACCATGACCGACCACCAACCGGCGCAGCCACCCAGCGATCCCTCCGGCGGGGAGAACGAGACCCTCGCCGCCCTGCTCCACGAGACCCGTCGCTTCGCTCCGCCGCCGGCGTTGGCCGCCGACGCGCTGGCCCAGCCGGGGATCTACGCCGAAGCGGCCGCCGACCCTCTGGCCTGGTGGGCCGAGCAGGCTCTGCAGCTCACCTGGGACCACCACTGGGACCGGGTGCTCGAGTGGGATCTCCCCTATGCCAAGTGGTTCGTCGGGGGCCGCCTCAACGCCGCGTACAACTGCGTCGACCGCCACGTCGAAGCCGGCCACGGTGACCGGGTGGCCTACCACTGGGTGGGCGAGCCCGAGGGAGAGACTCGCACGATCACCTACGCCGACCTCCAGAAGATGGTCTGCCAAGCGGCCAACGCGCTCACCGAGATCGGGGTGGCAGCGGGCGATCGGGTCGCGATCTACATGCCCATGATCCCCGAGGCGGTGGTCGCGATGCTCGCCTGTGCGCGGCTCGGCGCACCGCATTCGGTGGTGTTCGGCGGCTTCTCGGCCGAGGCCCTCTCGAGCAGGATCCTCGATGCAGACGCCCGGGTGGTCATCACCGCCGACGGGGGGTACCGGCGCGGGGCGCCTTCTGCGCTCAAGCCCCATGTCGACCAAGCGCTCGCCCGGTGCCCCGACGTCCGCACGGTGGTCGTCGTCCGGCGGACCGGTGAGCCGGTGGACTGGGTGGACGGCCGCGACCACTGGTGGCACGAGCTGGTGGAGCGCCAGCCGGACACCCACGAGGCGCTCTCGTTCGACGCCGAGCAGCCGCTCTACATCATGTACACGAGCGGGACCACGGCGAAGCCCAAGGGGATCCTCCACACGACCGGCGGGTACCTGGTCCACGTGGCGACGACCCACAGGCTCATCTTTGATGCTCGTCCCGAGAGCGACGTGTTCTGGACGGCGGCCGACATCGGCTGGGTCACCGGGCACAGCTACATCGTCTACGGCCCGCTGGCGAACGGGGTCACTTCGGTCATGTACGAGGGGACGCCTGACGCCGGCGGACGAGACCGATGGTGGCGGATCGTCGAGCAATACGGTGTCACCGTTTTGTACACCGCCCCGACGACCATTCGCACGCTCATGAAGTGGGGGGAAGAGCACATCGCAGCCCACGATCTGACCAGCTTGCGGATCCTCGGATCGGTGGGTGAGCCGATCAATCCCGAAGCGTGGATGTGGTACCGCCACTTCGTGGGTCAGGACCGTTGCCCCATCGTCGACACCTGGTGGCAGACCGAGACCGGTGGCGTGCTCATCACCCCGCTCCCGGGCGTCACCGTCACCAAACCGGGTGCGGCCATGTCCCCGTTTCCCGGGATAAGCGCCGAAGTCGTCGACAGTGCGGGCGTTCCGGTCGGCAATGGCGAGGGGGGGTACCTGGTGGTGACCGCGCCGTGGCCCGGTATGCTGCGCGGCATCTGGCGCGATCCCCAGCGTTACGAGGAGACCTACTGGTCGCGCTTTCCCGGAAGCTATTTCGCCGGTGACGGTGCGAAGAAGGACGAAGACGGCGATCTGTGGCTCCTCGGTCGGGTCGACGACGTCATGAACGTCTCTGGCCACCGGATCTCCACGACCGAGGTCGAGCATGCAATCGTCGGTCATCCCTCGGTGGCCGAAGCAGCCGTCGTCGGTGCCACCGACGAGACCACCGGCCAAGCCATCGTCGCTTTCGTGACGGTGAAGACCTCGGTCTCCGATGAGGAGCAGGGCGACGCCTTGGTTGCCGAGTTGCGAGCCACCGTTGCCGAGACCATCGGCCCGATCGCCAAGCCGCGCCAGATCCTCCTCACCCCCGAGCTGCCCAAGACCCGGAGTGGCAAGATCATGCGCCGGCTCCTGCGTGACGTGGCCGAGCACCGAGAGCTGGGCGACGTGACGACGTTGCTGGATCCCGTCGTGGTGACCATGATCGACGACAAGATGCGCTCGGCGGGGAGCGGGGACGAGGAGTGACCGCGGAGCGTGTTCCACCGCGGGGGCTCTGCGCGCGGCGCTTGGCACCGCCCGTGTACCATGGCTCCATGCGAGGTGCCCTGATCCCGCTTGCCCGGCCTACTCGGTCTGCCCGGAGCGGCGGCGCACGTCGGTGCGGCGGCGTGATCTTGGGGATGGCCCCGTCTGTGCCGCCGAACATCGGTGCCGGGCGGCTTCCGATGCCCGTGGCCCTCGTAGGGGAGCTGCTCTCGACGACTTGAGCTGGATTCCACATTTCCAGCGTTCGTCGAGAGACCGCTTCCTCCAGGAGGCGGTCTCTTTGTTTTCTCCCAATCTCGCACTATCCGTCCCACTGCAAGCGTCTGAGAGGTTCCGATGTCGACACGTACAACGACCACCACCCATACCGAGGAGAGCCTGACCCTGTCCAAGGGTCCGCCGGGTCGCCGGCATGCCCACCATTGGGCGGTGTCTCCCGGTGACGAGCACGACCGAGGGGTCGAGAGCCTCTGCGTCGGAGAAGCCGCGTGAGAGGCGGACCCGGCTTGTCCGAGAGCAACCGGGCTGCACGGAGCTAGCGTCGGTGCCCCACATGGGAGGGACGTTCGAGACGGACATCGTCGTGGAAGCAGCCGGCCCCGGGAGGTACCGGGCCGAGCTGAGTCACGATTGGGACCTGATCGCACTGCCGCAGGGCGGTATCGTCGTGTCGTTCGCCCTTCGCGCCGCGGCCGACGCCGTCACCAGCGCCTCACCGGGGCCTCCCGACCCGGCCGAGGCGGTTCAAACCCTGCGCACCTGCACGGCGGTGTTCGCCGGACCCGTCGCGGCCGGGGAGCTGGAGGTGGACGTCCACGTCTTGCGCCGCGGGCGATCGGCGACCCAGGTTGTGTCCACCGTCCGCAACCGAGGTGAGACCTCGGGGACCACGGTGATGGCGGTCTTTGGCTCACGTCGCAGGGGACCGGAGTTCGTCGACATCGCCCCGCCCGCGGTGCCGCGTCCCGACGACTGCCCGTCCTACCGGGACCGTCCGCCCGAAGGCGTCGCGGAGCCCGAGCGCTGGCCGTTCTGGAACCGGATCGAAGGCCGCCCGGCGCTGGGGCATGCACCGTGGGAGGCCTTCGAGCCCGAACGCTCCGACATTGCCACCTGGCTGCGCTTCGACGACCCGCCACTCACGGCGACAGGGGCGCTCGACCCCCTCGGTGTGCTGACCCTCGCCGACCGGATGCCCGGGTCCGTCGACGAGCGCACCGGACGGCAAGGCGATCGGTGGTTTGCGCCGAGCGCCGACCTCACCGTGCACTTCTTCGTTCCGGCCCGCACGACCTGGCTGCTGGCCCACGACCGGGCCCGGTGGGCCGGCGACGGCTGGGCTTCGGCCGAGACGACCTTGTGGGGCGAGGACGGGACGTTGGTGGCGTACGCCACCCAGATGATGCTCTTTACCTATCCGCCCGGATGAGCGCGTGCCCGGATGGCCGATTGTCCAAGCGCGGGCCAGGAACAGTTGCTGCCCGATCCGAGGTCAGCGTCGGCGAGCGGTTCCCGGCTCCTGGGTGGGCATCTCCTGGTGCACCGGGACGTGGATCGGTTCGGGGGGGCTCAGGAAAGGGCCGAGGTTTGTCGGCGTGGGGCACCCGGTCCCGAGATTGGAGATCGACGTCGCGGGCAGGTGGGGAAATTGCTGGCTGTCCGACCCGAACCCGAGGGTGGAGGTCAGGTCCCCGACTGCCTTGCGACGCCACGAGGTGAGGTTGGGAACCGGGGTCCCGAAACGGGCCTCGAGGAAACGCAGCATCGACGTGTGGTCGAAAGTCTCCGAGCTCACCCACCCGCCCCGGCTCCACGGTGAGATCACCGTCATCGGAACTCGGAAACCGAGGCCGATCGGTCCGGCCACGCCGCCACCCTGCGCCAGCGCATTCGCCGAGCTCACTTCTTCTCCGGGCGTCCCCGCCGGAGGCGTCGGGGGGACGACGTGGTCGAAGAAGCCCCCGTTCTCGTCGTAGGTGAGGAACACGACGGTTTTCGCCCAGAGATCGGGGTTGGACGTCAGCGTGCCGAGCACCTGGCTGGTGAACCACTCACCTGCCACCGGCGAGCCGTTGGGGTGCTCCGAGTAGGCGATGGGCGGGAGGATCCACGAGACCGCCGGCAGGGTGCCGGACTTCACGTCGGAGGCCAGGTCCGTCGGCCAGCTTGGCAGGAACGCCCGCTGGTACAGCTCGGAGCTCGGGTGCGAGACGTACTGGCTGAAGTAGAGGAGCGCGTTGAAACCGACCGCCAGCGCGATGTCCTCGGCTGGGCCCACCGACGTGCCCGGGGGCTGGTAGACCTTCCACGACACGCCGTGGTCTGAGAGCACCTCGGGCATGGTGTCCCAGCTCACCGAGCCGACCGCGTGCCCAGCGTCGGAGATACCGGGGGTCTCGAGGACCGGACCACCATGCGTGCCATCGGGGTCGAGGAACGCGGACCACGCGTACAAGCGATTGGGCACCGTCGGCCCGAGGACCGAGCAGTGGTAGGCATCGCAGATGGTGAACGCTCCCGCAAGTGCGTAGTAGTAGGCGAGCTGCTGACGGGTGAAGTAACCCATGACCATCGGGCCTTCGGCCGGTCCGTCGTTCTCCGGCTCGACGTGGACCGCCACGAAGCGTGAGTTCGTCCCCCCGTCCCAGCTCTCGTGCTGGGGAGCCCAGTTGTGCGTCGGGATGCTGGAATTCCCCGAGCAGATCTGTGCCGTTGCCGATGCCAAGTTGAAGGGCAGGAGGGTGGTGGCTCCGTCCTGGCCACCGGGCCATGCTTGGGTGAAACGCGAGAGTGCGTCGTCGGATCTGTCGTCGAAGCCTCGGACGCCTGGGAACGTGCCGAAGTAATGGTCGAACGATCGGTTCTCCTGCATCAGGAACACCACATGTTCCACCGCGCCGAGATCGCTGCCCGCCGGCTTGATCGCGGTGGCCGACGTCGCAGAACCTCCCGAGGAGCTTCCACAGGCAGCGCTGAGCAGCCCGGCGCCTGCGAGCCCCAGCCCTCCGGTCAAAAGCTCCCGTCGCGAGATCGTCACTTGTCTGCCTCCTATCGGTCGGATTGCCCACCTGATCGTCAGAATCTACGTCGCATCATGACCTCGAGCGTCCGCAACGCCTCGGTGGCCGAGCGCTAACCTCGTCGTCGTGGGGTGCCGGTCGGCGCCCGGAAGGGAGCGGCGAGTGCCCGTCGAGCATGGATCGGGTCCGTACCACCAGGTCGCGCAAGAGCTGGCGGGGCCGTACCGCGAGCTGGGAGAGCTGGCGCCTGACGTCGTGAAGGCCTACGCGGCGCTGCACCATGCGGCCATGGCGGATGGCCAGCTTTCGGCCAAGGTGAAAGAGCTGATTGCCTTGGCCGTCGCCGTCACCCGGGAGTGCGACGGGTGCATCGTCTCCCACGCTCGAGGGGCGGCCCGTCGCGGTGCAACCGAGGCCGAGATCGCCGAGACGATGGGAGTCGTCGTGATGATGAACGGCGGACCTGGGACGGTGTGGGGGCCGCGGGCCCTCGCTGCCTTCAAGGAGTACTCTGGGAGCTGATCTGCCCGGCAGGCGCGTGTCCTCGACGGGCCAGCCGTTCGCTCAGGTTCGGCCAGAGTCGATCCGGCACGGCAGGTGCTTGATGCCGTTGATGAAATTCGAGCGGAGGCGGTCTGGCTCTCCGATCACTTCGATCCCGGGCAAGCGAGCAAATAGCTCCTTGAACATCACCGATATTTCCCGCCGTGCGAGGTGGGCACCGAGACAGAAGTGGGGACCCGGGGCTCCGAACCCGACGTGTGGGTTCGGGTTGCGCCGTACGTCGAATTCGAACGGGTCGTCGAAGACCGTCTCGTCCCGGTTGGCCGAGTTGTAGAAGAGGATCATCTTGTCGCCGGGGTGCAGCTCTTGTCCGGCAAGACTCGTGTCCTCGGCCACCGTGCGGCGCATCCAGATGACCGGGGAGGCCCAGCGAACGATCTCGTCAACTGCGGTCGGCGTGACCGTGGACACGTTCTCCATCCACACAGCTCGCTGCGCGGGATGCTCCGCGAGCGCCCACAGCCCGTGGGTGATGGCGTTGCGAGTGGTCTCATTCCCGGCCACGACCAGCAGGATGAAAAAGGACGCCAGCTCGGCATGGGTGAGCGCCTCACCGTCGATATTGGTCGTGATGAGTGCCGTAGTGATGTCGTCGGTAGGGTGCTCGAGCCGATAGGTCGCCAAGTCCTCCATGAGCGTGGTGAGCTCCTGTCCGACAGCGAGAAACGCGCCGACCGGGTCGACGTCCTCAGGTACGTACTCGGGATCGGCATTGCTCAGGATCACGTTGGAACAGCGGAACACCGTGTCGTAATCGGCCTCGGCGATTCCCATCATCTCGCAGATGACGCGTAACGGCAGGCGAGCTGCCACCTCGGTCACGAAGTCACATGTCCCCATGCTCTGCATCCGGTCGACCACTTCCACGGCGACGTCTTGGATGTGATCTTCGATGCTCTTGACCATGCGTGGATTGAACGCCGCCGACACGATGCGGCGGAGGCGAGCGTGGCGCGGGGAGTCGGTGCTGATCATCCCGCTGAAGTACTCGACCATCTCGGGTGGCATGTCGAGAATGCTGACCGCGCCTGTGCCCGACCGGTAGATCTCGGGGTGCCGGCTGATCTCGGCCACGTCGGCATAGCGGGTCACTGCTCGATAGCCGGGTCCGGGTGGGGGGGCGAACGGGGACGCGTCGCGTATGTCGGGCTCCTCAAAAAATGCCAGCGGACGCTCTCTTCGCAGGGTCGCGAACGCCCCTTCCCGCTCGTCCCACGGGCGGATCCAGAATTCCAGATCGCTCAAGTCGATCTCGTCGACCGACAGGACTTCCCTGGGCTGCATACCCCCACCCTACCGAGGTGGATGCCCCGGCGTAACCCACGCGGAGTGCCAGGTCGGCGCGTTTGCCCCTGGGTGGGCCCGATCGCCGCTGCCGGTCTCCCGGTAACGTCGAACCGCTGAACAAGCCCATGGACGGTGCTGCACCGATGAGGTAATGGCGAAGGTGGCCGGCCCTCCTTTTGCGGTCCGTACAGTGGAGGTATGTGTGACACGCTGTGCGCTCTCGGCCCGCAAGGGACCATCTTTGCGAAGAATTCCGATCGGCCGCCTGAAGAGGTCCAGCTCGTCGCGTTCCACGGCCGTCGGCCGGCCGGCGGCGAGCTGCGCACGCAGTACGTGCGGATCCCCGACCAGGGTGCGGCCGCGAGCCTGCTCGCCCGTCCTACGTGGCTGTGGGGTGCCGAGCACGGTATCAACGAGCATCGGGTTGCCGTCGGGAACGAGAAGATCTACACCTCCCTCGATCCAGCGACTCAGCCAAATGGGCTCATCGGGATGGACCTGGTCCGTCTGGCATTGGAGCGTTCTTCTTCGGCCGACGAAGCGTTGGAGATCGTCACCGGTCTTCTGAGCGAGCTCGGGCAGGGAGGGATCGGCGACGCCGCCCACCACGAAGCGTATTTTTCGTCCTTCCTTCTCGCCGATCCGCGAGCAGCCTGGGTGCTCGAGACGGCTGGGCGTTCCTGGGCGGCCAAGCCCGTCCATCGGTCGGCAGCGATCAGCAACCGGATCTCCCTCCGATCGGATTGGACGCGGGCGTCGGCTGACTTGGCGCCTGGTGACGACTTCGATCTCTTCCGTCTTCCCGAGCAGCTCACCGGAGATGCCGACATCCGTCTGGAAGCTGCGACGACGTTCCTGGACGACCACCCATTCCCTCACCTCACCCCCGGTGCAGTCGCGGCGCATCTGCGAGACCATGGGCATGGCCCATGGGGCGAGCCGGGATCCGGCGGCCCTCCGGATCCTCCGCCGGCCGAACTGCGGGCCGACTTCACCGGGATCTCGACCTGCATGCACGTGCGCGGGTACATGGCGACCACTTCGTCGATGGTCGCTCTGCTCCCAGCCGAACCGGATCGCCCCCTGCAGGCTTGGGTGGCGCCCGGGAGCCCATGCGTGAGCGTGTACGTCCCCGTGCTTCTCTCGGGCATCGATGGCGGTGCCGGAGTCACCGCTCAGCTCCATGACGAGACGCTCTGGCATCGTTTCGAGAAACTTCGTCATCTCGTCGAGATGGATCCCGAGCGGATCTACGAGCTCCGCCAAGCGCTCGATCCCATCGAAGAGGACCTCTGGGATGAAGCTGCCTCGCTGGTCGACCACCAGGATCGCTGGTCGGTGGCTGCCGAGGGCTGGGGCCGCCGTGTCGCTTGCGCCGCAGAGCAGCTCACGCGCGACCTCTGACGCCTCCCAGGCCGGCCGGGACCATGGCGCCGCGCACCGGTAGATTCACGGGTATGCGCTTGGCCAGTTTCATCCCCCCGCCGGGTTTCGCGACCCCTCCAGGTGACGGCGTCGCCGATCCCGCACCTCGGACCGGGGTCGTGACCACAGAAGGTGCGACGCTGGTGGATCTCACCGACCCCAGCGTCGGGCTACCCGGGGACATGGCAGCGCTTCTCCAAGCTGGTCCCAATGCCCTGGAGGCAGCGCGAGCGGCACCACGTTCGAGTGCCCGGCGCTTTGCTCTCGGCGAAGTGCGTCTCCTGGCTCCGGTTCCCGTGCCGCCCAAGTTCCTCGCGATCGGCATGAACTACCGAGCCCACGTTGCCGAGATGGGACGCGAGCCCCCGGCCCACCAGTACTGGTTCAACAAGCAGCGCACGTGCGTGGTCGGACCCGGCCATCCGATCGTGGTGCCGACGGTCTCGGAGCAGGTGGACTACGAAGGTGAGCTCGGCGTGGTGATCGGTCGCCGGGCCAAGGGGGTACCGGCGTCACGGTGGTCGGAAGTCGTCGCCGGGTTTACCGTCGTGAACGACGTGAGCGTGCGCGACTTCCAGGCTCTCTCGCCCACGTTCACGCTCGGGAAATCCTTCGACACCCACGGACCGACGGGTCCATTCGTGGTCAGCGTCGACGAGATCGGAGATCCGTCCGCGCTCGGCGTGCGGACCTGGGTCAATACAGAGCTTCGGCAGGACTCCTCCACCGCCGATCTGATCTTCACCATCCCAGAGATGATCGAGTGCCTCACCACCGCGTTCACGCTTGAGCCCGGGGACATCCTGGCCACCGGCACTCCGTCAGGAGTGGGGGCGGGAAGCAGCCCGCCCCGCTGGCTCCGTCCGGGGGACACGGTGAGGATCGCGGTCGAAGGGGTCGGCGACTTGGAGAACCCGGTAGAGGCCGAGGTCGCCTGAACGCTCCGGTCAGTCGCCGACGGCCGCGTCACCATCCGGCGGGCCTGCGATCGGTACCGAGGGAACCTGGCTCCGCCACGACAGCTCGAGCTGGATGTGGTCGGGATCTCTGAGGACGAGCACGGCTCCGAACGGAGTGTCGGCGATCGGAGAGTGCTCCACGTGGTGGTCGGACAGATGGCGTTCCCACACCTCGAGCTCAGCCCGGTCGGCTACCCCGAACGACACGTGGTCCAACCCGGTCCGAGTCTCGTCGAACCTGGCGGTGGCAGCCCCGTGGTGGCGCCGAAGGCTCAGGAGCAGGCCGGAGCTCGGCTCGAAAAGGATGACCGAGTCGAAATGGGCCCGACGCTCGTCGTGGATCCGTTCGAAACCGAAGATCTCGCGGTACCAGAGGTCGCTGACGTCGAGATTGCGGACCGAGAGGCTGACGTGGGCCACTCCGGCGAGCTTGGGCACGAGGCCAAATGTAGATCCTGGGCAGGTCGACCGCGGCTGCAAGGTCGCATTCCTCTGTTTGGCTCCTCCGGGCGGCACGCGCCGTCGCAGCGCACGGCAGAATGGGGGAAGGACGCGCGGCATCTGCCGGGCGGCCACAACGGTGACTGCGAGGAGCACGATGGACGGGAGCAGGGACGAGGTTCCGGCAGAGAGCACGCCGGAGCGCACGCCGGAGAGCCCGGCGCTGGACGACGAGGAGCGTGCCGAGCGCCTCGGGCAGCTTCGAGCCCTTGTCGAGCTGATGAGGCCTTCGGTCCAGGCTGATGGGGGGGACCTGGTGCTGGTGAGCGCCGATGTGGAGGCCGGTGTCGTCGAGGTCCAGCTGCAAGGGGCGTGCAGCTCGTGCGCGATCAGCTCGGCCACCCTCCAAGACGGCGTGGAGCGGATCTTGACCCAGCGCCTCCCGTGGGTACGCGAGGTCATCGGGGGATTGGACGAGTCGATGGACCCGCTCGAGAGTGCGTCGCTTGGTCAGGGAGGGTACCGGCCGCGGTATTGATCGCCATGGCTCCCGGGACGGGGAACGGTTGGCAGGAACCTCAGTACGAAAAAGCCATCTAGCGTGACGCTCATGTCCAGGGTCGGTCCCGACACCCTCGTTTGCCGCTCGGCGGCGTCGGTGGCGGGGGAGCGTCAGGAGGAAGACGAGGCCTTCGCGCCGGTCGGGCGATTGACCGGCGGGCGATTGACCGGCGGGCGATGAGCCCGATGCGAGGCGCGCTGCACCGGACCTTCCAGGCGGTGAAAGTGCGCAACTTCCGTCTGTACTTCACCGGGCAGGCAATCTCGGTGTCAGGGACCTGGATGCAGACCGTCGCTCTCAGTCTCCTCGTGCTGTCGCGCCAGGTGGGTGGGACCGGCGTCGACGTCGGCGTCGTGACCGCCCTGCAGTTCCTCCCGATGCTCCTCTTCGGGAGCTGGGGTGGGCTGGTCGCAGATCGTTTCGACAAGCGCAAGCTGCTGTTCATCACCCAGTCGTCGGCAGGCGTGCTCGCGTTGGCGCTGGGCATGCTCACCGTCTTCGGCGCAGTGAACCTCATCGATCTCTACGTGCTGTCCACCTTGCTCGGTGTCGTCAACCTGTTCGACAATCCGGCCCGGCAGACGTTCGTCTCCGAGATGGTGGGCCGTGAGCTGATGCCGAACGCCATCAGCTTGAACAGCGTCCTCATGAACTCGGCCCGGGTCATCGGCCCAGCCGTCGGCGGCGTGCTCATCTACGCAACCGGCTTCGCTGCATGCTTCCTGGTGAACGCCGCGACGTACCTGGCCGTCATCGTGGCCCTGTACCTCATGCGCCCCTCCGAGCTCTACCGGATCCCTACGGTGGAGCGGGCGAAGGGCCAGGTGCGCGAGGGCCTGCGCTACGTCTGGTCGACGCCGTCCCTACGGGACCCGCTCCTGGTCATGGCGGTCGTCGGGATATTCGCGTTCAACTTCACGACGACGCTCCCGCTGCTCGCGAAATTCACCTTTCACGGCGGTGCCGGGACCTACAGCATGCTGACGGTGGCGATGGGAGCGGGCGCCGTGGTCGGCGGCCTGGTGGTCGCCCATCGCAGCCGACCCTCGGCCGCGCTCTTGAGCGGCATCGGTCTCGCCTTTGGGATCATGATCCTCGCGGTTGCCACCGCGCCGACGCAAGCAGTCGCAGTCGTGGCCCTCGTCTTCATGGGCTTTTTCAGCATCTCGTTCATCGCCACCGCAAACTCCACGCTCCAGCTCCGGTCTGATCCGTCGATGCGCGGCCGGGTGATGGCCCTCTACGCAATTGCGTTTCTCGGGAGCACGCCCATCGGCGCACCCCTCGTCGGCTGGATCAGCGATGCGAGCAGTCCTCGCCTTGCCCTGGCGATCGGAGGCGTGGCCACCCTGGCGGCATCCGCGCCTTTGGCGGTGCGAGCGTTTCGGCGGCGGTCCGCAGGCCCACTTCCTACGGGAGTTGGGAATGCCGTCCCTGGCGGTCCCTCAGGTCCGCCGGCCTCGGGCACCCCACCGGTCGCGATCGGCGACGGCTGAGCACTGGGGCCGTCGGGCGTAGTCCGCGCAGTCCGCGCAGCCCCTGCAGCCCCTGCAGCCCGTGGCCCGCGTGGCCCGCGTGGCCCAACCAGCTCTATGCGGGGCGAGGCTCCCGAGGCAGGCCGAGCACTCGTTCGCCCACGATGTTCCTCTGGATCTGGGCCGTGCCGCCCCAGATGGTCTCCGAACGAGAGAAGAAGAACGATGCCTGGATGTCGTCCACCGGATAGTCGGATCGGCCTCGGCGTGCTCCCGGCAGGACCTCGACACCGTCGGGATCACCCCGAAGGATCTGACCGTCCATGCCGAGGATGTCCATCGCCAGCTCCATCGTCTGCTGGTGGGTCTCGGACCAGAACATCTTGTTGCAGGCACCGAGGGCTACGGCATGGTGGGTGCCGTTGAGCGTGTCGGTGAGGGAGCGATAGCCGTTGATCTCCATGATCTTGATCGCCGACCACGCACGAGCCAGGCGCTGCCGGACGAGCGGGTCACGGTTCCGGCCTCGAGCCCTCGCTTCTTTCACGATGGCATCGAGCTCGCGGGCGAAGCGGCGGTGACCGGTGGTGGCCGACGTACCGCGTTCGAACCCCAGCGTGGTCATCGCCACCTTCCACCCGTTGTCGATCCCTCCGATGACATTGTCCTTCGGGGCGCGAGCGTTCGTGAAGAAGACCTCGTTGAAATCACCCGACCCGTCGACTTGCTCGATCGGGCGCACTTCGATCCCCTCCTGCTTCATCGGCACGAGGAGGTACGAGATGCCGGCATGTCTCGGAGCGTCGGGATTGGTCCGGGCGAGGAGGAAGATGTAATCGGCAAACTGCGCCTGCGTCGTCCACACCTTCTGCCCGTTGACGACCCATTCGTCGCCGTCCAGTTCGGCCCGGGTGCTGAGCGAGGCCAGGTCACTCCCTGCGTCGGGCTCCGAGAACCCTTGGCACCATGAGATCGTGCCGTCGAGGATCCCGGGGATGAACTGGCGTTTCTGTTCTTCGGTACCCCACTGGAGGATCGTCGGGCCGACGAGGGTGTCACCGAAGAAATCGGCTCGCAGGGGAGCTTGGGCACGAGCGAACTCTTCGTTCAGTACGACTTGCTGGAGCAGGGTCAGGCCCTTGCCGCCGTACTCCTCGGGCCAGCTGGCACAGATCCAGCCACCTCGGTGGAGCTTTTCGGTCCAGGCCCGGTTGAACTCACGGCGCTCGGCTTTGGACATGGTGAAACCCGGCGATCCCCAGCCGTCGGGGAGGTTCTCCTGCAGCCAGGAGCGGATCTCGGCGCGGAACTGCTCTGCTTCGGGCGGGTACGACAGGTCCATACAGGGCCGCACACTACCGGTCCCGACCGCTGCTCACCGCTAGTGGTGCACGCCCAGCTCGATTGCCTTGACCAAGAGGAGCAGGACGGCCACCACCAGGTAGCCCCGGAGCACGTACATGCTGGCCAGCCGGCTGCGGGACCACGTGGGGCGGCGCAGCAGGCTGAGCGGTGGCATCCGCCAGTTCGCCCGCACCTCGGGGTCGACCGGGGGCTCCGGGGGACGACGTGCGCGGTTGCGCAGCACGACCGTTCCGGCGACCGCGTAGGCGACCAGGAGCACGCCTCCCAATGCGAGAGCGAGGTCGTTCACGTTGATCTGGGAGAACAGGGTCGTGGCCATGAGGACGAGCGACATCATGAGCAGGATGGAGACGATGACCACTGCGACGGCGTTCAACCACAGGCGATTGACCCACGGTCCCAGCACTTCCTTGTCGTTGCAGAGGAGGAGCAGGAAGACCGTGGCGCTCGGCAGGAGGACCCCGGCCAACGCTTGCACGCCGGTGGTGATAAGCCCCAGGGGGGCGCCTGGGATGAGGACGATACCGGCAGCGAGCACCACCATGGCCGTGAAGGCGCCGTAGAAGAACTTCGCGTCCTTCCAGCTCCGGTGCAAGGAATGACGAGCGCCGAACACGTCCCCGAACGCGTACGAGGTGGCCAGCGTGACCGACGCGGCACCGATGATGGACGCGTTCAGCAGGACGACGGCGAAGATGGCGCCGGTGGCGTGGCCCACGTAGTGCGTCAATCCATGGGCGACGGCTCCGGCATTGGTGAAGTGGCCGGCGAGCGAGGTCCCGCCGAAAGCCGCCGCCGTGACGCCGACGAGGAGCGCTGCAGCGAAGACCGTGACAAACGAACCTACGACGGTGTCCATCCGCTCGTAGTTGATCCACCGCGGGGTGATGCGCTTGTCCACGATGTTCGACTGCTGGAAGAAGAGCTGCCAGGGAGCGACCGTGGTGCCTACGATGGCGATGATCAGCAGCACCGAGGTGGAGTTGAAGCCTCCCTTGACGCCCGGGACCACGAGGTCATGGAAGAAGGGCCCGGCCTTTGGGTGGCTGAAGATGGCCAGAGGGATCACCAAGAAGTTCGCGACGATGAACACGAACATGAACCGTTCCCAGCGCCTGAAGCTCCCGGTGGCAGTCATCGCCACCAGGGCCACGGCGGCTATGGGGACGGAGATGAACGAGCTGATCCCGAAGTAGCCCAGGGAGAGGCTGACTCCGATGAACTCGGTGGCGATGGTCAAGAAGTTCAGGATGAACAGGTCGCCCACGGAGAACGCACCCCAGAACTTCCCGAAGCGCTCGTTGATGAGCCTCGCATGTCCGACGCCGGTCACGGCCCCGAGGCGGACCACCATCTCCTGGTTGACGATGAGCACGGGGATGAGCAGGGGCAAGGTCCACAGCAAGGTGAGCCCGAAGTTCTGCCCGGCCTGCGCGTACGTCGAGACGCCGCCGGCATCGTTGTCGCCGACCATCACGATCAATCCGGGACCCATGATGGCCAACAGGGTCAGCAGGCGTGCCACCCAGGTGCGTCGGGCCCCCACGTCATGCTGGCGGATGGTGCCAAACGCGCCCTGGATATCGCCGACGTGGGCTTCGTCCAAGACGGCGGTCGTTTGTTCGGTCTCCGGCCGGTCGTCGGCCATGGTTCACCTCCTCGATCCTTGTTTCGCGGTGCTTGTTTCGCGGTGCTTGTTTCGCGGTCCTTGTTTCGCGGTGCTTGTTTCGCGATCTCTGTTTCGCGATCTCTGCTTCTCGGTCCCTGTTTCTCGGTCCCTGGTTCAGGCTTGAACCCGAGGCGTCGGGTCGCGTGCGCACGCCCACGGCTCCAGATCGGGCTCGTCGGTGGGCAGGCCCTGCGCAGGCCGGGTCACCGGGGTGCTGATCGCCTACGGCATCTGCCCGATTAGTCGCTGGAGGGTGCGCCGTCGGCGGGCGTGCTGCCGGCGGTCGCGGTGCTTGCTCGAACCCCGTGTGAGGGTGTGCCCGGCCCTGGCTGTTCGCCGCTTCCCGGAGGCACCCCAGGGGATGCCTTGCACCACGAAGCGAACGATCGAGCGGCCCTACGGGCGCTGGTCGATCACCTGCGGCGCTGGGAAGCGGCTAGGCGCTGGGGGGTTTCCCAGCGGAGCGGCGCGACGGATGACGTTGTCGTCGAGCGAACATCTGGGGTCTTCGCATGTGTCGCATCGCTCAATCCTCCGCCGCAGTGATCCCGAAGTCCCGACGCCACCCACTCGGCAGGAGCGAGGAGATCACGTCGTCCACCGTGACGACTCCGAGCACCGTATGGTGATCATGGTCCATGACCGGCGCCACCGTGAGGTTGTAGTCCGACATCTTACGTACGGTGGCTCCCAGGTCCCAGTCGGCGTGGAGATGCGCCACGTTTGGACGCACGAGCGAGGAAAGGGGCTGGGCCGGCTCGGCTTGGATGAGGTTGACGGCTGATGCCGAACCCACCACGCTGCCTCCGGCGTCGGTGACAAAGACCACGTTGAGTGCCTCGGGGGGTGCCTTGCTGACATGGATGGCAGACAGGGCTTCGCCCGCGGTGACCGTCTCGGGAAGGGCGAGGAAGTCCGGGCTCATCAGGCCACCCGCGGTCTCGGGGTTGTAGCTGAGCAGCGAGCGCACTTTGCGTCTTTGGGGCTCGGGGATCTGGTTGAGCAACGGCAGCCTGCGCTCCTGGTCGACTTCGGCAATCAGGTCGGCAGCGGCGTCGGGCGCCATCGAGGCCAGGATCCGAGCGACGTCGGCGTCTGAGCGGCTGTGGATGAACTCCAGCTGGTGGTTGGTGTCGAGCTCCTCGAACACGTCTGCTTCCAGCTCGCGGTCGTGCCCGACCGCTTCGATGATCTCCTCGCCCTCCTCGTGAGACGCCGCCTCGACCAGGTCGGCGATCTGGGCCGGGTGCAGTCGGGCCAGCTTTCGATACGGAATGTGCAGGCGAGCCGAGGGTACGTGGGCCACGAACGGCTCGATGCTCGCCCAGTCCACCAGCGATCCCGGTGCGACGCGCTCGCCCATGCGCCCCGGGAGCAGGCGACGGAGGACCGGGCGGCTCGACGGGTCCACCCCTACGACCTCCCAGGTGCGGTCGATACGGGCGAGCTCGATCTCGTTCGCCCTGATGAGGCGACCTCCCACGAAATTGATCAGGTGCCTTGCCATGAGATCCCGGGCCAGGAGGAGCTCACCGGGGCGTCGCTCGAAGCGACGCAAGTCGACCCGCTCCCCTTCGAACTCGGCCCTCCCCGGCCGCAGCGCGGCGATCTTGGCGACCGGGACGAACAAATCACGCCCGCCGATACGGACCACAAGCCCGACCACTGGGGGGTGGGGACTCGTCCCGACTCGCACGATCAGGTCCCGGACGCGTCCCAAGCGGTCTCCGGCGCCGTCGACCAGTGGACGGCCGATCACGCTGGAGAGGTGGAGGAGCTCGACGCCGAGTTCTGGGGCCGTGCCCCCATGCGCGCCGCTCTTCGCGGATGACGTCGCCATCGGGGGAAACTGTAGCGGTTCTTGGGCCTCTCTGGATACATCACCCCTGTTCAGAAACATTTTTGTGACACGAACGCGACATTTGCGCACACCCGGTGCTCTCGTGGCGCCCCCTCTGTTCTGCCCCAAGTCCTGCCCTCTGTTTGCACCCGGTGCGCCGGTCGGGGGAGGCTGTGCGGTCATGGTGCCTGGGCCAGGAGTGTCGGATGCCTAAGTCGCCGCGCCAGAAGTGGCACGAGATGCAGGAGAGCTGGGAACGCTCGGCTCGGATCGAAGTCCCCCCCCGGGTTGCTGCCCGTCCCCCCGAGCCCGGTGGCCTGCGCGTGGCGTTTCTCATCTACCGCGGCAACCCTCGTTGCGGTGGGCAAGGCGTCTACACCCGTCATCTGACCCGCGAGCTGGTCGCTCTCGGACATTCCGTCGAGGTCTTCGCCGGGCAGCCCTGGCCCGAACTGGACGAAGGTGTGGGGTTCACCCCGGTTCCCGGCCTCGACCTGTACCGCGAGCCGGATCCTTTCCGGGTGCCTCACCCCCGAGAGTTCTCAGACAGCGTCGACGCGCTGGAGTTCGCAGTCATGTGCACTGCAGGGTTCGGCGAGCCTTGGGCGTACTCCCTACGTGCCCGTCGGCTCCTCCAGTCCCGCCGCGGTGAATTCGACCTCGTGCACGACAACCAGTGTCTCGGGTCGGGCATGCTCGGGATGATCGCCGACGGATGGCCGCTGCTCACGACGCTTCACCACCCCATCACGGTGGACCGCCAGCTTGCTCTGAGCCACGCGACCAACCCATGGCAGCGGGTCACCACCAGGAGGTGGTTCGGATTCTTGAGGATGCAGGTGCGAGTCGCCGGTCGCCTCCCGGCGATCGTGACCGTCTCGGAGTCCTCCAAGCGCGACATCACGGCGCAGATGGGGGTCGACCCCGATCGGATGACGGTGGTCCCGGTCGGCGTGGACCACACCGTGTTCCAGCCCCGACCCGAGGTAGCCAAAGTCCCCGGGCGCCTCATGGTCACCACCTCGAGTGACGTCCCGATGAAAGGTCTCGTGCCGCTGCTCGAAGCGGTGGCCAAGCTCTTGACCGAGAGGCAAGTCGAGCTCATGGTCATCGGCCGCCCTCGCCCCGGGGGACGGGTAGATCGGACGATCGAACGGCTCGGGCTGCGTGACCACGTCACCTGTGTGAGCGGCATCACTGATGCAGAATTGGCTCGGGCTTACGGCGAAGCCCAAGTTGCGGTCGTCCCGTCCCTTTACGAAGGGTTCTCGCTTCCGGCGATCGAGGCAATGGCCTGCGGCGTGCCTGTGGTGGCCACGACTGGCGGGGCTCTTCCCGAGGTCGTGGGTCAGGATGGCGAGACCGGTTTGCTCGTGCATCCAGATGATCCCCAAGCCCTGGCCGCGGCGATCGGCCGGCTGCTGGACGACGAGGCGCTCCAGAGGGATCTCGGCCAGGCTGGCCGCGAGAGGGTCCTCCACCGCTTCACCTGGCAGGTCACGGCCAAGGGCACGGCCGAGTGCTACTCGGCGCTCCTGGCCGACCACGCCGCTCGTACCGACCACGCCGCTCGCACCGACCACGCCGCTCGCACCGCTCCAACGGCCTTTGCGGCCGCGCCGGGGGCAGGAGCCGACGCGCCGGGGGCAGGAGCCGACGCGGGCGCCCCGATGCAAGTGGGTCGCCCCTCATGCTGACCGCCGACTACGACCGGTTGGGCGTCAGCGCCGGGGACCGCCTGCTCGACCTGGGGTGCGGGTTCGGTCGGCACGCGTTCGCCGCCGCCCGCCGGGGGGCGGCGGTCGTGGCGCTCGACGCCGGGGCAGACGAGGTGGCCGGGGTGAGGGCCACCTTCGGTGCGATGGTGGATGCTGGAGAGCTGGACCCCGCGTCGTCCAGGGCGGGTGTCGTCCAGGGCGACGCGCTCCACCTTCCCTTCCCCGACGGCGCATTCGATCGCGTCATCGCCTCCGAAGTGCTCGAGCACATCCCTGACGACACGGGTGCCATGGCAGAGCTGGCCCGGGTGCTGCGTCCCGGCGGGACGATGGCCGTGACCGTTCCGCGCTGCGGCCCTGAGGCGGTCAACTGGCTGCTGTCGGACGCGTACCACGACGTCCCCGGCGGCCACGTGCGCATCTACCGGAGAGCGACGCTCCAATCCAGGCTGTCGTCGGTCGGGCTGGCCCCGATCGGTCGTCACCATGCCCATGGCCTGCACTCGCCCTACTGGTGGCTGCGGTGCCTCGTGGGGACCACCAACGACTCCAACCCGATGGTGGCTGCGTACCACCGCCTGTTGGTGTGGGACATCGTGAAGGGTCCGCGCCTCACCCGATGGGCGGACCGGGTGCTGAGCCCGCTTATCGGCAAGAGCGTGGTGGTGTACGTCCGCAAGTCCCAAGATGCCCGCGGATCTGGTGACAACGAGCGCGCCTCCGATCTCGATACGCGAACCCGTCCAACCATGCGGCGGGGCGCGGCTCCGACGAAGGCGACAGCGGCATGACCACCGAGCAAGCCCGGTCGACCGCCATCCCGCACGTGCCCGGGGTCCTCAGTGCCGCCGACGTGCTGGACACCGCGTACACCATTGCCGAGATCCAGCGCCCCGACGGGATGATCCCGTGGTTCCCGGGCGGTCACTGCGATCCGTGGAACCACGTCGAGGCGGCAATGGCTCTCTCTGTCTGCGGCCTTCTCCACGAGGCCGAGCTGGCGTATGGCTGGCTGGCCGACCGCCAGCTCGCCGACGGGAGCTGGTTCAATTACTACCTGGCCGACAGCGTGGAGGACGCTCGGCTCGACACCAACGTCTGCGCGTACGTCGCAGCCGGGATCTGGCACCACCATCTCGTGACCGGGACCGACGAGCTGCTGCGTCGGCTGTGGCCGGTCATGGAGCAGGCGCTCGACTTCGTCCTGCGCTGGCAGCAGCTCGACGGATCGGTGCGATGGTCGCTGGACGCGTCGGGGCGTCCCGAGAGCTACGCCTTGCTGACGGGATCGTCGTCCATCTACCACAGCCTCCGCTGCGGCGTGGCCGCTGCCGAGCGCCTCGGGAAGGACCGCCCGGACTGGGAGCTCGCAGCCGGGCGGCTGGGGCACGCGGTGGCGCATCATCCGGGCGCGTTCGCGCCGAAGACTGAGTTCGCCATGGACTGGTACTACCCCATGCTCTCGGGAGCGGTCGGTGGCACCGAGGGACGGGATCGGGTGGCTCGGGGGTGGCAGACCTTCGTGATGGAAGGACACGGGGTGCGATGCGTCGCCACCAACGACTGGATCACCGCTGCCGAGACGGCCGAGTGCGTGATCGCCCTCGACGCGCTGGGTATGGACGGCGCGGCACGCGAGCTCTTCACGTGGGCTCAGGAGCTTCGCCGTCCCGACGGCTCCTACTGGACCGGCCTTGTCTACCCTGATCGGATCCCGTTCCCCTACCAGGAGCGGACCACGTACACGTCGGCGGCAGTCATCCTGGCCGCAGACGTCCTCTCGAGTACTTCCCCGGCTGCCGGGCTGTTCCGTGGCGAGGGGTTGTGGGCCGGATTGGATCTGGCGGAGCCCCACTGCCCGCCGGCAGCGGCCGCGGGCTGCACGTCGGGGGCCTGAGGTCCGGCTGCACTCAGCTCGTTCTCGTCGTACCTGTGGGTTCGCGTCTGGCGTGGTCCCCGGGTGCAGCCGACGTGCGCCTGAGGATCCGAAGGCTGCCGCACTCGCCATCTTCGGCCCATTCGCCAGAGCGCAGCGCAGTGCACCACAGCTCGTAGGGCGGGCGCCCACCGTCGGCAGGATCCGGGAACACGTCGTGAATGGCAAGCAGGCCACCGGGGGCGACGTGAGGGGCCCACCCTCGGAAGTCGGCCCACGCCGGCTCCTCGCCGTGACCGCCGTCGATGAAGCAAAAGGCCAGAGGGGTGCGCCAGCAGGCTGCCACAGTCGGTGAATCACCGACCACGCCGACCACCGATTGCTCGAGCCCTGCTTCCGAGACGGCACGCCGCCAGTGGGGGAGGGTGTCCAGCCGGCCGTCGGCCGGGTCCACGAGGTCGGCGTCGTGGTGCTCCCAGCCGGGCTGGTTTTCCTCCGAGCCCCGGTGGTGGTCCACGCTGAAGAGCACTGCGCCACTGGCCTCGGCCGCTGCCCCGAGGTAGAGCGTGGACTTGCCGCACCAGGCGCCGATCTCCACCAGGACCGCCGGTCCCGCATCTCGGGGTTCCCAGGCCCGTCCGGCTCGCGTCGCGGCACGCAGGAGTGCTTCTCCTTCGTCGTCGGGCATGAAGCCGCGGGCCGAGCGGGCGCGGGCTACGAGCTGGGCGACGCGTCGTTCGGGTCCAGGGTCGGGAACGAGAGGCATGCCGGCGGTCATCGCACCAGAGAGTAGATGCCGTACGCGGCAAACCCGGCCAGCACGGCCCCACCGATGCGCCGGATGACCGCCAGTGGCACGAAGCGCAGGAGTGCTTGCCCTCCGAACGCGCCGAGGGCCGACACTGCCACCAGCGCTCCCAGCGCGCCGGTGAACACCGAGATGGGCTGGTGATAGCGGTCGACCAGGTTGACCGTGAGGAGCTGGGTCAGGTCTCCCAGTTCACCGATCAGGATTACGCCGAACGCGGTTGCCATGATCCGGGTCGCCGGGCGCCCTGTGCGCTTTGTGGGGGTGACAACTGTGGCTCCGGCCTCGGGGGAGGGCACGGACACTGCCACGTCGGTCGGCTCGCCGTCGCACCTCGCTGTATCGCTCCTCGCCGTATCGCTCCTCGTTGCGCTCGCGCGCCGGAGCCCTTCGGACTCCTGGTTCCGTTCGGGAACCAGGAGGAGGTACACGGCCCCTGCGGCGAACAGGGTGGTGACGACGATCTCAAGATCGCGGTGAGGCAAGAGTTCGAGCAGCCGTCCGGCCACGACAGCGATGGTCACTTGGACGAGAAAAGCCGCCGACGCACCGATCCACACCGGCAGCGGGCGCGAGCGGCTGCCCATGACCAGCGTGGCGATCATGGTCTTGTCGGGCAGCTCGGCGACGGCAACCAAAGCGAACGTGATGGCAACGACGGCGATGCTCATGAGTGGGCCACCCGACGCCACCCCCACCCCTGCGCCCGCGCTCCCACCCGTGCCCGCACCGGCGCCGGCGCTCAGGCCCGGGACGGCGCTGTCGGCGGGGGTGTTGAGGCGCCAGCCACCTCGCCCACGACCTCGCCCACCACCTCGCCCAGGACCTCGCCCAGGCGATGACCCCAACGCCGGCCGAACTCCACGTTGATCGCGAGGCGTTCGAGCATCTGGTCGACCGATCGCTGCCCGCTCTCGAGGGGGTGCTCGCCGAGAAAGCGCGCAACGCCCTCGGCCACCGCCGGGTCGCCGCAGAGCGCCCGGGCGCTGTCGAGCATGCGCGAGTGGCTGTTCACCGGGAACCGCTCCAAGAGCTCGTCCCAGTCGGCGGTGACCTGTGCCCAGACCGCGGGGCCGGCGACGCGGTTGCCGAGCAACGCACCGACGAGGTAGGGAGCATTCTGCGTCCGGACCTCGGTCCGAGCCAACTGGTAGGTCGCCAAGGCTTGGTCGACGTCGGGAAATGCCGCCAGCGCGTTGAGCGACCGCTGCTCCTCTTGGGGATTGGCCGGGTCACGGTAACGGGCCAGGATCGTCTCGTAGTCACCGGGCCGCAGGAGCGTCGCCACCGTTTGGAGGACGGCGCTCTCGATGTCGGGGCCTATGGGATCGGAACGGTCGCCAGCGAGCGCCCGATCGAAGCGCCGGGCCGCCTCCTCGCGGACGGCGGGGTCAGCCCCCACGGTCCCGAGGGCACCGAGCAGGAGCGATCGGAGCGTGGGGACGCGCTCACCCTCCCCGGGTCGTGGATCCCATCCGAGGGCTGCCGCCCGGGAGCCCAAGATCGTCCGCGCGGCGGCTTGCACCTGCGGTCGCATGGCGTCGGGCACCACCCGGTCGCACAGACCGAGGGCGCCGGTGACGACCGTCCAGGTGCCCGGATCATCGTCCTCGACCTCTCCGAGTGCGAGAGCGAGCGCGAAGAACTGCCCCGGCTCGACTTGTCCGGCCAGAACGAGCGCCCAGGTGTCGGCCACGAGGTTGAACCGTTCGAGCGGGCCGAGCTCCCCCAGCCTGTCCGACAGCACCTGCAGGCGGTCGTGTGTGTAGCGAACCCGGTACACACCCCATCCGCCTGCGTTCACGACCGCGGGGCGCGTCGGTGTGCTCTCGGGGAGCACGGCCGGCTCTCGGCCGAGGAGCAGGCGGTCGACGGCGGTCGTCGCGCCCAGGGAGCGCCACAGGACCGGGACCTGCCAGTGCTCGCCGACGGCGCTCTCGGACCCTTTGGGGGCCGGCCCGTAGGAGAACGGCGCCTGGGTCAGTCGGTCGGCGTCCACCGACACGATGGGGTGTCCTCCTTGGAGGATCCACGAGTCCATCATCGCCCGTACCGGCTCGCCGCTCGCCTCTTCGAGCGCGCGCCACAGATCGGCCGTCTCGGTGTTGGCGTACGCGTGGGTGCGCAGGTAGGTACGGATGCCATCGCGGAACGTCTCTCGGCCGAGGTACTGCTCGAGCATCCTGAGGACGCTCCCGCCTTTCTGGTACGTGAGCACGTCAAACATCCCATCTGCTTCCTCAGGCGATCCGACCGGGTACTCGATGGGGCGCGTCGCATGCAGGCCATCGACCGCGAGCGCCGCTTCGCGTTCGAGCCCGAAGCTGACCCAACGCTTCCAGGAAGGCTGCAGCGCGTCGACACACAGCACCTCCATGAACGTGGCGAACGCCTCGTTCAGCCAGATCCCCTCCCACCAGCCCATGGTGACCAGGTCGCCGAACCACATGTGGGCGATCTCGTGGGACACCACGTCGGCCACCCGCTCCAGCTCGGTACGAGCGGCCGAGCCGGGATCCACGAGCAGCGCGGTCTCACGGAAGGTGACACAGCCCAGGTTCTCCATCGCGCCGAAGGCGAAGTCGGGGATGGCCACGAGGTCGAGCTTGTCCGCCGGGTACGAGATGTCGAAGTACGCCGCGAAGAACCGCAGGGCATGGGCGGCGACGTCGAGCGCGTACGAGGTCAAGTGACCCTTGCCCGGAGCGTGGACCACCCTGACCGGGGTGCCGTCCACCAGCACGGGCTCGGTCGCTTCGAGGGGTCCGACGACGAAGGCCACCAGGTAGGTGGACATCTTCATCGTGGTGCCGAAGTGCACTTCTCGTTTGGCGCCTGTGGCCGCCGGCTGTTCGTCGACCACCGGAGAGTTCGAGTACGCGGCCAGGTCCGCATCCACGACCAACGTCACGTCAAAGACTGCCTTGCGGTCGGGCTCGTCCCAGCAGGGGAACGCCCTACGGGCATCCGTCGATTCCATCTGGGTGGTTGCGATAGTGCGGACCTTTCCCTGGTCATCGGTGAACGTGCTCCGGTAGAAGCCTCGGAGCTTGTCGTTCAGCGTTCCGGAGAACTCGACGTGGAGGACCGCCGGACCTAGGGCGAGCGTGGAGGCCAGGCCGAACGTCACTCGCTCGGCCTGCTCGTCCGCGGCCGCCGTGACCGGGATCCTGCCACCGTCGGGCATCTCGACGGAGGCTCTCGTGACCGACAGCTCGACGGCGTTGCAGACGATCTCGTCAGTGGCCTCGTGCACCGTGAGCTCGATGGCCGCCTCCCCGGCGAACGTGGCGTTCTCCAGGTCCGGTGCGAGCGTGAGGTGGTAGACCCGCGGCTCGACATGACGGGGGAGGCGGGCGTTGTCGGAGGTCGAAGGCATCGGCGAGAGGCTACCGCCTCCAGTCCGGCTACCCTCTCGGCGTGGTATCCGCCGACGACGACGCGCGCAACCAGCTGGGTCGTGCTTCCGTGCCCGAGCTGGATGTCGTGGGGATCGGGTCGCCCCTCGTCGACGTCCTGGCGTCGGCTACCGACGAGCTCGTCGACCGGGTGGGCCTCACCCGAGGGGCCATGGCCCTGGTCGACGTGGACCGGGCCGAGGCCGTCCACCGGCAGATGGGATCGGCGACCGCGGCCTCGGGCGGATCGGCGGCCAACACCGTGGCAGGTGTCGCCGCCCTGGGTGGCCGGGCAGCCTTCCTCGGCAAGGTTGCCGACGACGACCTGGGCGAGGTCTTCACCAACGACATCCGGGCCGCCGGGGTGGAGTTCGACCCGGTTCCGGTCCCGGTCGGCTCGGGTGACGACCGTCTGGGGACCGGGAGGTGCCTGGTGCTCGTCACCGCTGACGGCGAGCGGACGATGGCCACCCACCTGGGTGTGGCCACCACGTTGGGACCCGGCGACGTGGCCGAGGATCTGGTGGCACGAGCGAGGATCGTCTATCTCGAAGGGTACCTGTGGGACCTTCCACCGGCCAAGGACGCGCTGCGGCGGGCCGCCGACGTGGCCCACGACCACGACGGCTCGGTGGCCCTCTCCCTCTCGGACGCCGCGTGTGTCCAGCGACACCGGCGCGACTTCCTCGACTTGCTCCTGGACCGGGTTGACGTGCTCTTCGGCAACGAGCAGGAGGTGCTGGAGCTCTTCGGGTCGCCCTCGCTCGATCAGGCGGTCGACGCCGCCATGGAGACCGGCCTGTTGGTGGCGATCACCTTGGGCGAGCGGGGGGTGGTGGTGACCACGGCGCGAGGACCCGCCGAGGTTCCGGCGGCCGACGCGGCCACCGTCGTAGACACCACGGGAGCCGGGGACCTGTTCGCCGCCGGCTTCCTGTTCGGCCTCACCCATGGCGCCGATCCCGAGCGGTCGGCCCGGCTGGGAGCGCTGTGCGCCGCCGAGACGGTGGGCCACTTCGGGGCCCGCCCGAAGGAAGACCTCAAGGCGCTGGCCGGCCGAGCCGGCCTGATCTGAGGCCCTCGATGTGCTCGTGCTCCCCCCCGAGGGTGGAATCGGTGTCGGCGACGGCAGGGGTGACGGTGCCTGCCGGGGGGCGCGCGCCGAGCGATAGTGGAGAGGAGCAGTCCCGTTGAGCCTGTCCGTGGGCATCGTCGGCCTCCCCAACGTCGGCAAGTCGACCCTGTTCAACGCCCTCACCCGTAACGAGGTGCTGGCAGCGAACTATCCGTTCGCCACCATCGATCCGAACGTGGGCGTCGTGCCCGTACCCGATCCGCGGCTGGAGCGCCTGGCCGAGCTGTTCCACAGTGAGAGGACGGTCCCGGCGACGGTGACCTTCGTCGACATCGCCGGCATCGTGCGGGGCGCATCGCAGGGGGAGGGCCTGGGCAACACCTTCCTGGCAGCGATCCGCGAGTGTGACGCCGTGTGCCAGGTCGTGCGGGCGTTCGCCGATCCGGACGTGATCCACGTCCAGGGCGACGTGGACCCGGCAGCCGACATCGAGACCGTGAACACCGAGCTGGTGCTGGCCGATCTCCAGACGGTCGAGTCCAGGCTGGCGAAGCTGTCCCGTGACACCCGTCGGCAGCCCGAGCTGGCCCCGGTGCTCGAAGAGGTGAGCAGAGCCGAGCGCATCCTCGACTCCGGTCGAACGATCAACGCGGCAGCCGCGGCGGGAGAGGTGGACCCCAGCAAGCTTGCCGACCTCCACCTCCTGAGTGCCAAACCGTTCATCTACGTGTTCAACGTCGACGAAGGTGCCATCGGCGACCAAGCACGTCACCATGAGCTGGCATCGCTGGTGGCGCCCGCCGAGACGGTGGCTGTCTGTGCCCAGATCGAGGCTGAGCTGGCATCGATGGACCCGGCCGATGCTTCCGAGATGTTGGCCGGTTACGGCCAGGAGCGCTCGGGGCTCGACCGCCTCGTCCACGCTGCGTTCAGAGCCCTCGGTCTCCAGACCTTCCTCACCGCCGGCCCCAAAGAGGCTCGGGCCTGGACCATCCGCGCCGGCGACACCGCGCCACAGGCGGCGGGTGTCATCCACACGGACTTCCAACGCGGCTTCATCAAGGCCGAAGTGGTGAGCTACGACGATCTGGTGGCGGCTGGAACGCTCGCCGCGGCCCGGGCGGCAGGCCGGGCTCGCATCGAGGGCAAGGACTACGTGATGCATGACGGGGACGTGGTCGAGTTCCGATTCAACGTCTGATCGCCATCCGATCCGCTCCCGTCTCGGCCCAGTTCTCCGGGACATCGTCCTCGTCCTGTGCCTGCTCTGTACAACTGATGAACTGCCCGTGCAACTGTGACGGCAACTCCCGAGGTATGAAGGATCGGCCGGTCGGGGCGTGAAGGTGGCGAGGACGCCCACTGAAAGACCGAACCGACCAGCGGAGAGAGCATCGTGTGAACAAACCCGTTCACCTTGCGCCAGCACGAGGAGATCCGAGCCGGGATCGATCATGGTGACCCGGTCACCGTGGTGTCCTGGTGCGCGACAACGAATATTCGTGCATTGGCCGTGCTATCGACCGCAATCCCGCCTTCGGCTCCTGCCCGGCGCCCCTTTGTCGCTCCGTCCGCCACGCCCGAGCGAACGAAGCGGGGACTGAGCGCGCCGAACGGGCTTGGCTGTCACCGGCCCGATCCCTCCCAGGCGCATTCCTGTCCCAACGTACCCGCCCGGGCCCACCTGACGCCTCGACGCGATCTGTGCTTCTGCTTGCCCTTTCCTTCGAGGTGGACCCCCCGGCATCGCGCGGCATGGGATGGGGTGTGGGAAACTCTCCATGTGGAGGGGAGAACCGGATCCCTGGTCGATCCTTGCGGAGTTGCCCGGCGACGACGCGTCCTGTGGGGAGCGCTACGAGGTTCCAGATGGACCCCGACAGGGTGTCACGCCCGGCAGAAGGACGACACGGGCTCGCGGAGACGACGGTGCCCATGTCCGCACGTCATGGCCACCCACCGAGTGCCGTGGGCGCCCGCGTACGTCTACGACGCATACAGCCACCAGATCCCCTCGACCCCACGCGTCGGTGCACACGCGAGCTCTCCTACCCGCCCTCGCCTCGGATCACAGCCGAAGTGCGCTGCCTGGGCACCGGGTCGGCCTACCCCTACGACCATCCTCGATGGGATCTACGCCACAGACGATCCGGTCAACCGGAGGGACCCGAGTGGCCGGAATTCAGTGGGTGTGTGTCCGAAGGCTGGAATTGGAATCGGTCCGGTCCATCTCGGTGTTGGGGGCTGCGCCGTGGCTACTACGAACCCATTCACGGGAGGGACAAACTTCGGCCTGACTTTTTCGGGAACAGTGGGCGTCGGACTTGGTGCAGATGTGTCGTTGGGTTTATACCTTCAGATATCTTCTGCGAAACAATTGGGGACACTCAGTGGTCCGTTCTTCTTCTATTCCTTCGGGGCAGGAGCTGGGCTAGGGGGAACATTTACGGTCTTTTGGAGCGGGCCGACTCATCCGACAGTATATGGAATTGATATGGGCGTTACGATCGGCGGTGGAGTTTCCGCGTACCTGGGGATTCAGGACACGAAAGTGTACACAATAAAAGGTCTAATATCAGATGTAGTGACAACTATTGTGACATTTTTCACCACAACATCCCTTCAGAGCCTTGTGCATTCGCATAGTCCTACCGAGGCTCACATTACGGCGGATCTAGCAAAAGCAAGATTGGGAGTAGATAGAGCAAAGGCTATCGTAAGTGCCTCAATAGGACGGTGTACGCCAACTTCACAGAGGGCATAAGTACGTGAAGAGGTGCCTATTCGGGATTATGTGCGCAATCGCCGGTATTGGAGTAGTGCTGACGATATATAATCTAATCTGGCACAGACTCTCCGTTCCCATTATGATGTTAGTGTTTGCACTATTATGGGTTGGACTGCTTGGTGCCGTCTTCACCTTCGTACATGATCGCAATGGGCGCAGGGAATCGCTCTTAGATTATGAACAGCGCCAGTTCGGGCACCTAATGACAACCCTTGATCGCGGCAAAGGGGCGCGTGAATTTGTAGGTGAGGCGGTTTCGCTCATGAAGCCCGAGCATGTCGCACGTTCAGCGGGGGACTCTGAAGGTGGAGAGGAGAAGGAATTGCCACCGCCCGGATGGTACCCAGATCCGATTGATCCCTCTAAGCAGAGGTGGTGGAATGGAAGTTCGTGGGCAAGTTCAAAGGGTGACGACAACACCTGGCCCCTGACCTGAGGGTGATGAGGATGGCCCGACCTTCGCCGGTGGGGGCGTGATGGCGGGCAAGGTGCTCGCTGGATAAGTACTCGCACCCGACCAGCGCCGGTCAGATCAGCCAGCTTGTCTCCCGGCGTTGTACGAACGCGAAGTGAGCCGCCCCTCCGGGATCGAACGGGGCGAGCGCGACAGGGTGATCGCCGGACGCTTCAGTCGGCATCGGTGCTCGATCACCGTGGCTATCCTCCGCAACGGCACCGAGAGGTCCTACTCGGGGGGCTGCCTCGATGATTCTGCGCTCGCCGAGACACCCAGGAGTTCCCGGTGGTAGTCCTGGCCTGGTGTGTGACTAGCGATCCCTGCTGGGTCCTCGAAGGTCTCGTTCCGGCATCCTGGCGGCTTTGGCCGAAACCGGTGTCGCTCTCCGATGGTCCGGCAACTTTCTCGACGATCAACAACCTCCCTCGCAGATCGAGGTCTGGGTGGCATCGGCCACCCGACGTCCAGCCCGCCTAGCGCTTCTGGCACGGCCGGAACCGGCCACCCGGCCACGCCGACATCCAGCGCGGGCGGGAGGGCCGCAGAAAACGGCTTCGCCCCCCGCCACACGGGGGACCACAGCGCACCCAGGCACCCGTTGCTGCCATCCTCGTCCCGCCCCCCGGCCCTCCCGCCGTCAACGCCCGCCCATCCTTCCTCAGCCGCTCTCCCTGTCCCGAGAGCCCCCGCCTCACCCTGCCTGACACCCCGGCGTGACCTGCGCCCCTTCGGCCCTTTCCTTCGCGGTGCACCCCCTGCATTGCAATTGGCTCTTTCTGTGGAAAACCCCGATGTTGGATTCGTAACGGGTCCTTTGCCAGGCTGGTGGGATGGGACGGGCCGCACGCACCAAGCGCGAGCGCAGGGCGGCCGACGCCGCCCAGCGCCTACGGGCCGAGCGCTTCGCCGCCAAGGTTGCCCGTTCGACGCCGGCGAGGCCACCGGCCACCGGTGTGGCTCCTCGTGGGCCGGGCAGCGAGCCACCCGACTTCTCCTCGCCTCCGGTGGCCAAGGGCACCTGGGGCGGACCACGGCCCGGATCGGGGCGTCCGCGGATCTACGCCACCAACGCCCTTCGCCAGG
>DAHWPS010000061.1:0-6259 GCA_027342785.1 Acidimicrobiaceae bacterium
GACCCGTAGAAGCGCGCTGCCCCGAAGCTGAAGATCCCCCCGTCGGAGGCCACCAGCCAGTAGCCCGCGCCTGTGGGCGTCGCAGCCATGCCCACGATCGGCTTGTTGAGCGTCATGGACCCGGTGGACCCGTAGAAGCGCGCTGCCCCGAAGCTGAAGATCCCCCCGTCGGAGGCCACCAGCCAGTAGCCCTGTCCTGTGGGCGTCGCAGCCATGCCCACGATCGGCTTGTTGAGCGCAATGGACCCGGTGGACCCGTAGAAGCGCGCTGCCCCGAAGCTGAAGATCCCCCCGTCGGAGGCCACCAGCCGGTAGCCGGTCCCCCGGATCGGGACGGGGGCCGAGGTGTAGGTGAAGACATCGGCTGGAGTGGCCGTGCTGGTGCCATCGGGGGTAGTGACCGTCACGTTCACGGTCCCCTGCACGCCGCGTGGGGCGACGGCGATGAGCGAGCCGGTCGCGGACCCGTCGATCGCAGCCGGTGCCGTGCCGAAGTGGACCGCCGTCTCGTAGTCGGCGAACACGTATGTACCGGTGATAATGACCAGTGCTCCGCCTGTGCCTCCCCCGCTGCTCGGCATCAACGAGGTGACGGTAGGCAGCGGCGTGCCATAGGTGAGCAGCACCGAGCCGTTTGCCTGGTCGAACGGGGACGGGTAGGAGACGATCGGCAGGGTGGAGGGAGTGGGATTCGTCGTCTTTGTCGGTCCTGTGACGAGGAGGACGGGCACGATCTGTGTCGTCGTAGGCGTCGTGCCGTCAACCGTCATGCCGGTGAACTCTTCAGAGGAGTAGTGGGCGAGCTGGCTGAACGTTGTTGTATATCTGGGAGATTCGACGATCCACTCCGCCGAACGGCCCGGGCCGCTGTAGGCAACTGTGATGGTGAATGTCCAGTTGGCGGTCGTGTCGGCGAGCTGGATCCGCCACTTGCCCGATGGCTGCTTGGCGATGGTGGCCCGCATCTCGTCGCCGGGGGTGACGGCCTTGGCAATGGTCTGCGAAGGTGTGTGGAGGATCTCCCACCACGCCGAGTAGTGCGTCACACCTCCTGTGGTCGTCTGTGTCGTGCCGGTCTGGATCAGTGTCGTGTCGTCGAGGCCCTCAATTCTTCCGGTCCCGTCGATGCCGATCCACGACGACGACGATCGGAGCTGCGAGCTTGCTGAGACTGCGGGTACCACCCACGACCCGCTGACGCTGGAGTATGCGGTCGATGTCGGCGCGACGATCAAGTCGCCGGACCAGTTTGGCGAGAGGGAGGCCCGCGTCGATGTAGGAGAGTCGCGGCGGATGCTCTCGGGGTTCCGTGCGCCCCGACTTCCGCCCCGAATTCCAGCCCCACTTCCACCCCCACTCCCGCCGGTGTGCAGGCTCGCCGGGGAGAGCAGGTGGGCAGGGTCGGGGTCGCGGTGGCGATGAGTACCCGCAAGGAGCGGGTCCCGGGCATGCGCCCCGGCAGCGACCGTGCCACCGACAGCGACCGTGCCACCGACAGCGACCGTGCCACCGACAGCGACCGTGCCACCGACAGCGACCGTGCCACCTGCAGCGACCGTGCCACCTGCGACCGTCGCGCCCAGTACGGCCCAGAGCATGCAGCCGGCTGCGCCGGCAACAAGCACGCGTGCGAGAACCCGCTGGCTCGCCCATCGGCGCCACCCTGGAACCCTCATTGGACGGCGCCTCATCGGACGACTCCGGCACCCGGCCCAGAAGCCTCAGCGCTGGAGGGACTTGGTCTCCAAGTACTCCTCGAGGCCGAACTTCCCGCGCTCGCGCCCAAAGCCCGACTGCTTGTAGCCGCCGAACGGCGACGTCGGATTGAACGCGCCGCCGTTCACGTCCACCTGCCCGGTCCGCAGGCGGCGGGCCACTTGCTCGGCCCGTGCCGGATCGGCCGACCAGACGGCGCCGGCCAATCCGTAGACGGTGTCGTTGGCGATGCGGATCGCCTCCTCTTCGGTGTCGTAGGGGAGGATGGACAGGACCGGGCCGAAGATCTCCTCTTGGGCGATCGTCATGTCCGAGGTGACCTCGGAGAAGATGGTGGGCTGGACAAAATAGCCCTGCTCGAGGCCCTCGGGGGGCTCGGCCCCGCCGGTCACCAGCTTGGCGCCCTCTTCGATCCCCTTCTTGATGTAGTTGCGCACACGCTCCCGCTGGGCGGCGGACACCAAGGGGCCGAGCATGGTGCCCGGGTCCAGCGAGCTCCCAGGCGCAAACCCAGCCGCTGCTGCCGCTGCTTTCTCCTCCACTTCGGCCAGTCGGGCACGCGGGACGATCATCCGGGTCAGTGCGGAGCAGGTCTGGCCGGAGTTGAGGTAGCAGCCGAAGATGCCCGAAGGTACGGCGGCGTCCAAGTCGGCGTCTTCGAGGAGCACGTTGGCCGACTTGCCCCCCAGCTCGAGGGCCACACGCTTGACGGTCTCGGCGGCAAGCTGCATCACCCGCTTGCCTGCTCGGGTGGAACCGGTGAACGACACCATGTCCACCTTGGGGTGGGAGGCGATGGCCTCGCCGACGATGGCGCCGGGGCCGCAGACCAAGTTGAACACGCCTGGCGGCAACCCGACCTCGTCGATGACCTCGGCCAGGGCGAAGGCGTTCAGCGGCGCCACCTCGCTCGGCTTGAGCACCACGGTGCACCCGGCCGCGATGGCCGGCGCCACCTTGAGGGCGATCTGGTAGAGCGGGTAGTTCCATGGGGTGATGGCACCGACGACGCCCACCGGCTCACGCACGACCAAGGAGTTCCCGATCTCCTCCTCCCAGGTGATCTCGCTCACCTGCGCGCCGGCATCGGCGAACACTCCCTGCGGGAGACCGACTTGGATGGGGCCGGACAAAGAGATGGGCATGCCGACCTCTCGTGAGATGGTGGTCGCGATGTCCGTCATCCGTGCGCCAAGTCCATCGGCGACGCGGGCCAAGAGCTTGCCGCGCTCTTCGATCGGCGTGGCGGCCCACGCCGGGAAGGCCTCGGCTGCCGCTTCGACGGCTCGGTCGACGTCGTCGGCAGTGCCCTCGGGGACCTTCCCGATCACTTCCTCGGTATTGGAGTCCACCACTTCGTGGACGCCGGCTCCGGTGGAGGGCACCCAGGCCCCGCCGATGTAGATCTTGTCCCGGATCTCCATGTCTCTGCTCCCTTGGCTTTTCGGGGCGGCTGCGCCCCGCCACGCCGGCGGCTACCGGCAGAACCGAGGTTAGCTGCGCAGGACCGGCGCCGCTTTTCGGTCGCGCTCGGGTCAGCCGCTTCGCCGGCCGTTCGGGCCGAGCGGGACTCAGTCCTTCTTGCCGAGCAGGGGGTGGGCCGGCATCCCGACCGGCTGGATGTGCTGCCCGAGGACCTCGTGGAAATGGTCGGCGACCTGCTGAGGCGTCCAACCGCCCTCCCGCCACATGGCCGCCACTTGCCGAGGAGTCTGGAACATGGTGTAGGCGTAGCCGGTCCGACCCAGCACCTGCCCGTTCACGTAGGAGGCGCCCTCGGATGCCAAGAACGCCACCAGCGGCGCATTGAGCGCCGGGTCCTGGTCTGGCGGCGGCTCGGCGCCCTGGTAGAGGCCCTCGGTCATGCGGGTGAAGCCGGCCGGCGCCACGGCGTTCACCGTGATGCCGTAGCGACCCAGCTCCAGTGCCCAGACGAAGGTCATGCCCATGATCGCGGCTTTGGCCGCGCCGTAATTGGTCTGCCCGAAGTTGCCCCGCAGACCGGCCGACGACGTGATGTTGACGATCCTTCCGTACCCGGCCTCCTTCATGATCGGTGCGGCATGCCGTGCCGTGTTGAAGGTGCCTTTCTGGTGGACGGCCACCACGGCGTCGTAGTCCGCCTCGTCCATCTTCACCAGGGTCCGATCCCGCACGATCCCGGCGTTGTTCACCAGGATGTCGATCTGCCCGAACGACTTGGTGGCCGTCGCGATGATCTCGCCGGCCTCGGCGAAGTCGCTCACCGAGTGGTGATCGGGCACGGCCGATCCTCCACCGGCGGCGATCTCGGCACAGACCGCCGACGCGGGGTCCTCGGCGTCCGATTCCCCGCTCAACGACACGCCGACATCGTTGACCACGACCCGAGCCCCTTCGGCCGCCAGGCAGAGAGCGATGTCCCGCCCGATGCCCCTCCCCGCCCCGGTCACCACTGCCACCCGTCCCTCGAGAATTCCCATCGGGCGAGCATACCGGCCCGGAGTTTGCTGACACCAGCGTCAGGCATGCGACAGCGGAGGGCAGTAGCATCGGCTCGCACCGGAGCGCCCGGTGCGCCGGCGACGTTCCCGCGGGTGCGGGTCCGTCCCGAACCTTGAGGAGGATCGATCCCATGGCCCGTTACGTGGACGACGCACCCCAGCAGGTGCTGGCCGCAGCCAAGGAACTGCTCGCCAAGGGCCTGGTAGAGGGGACGGCCGGGAACATCTCAGCCCGCCAGGAGGACGGCACGATCTGCATCACGCCATCGTCGCTGGATTACCGGGAGATGACCTTGGACGACCTGGTGGTGATCTCGCCGACCGGCGAGGTGGTGTCCGGCCATCGCTCGCCATCCTCGGAGAAGCTCCTACACCTCGCCTGCATGGCGGCGTTCGACGACATCGCTTCGGTCATCCACTCCCACGCCGTCTACGCGTCGATGTTCGCGGTGGCCCAACGGCCGGTGCCGGCGTGCATCGACGAGTTCTCGGTGTACGTCGGTGGCGACGTCCGCTGTACCGAGTACGCGATGAGCGGTACCGACGAGTTGGGCGAGCAGGCGGTGAAGGCGCTGCAAGGACGGGGGGCGGCACTCATCGCCAATCACGGCATGGTGGCTGTGGCTCCGACGCCGGCCAAGGCCATGCACATCACCGCGCTGGTCGAGCGCACGGCACAGATCGTCTGGGGAGCCAGCCAGATCGGCGAGGTCCACCACCTGCCCGAGAAGGTCGACACCAGCTTCGCCAGCGTGTACGAGTACCTGCGGACGAACAGTTGAGCGAGAGCATTCCGGCAACAGGCCGGGTGCGGGCCCGATTGGCCGAGCTCGGCCTCACCCTCTACGGACCCCATCCGCCCCACGACCCGCTCGACGCGGTGGTCGTCCATCGAGGCACGGCGCGCACGTCGGGCCAGCTCCCGCGCATCGACGGGGAGCTGACCTGCACCGGGCGTCTCGGAGACGATGTCAGCGTCGCCGAGGGAGCCCGAGCAGCCGAAGTCTGCGCGCTCAACGCCCTGGCGGTGCTGGAGCAGGCACTCGGGACGCTCGACCGGATCGAGCGCGTGCTCACCGTGACCGGGTTCGTCGCCTCCACCCCGGACTTCCACCAGCAGCCGGCCGTGGTCGACGGGGCCAGCCGCCTGCTGGCTGCGGTGTTCGGCGACGCCGGGCGGCACTCCCGCTCGGCGCTCGGGGTGGCGGCGCTGCCCCGGGGTGGCGCGGTCGAGATCGAGGTGACGGTGGCCGTCAGCGACCGCTGATCACCGACCCGCCGGCGATCAGCACCGCCGGCCGTCGGGTCACGTGCCGCCAGACGAGCCAGACGAGCCAGACGATCCAGACGATGATGTGGGCACGGTAATGGTCGATGCTGTCACGGCTCCCGAGGGCACGGCCGGGTCCACGGTGCGGCCCCACTGGCTGAAGGTCACCTGACCCTTCGCCACTTTTTTCCCCTGCTTCCCAGTGCCTTCGTAGCGCACGGGCAGGTGGGCGCCGCCCGCCGCCACGTCGACGGTCGCTCGACCATGCTGGCCTTTGGAAGAGAGGCTGGTGGTCGTGCCCCGGATCACGTCGACGCTGACGCCATCCACCGAGGCGTGGTGCACGGCGGCGATCGGTGCCGACACCGACACTTGGTCGAGAGCACTGGTCAAGGTCATCGACGCGGCGATCTGGGTGTACCCCTGATCGGTCGAGGTGAAGGAGATCCAGCGTTCGTTGTACCCCGGGGCGATCGACGACGGCATTCCGAGGTAGGTCTCCAGCCCGACCGTGTCGCCGCGGAAGTACACGGTGCCCCCGGTGAAGCGGCCTGTGATGTGGCCGGTCTGGTGGTTCAGGCGGATCGTGATCGCCTGTGTCCCGCTGTTCACTCCGGCGTTGGCAACGATGAGGAGCGATCGTGTGGCGAGGGTTGCCAACAGCTACCTTCGATATCACTGAACATCTACGAGCATGCGTCGTAGAGCACGAGGGTGAAGCTCTTTGAGTGGGCTGAGCAAGAAGGCGTGCACTACCAGACCCAATGGCGGTGGTTCCGGGACGGCCAGC
>DAHWPS010000071.1:0-1846 GCA_027342785.1 Acidimicrobiaceae bacterium
GTTGGTCTCCGTCATCCCATGCGCCTCGACGATCTAGATGCCGAACCGCTCCTCGCACACCGACCAAAGCACGGCTGGAGTCGCTGGAGCGAGAGCGACGCGGACGCTGTGGGCGCGCTCGACTGGTGTCTCGTCGCGCGAGCAGAGGATGGAGACCATGGTCCCGAGAAGGTAGGTCACGGTCGCCTCGCTCTCGACGAGCCGCTCCCAGAAGTGAGAAGCGGAGAACCGCTCGCCGACGACGAGGGAGGCCTCGTTCACGAGTGCCTGAAGAAATGCGTTGAGCGCGTTGGTGTGGAAAAGCGGAAGGCAGGTGTAGAGCACGTCACCTGAGTGCACGTCGAGCGCCGCCCCTGAGTTGACTCCCCACCAGTAGAACTGGCCGTGAGGACACCGCACGCCTTTGGACGGCCCGGTCGTTCCCGAGGTATAGAGCAGCGCGAGGTCGTCGCCCGGCAGCACTGGCGCCGGCGTGATGGCGTCGCCGTTGCCGGGAAACGATTGGATGCGCCGTTCCCGCCACGTGGCAGGGTGGTCTCCGAGCCCCCACAGCTGCTCCAAGGAGCCTGGCAATCGGTCGATCCCGTCGAAACGGTCGAGCAACCCCGGCTCCACGACCAGCACGCGAGGCTCGGCGTCGTGCACGATGTGCTCGAGCTGCGGGCCCCGGGCGGACACATTGATGGGGACCAGCGTCGCTCCGAGCCACCCGCACGCGGCGAAGGTGTCCAACACCTCCACGCGATTCGTGCTGATCACGGCGATGCGATCACCACGTTGCACCCCCCGCGCCGCGAAGGCGCCTGCTACCTGGGCCGTGTGCTCGGCCATCCCCGCCGCAGACCGGAGGACCGGGCCGACCCGCAAGAGCGGGGTGTCGCCGCTGGACTCGGCCCGCTGGCGGAGCAGGGCGGGCAGCGTCCGCTGCGAGGGAGCCACCTCCATCAGCACTGCTCCACCAGGGTCCCGTCACCAGCCAGGTCCTGCCCGCGTGCGATGCCATACGGCGAACGAGACCCGCAGCCGTCATTCATGGGCGGAACCTGACCCGAACGGCGGCTCCACGATCGCTTCGACGGGCTGGTAGGCGCCCACGGGCGCTGCCCCTTTTCCAACTGCGACGTCCGCAGGCCCCGCTTCCGTCGACTCTCTGACGAATCGTCTGCGGGTACGCGACTTCTGGAACTGGTCCAAGCCGACGGCCACGACGAGCACGATGCCGGTCACCACGTTGGACCAGAAGTCCGAGACTCCCACCACGCCGAGACCGTTCTCGAGAGCTCCGATGAGCAGCACACCAAGGATCGTGCCGAATATGCCACCCTCGCCGCCGGAAAAGCTCGTCCCACCGAGCAGGACCGCGGCACCCGCAATCAGGTTGATCGTTGCCCCTACTGTCGGAGACGCTGCGGCGAGCCGCCCGGCGTCCACGATTCCGGCCATCCCCGCGAACAGACCCGCCGCGCCATACGTCAACATCGTGATCAGGCCGACGCGTATCCCGGCAATCCTCGCAGCCTCCCGGTTGCCACCCACCGCGTAGATGGCGCGTCCGACACGCGTGAAGCGAAGGCACACGCCGGCGACGACGACAGCGCCGATCATGAACCATATCGGGACGCCGATACCGAAGGCCTTCGCGGACCCGATCGAGGCAACCATGTGGTACTTCGAAAGAGACAACGTGTTTCCGTTCGTCACGACATACACGAGACCCTCGACTGCAGTCATCGTGCCGAGGGTGACCACGAGAAAGTTCAACCGGGCGTAGCCGATCAAGAAGCCGTTGACCAACGCGCCGAACAGACCTGCGCACAGGATGGCGATGACGATCGCGAGGAGCTGC
>DAHWPS010000101.1:0-3857 GCA_027342785.1 Acidimicrobiaceae bacterium
GGGTCGACCACGAGCGCGCCGGGGGCCGAGTACTCGCAGATGATGCGCCGGGCGAGCTCGGGGAGCATCTTTCCGGGGTGCTGGGCGACCTCGGGCAGGTAGCGCCCGGCCCGCTGGGCCTGGGCGGTGCGTTGGGCGACCGGCCACAGGGCGAGAGGGACCTCGGGCGTGATGGCAAGGGTCGCGGGATGGGGGGTGGTGTCGGTGGTCATGGGCGGCCCACGACCGGACAAGCGTCACCTATAGAACAAGGGTCTCGGGCCTGTTCTTGGACATTTCGCCACGACGTCCCTGGCCACGGGGCTCGCCCGCGCCGGGCTGCTGGGCGCTGTCTTCGCCCTTGAGATAGGCGCCGAGACAGAGGTAGGTCCTCTCGGACCAGACACCTCCGAGCCTGAAGGAGCCACCATGGGAGCCCCAGAACCAACGAGCGACCACGACGTCACCGACGCCTTGGCCGCCCTCCCCGACAGCACTGCCGCCGATCTCGCCGGCGCGCTCGGCATCGGCCGGTCGACCGCGGCCAAGCGCCTCGCCCGCCTCGAATCAGCCGGCGTGGTGCGCCGGTGCCCCGGCGGCCGGGTCGCCGGCACGAAGGTAGCCGACCGCTGGTCGCTCGCCACGGCCACGAGCGCGTGCGAACCCGACGCGGCGGCCACGCCCGGCAACGTCGAGCGGCGCCCCCAGGCGAGCACCCAGCCCGGCGGCACCCAGCCCGGCGGCACCCAGCCGGTGACCGATCCCCCGGCATTGCCGGAGGAGGCGCCTGGGGCAGGCGCCCGGCTCTCGCCCGGGAGCCTTCGTGCCTTGGTGCGTGACTACCTGGCGGCCCGTCCCGGCCAGTCCTTCGGGCCGAGCGGGATCGCCCGGTCACTCGGGCGATCGGCCGGCGCGGTGTCCAACGCCCTCTCAGTGTTGGCCGAGACCGGCGAGGTCCGCCTCGTCGCGGACCGCCCCCGCCGCTACAGGATCAGCCCCCGCTGACCCCCGTCCCACGGCTCTCGGGCGCACGGGTCTGTGACGCACGGGTCTGTGGCCCACCTGCCCATGGCTTGCCGAGGATCCAAATCGCCCGCGGATCACTGCCGGTGGTGCATCACTCGTCGCTCCAGCGACCGCCCGGGATGAGAAAGGACGCCAGAGCCGTCCGTTTGATATGGCGTCGCCACCCGCTTCAGAGTCTCGCTGCGGCCGGCCCCAGAAGGATCACTTGAACGGGCGAGGTGAAGCCACCTCGACAGGCTCGATAGAACCCGAGGGTTGTAGCAGATAGCCCCCCGTGGCCGGGCAGATCACCCGGGCGGGTCTTGCGGGACGCTCCCGCCAGGGGACATGGGGACGGACCGGGAGTGTTCCCGTAGAGGGTTCGTCTTACGGGGCTGGCCAGATGCGCATGCCGATCGCCTTGAAGTTCGACACCGACAGTTGGCCACGCTCGTTCCGAGCCCTCGATCCGGGGCCTCCAAGCGCTCGGGCGACCTCTACACGGCCAGCCTCATAGATCGCAGTGGCCTCAAAGCGCTCTTCGAGCAGCACAAGCAACACTCGGTCCCACTCGCGATCGAGCCGGATACCGCCGACACGTTGGCCGGGCTTCGCAGTGGCCGGCAGGCAACGCCCCTTGATCTGGAGCTTCTCCTCTTTACCGGCTCTAAAGCGGATTGCGTCGTACCCAGCTTGGCGAACGGGAGCCAAACTGACACCCAAGAGCCGCGCAGCCTCGTACTCGGCGATCTCAGCCGTGATCCCGAGGGGGCGGCCCGTGAGGTCGTAGTACTCGCGCGCCAGCGCCTTGGCGTCGCTCTGCAGCTCGAAGATCCGCGTAGTCGCCGCTTCGGAGACACTGGGTTCTTGCTCCACTGCACGATCTTCGCGCTGCGGCTTCTCCGCCGACCGATCGTCGACAGCTATAGGCTGAGCAGCATCAGAACCTCGTCACGGTCGCTCCCGACGCCGAGGCGGAGCGCGTTCGGCCACCGCCCGATCTCCTTCCACCCGCAGGACTCGTAGAAGCCTTCGAGTCCTTGTCCCGCCCGCAGCTCAAGGTGGAGCTGCTCGAGACGGTGGTCCTCCCGTGCCGCTCGGGCCACCTCCGCCATGAGAGCCCGCCCCACGCCCGAGGCCCGGGCCGCCAAGCTGGTCTGCACACGGGTCACCCTGGCCCAGTGGGCAACCACGGAATTGGTGTTCAAGGTGAGCAAGAGCCAGCCGAGCAACGACCCGCCCTCGTGAGCCACCAGCAGCTGGGCACCCCTCGGGTCCAGCGAGTTCACCAGCTCGGTGACGGCTCTATACACCTGCTCGCGCTCGACCGGGAGGAATGGAAAGCCCACCGCCCCACCGGCGTTGGCCACCTCCCCCCAGCAGACGGCAAGTTCATCCTGTAGATCAGGACCGACCCGTGAGGGCCCGGTCAACCACTCGAACCCGATTCCTTCACGAATCACCGACACAGGGTCACAGTGTGCCTGGGACTGGGTTGTTGATCAACAGAGTTGATCCCTGTGTGTGTCGTCGGCGCTCTCGGGATTGACGAACTTGCTACGGCGCGACAACGAGGAGGATGAACGACCGGCTCCCCGTTGCCCGCGTGGCGATCCCCTACCGGCCCAGATGTTCGGTGACTCTGCACCAAGCAGGTGCCTGTCGAGGGTTCTTGCTGCGAGGCCGCACGAGGGCCGAACGGGGCCGTATCGTCTCTGGTGTGGGGACCGAGCTCACCGAGATCGCCGAGGACATCTACCGCATCTCCACCTATGTCGAGCCGGCGGACCTCGTCTTCAACCAGTTCCTGATCGTGGCCGAGCAGCCTCTGCTCTGGCACTGCGGGCATCGCCAGCTCTTCCCCTCGGTGCTCGAGACGCTCGCCCGTGTCCTCCCGCCAGCCGAGCTGCGGTGGATCAGCTTCGGCCACGTCGAGGCCGACGAACTCGGGGCCATGAACCACTGGCTGGGCGTCGCGGGCCGAGCCGAGGTCGTCCAGGGGAGCACCGGTGTGCTGGTGTCGGTCAACGACTTGGCAGACCGCCCGCCCCGCGCGCTACGAGACGAAGAGGTCCTCGACCTCGGCGGCAAGCGGGTGCGCTGGATCGATACCCCACACGTGCCGCACGGCTGGGACGCCGGGTTGATCTACGAAGAGACCACTCGGACGCTGTTCGCCGGGGACCTGTTCACGATGACTGGCCGGGTACCGGCACGCACGGAGGGTGACATCGTCACCCCTGCGATCGCGACCGAAGACCGCGGCGGGGCCAGTGCGGTGACCCCGGCCAGCGGAGAAACGCTGCGCCGGCTCGCCTCTGTCGGTGCGACGACGATGGCACTGATGCACGGTCCCGCCTTCAGCGGCGACGTCCTTTGCGCCCTCGGCGCGCTGGCCGACGACTTCGACCGACGGCTGCGCTCGTAGGGGGTCGCCGCTCGCTCGGGCCACGGTCGGATCTCGCAGATTGCTATGACGCCGCTGAGCGTCTCTGCGGGCATCTCCATGAGCGTCCCGCTCACCCATCCCTCACCGCCTACGACCACTGAGCCCTTGGAGCTACTCATCTAGGTGGGCGGTCGGGGGGACCATGATGGTGTCGCCGGGTCGCCGCAGGGCATGTTCGCGAACGGCCCGGTCGACGACCGCCGCGGCGACCCAGACCGCGCGTTCCGCGGGTCGGGAGTCACAGGGTCAACCCTTCTTCCAAGTGGGCGATGCCTCGGTCGATGAGGTCAGAGAGGTCCGCGGTCGGGTCGTCGGCCAGGCTTGCGAGGACGGCGATCATGACGCCGATGACTGCTCCGGCGAGGGTGCGCACCGCGAAGTCGTCGCCTGGTCGTCCGGCGCGCTCGGCGATGGCGTCGGCGAG
>DAHWPS010000139.1:0-9409 GCA_027342785.1 Acidimicrobiaceae bacterium
ATGGAGAGATCGCCCGGCCGGTCTTGGAACAGGTAGTCGAGGGCATCACGGTACCCAGCCAGCTCCTTCTCGTTGCGGACGCGGAGTCGTTGGTCGGCGCCTCGGACGATCCGCTCAGCTCGGGGCTGTTCGACCAAGACCCCCTCGATGGCTGAAGAGGCGATCACCGATTCAACCCTCGCCGCGTCGGCCAGCTCTTTCAGCAGCCCGGGAAGCTGGTCGGCATAGAGTGCCTCTGAGCCGCTTCCGGCGTCGACGACACTCAGGCGCGTGACAACACTCGCTGGCACTGTGCCGATCGAGGAATCGACGTCGGCGAAGCTCCGCATCTGCCAACCTTCCGCTAAACATGCTAATTACGGTTCAGATTAGCAGTTTATAGGCTCCAGCGGCACTGGCGATGATCTCCCAGCCCAGCCCGCCGGCCCCGTCCCAAAGCAAGGCCCGCTCGAACACAAGGGCATTCGTCACAGCGTCCTGTCGAGGCAGTGCCGTCCCCGCCATGGTGCAGTCCCTCGCCCGGCTCACCGAGGAGATCACCGTCGATGCCTACGACACCGACGAGCAGATGTCGGGGTTCCTCCAGGTCTTCCAAGACGAGGTGGCCGTCCCCGTTGCTGCGACCGTGCTCGGCGTGGCCGTAGAGGTCACCGGGTTCGACTTGGAGGGAGACGAACGGCGGGGCCTGGTGGCCCACTGCCGGCACCAGGAGACCGAAGACGCCCTATCCCTTGCCGACGTTCACTTCGGACCGAACACGGTCGCCGGATGGCTTCACGCCGCCTACCGGACCTGGCTCTGCCTCCCACCGTTCCCCACGGAACGTCCCTCGGGTTGGGCATGGCCCGACCCATGAGCAGACCTCGCCGTCCATCCACCTCGAGCGGCTCACGGATGACGAGCGAGGCCAGCTACTGGGCGAACTGCTCGTTGCCCATCCCGAGCAGGTCGCCGAGGCCGAACGTCTCGCTCTGGCCAAGCTGGCCATCGTCGACGTGGACGAGGTGGCCGAGTCGCTCGAGCGGGCACTTCGTGAGGCCGAGGTCGATCAGCTCGCTCACCGGCCACGATCTTCCCCGCGAGCGCCAACCCTGGCCCCTGGTGCCACCCCCGGCGTTCCGGCGCCTCTGAGCGTGGCTGGCGGGGGTGATCCTGGCCCTCTGGCGGCGTGGAGCACCGGCGCCGGTCGCCTCCACCGGCTGCGAGCACCGGCAGGGCACACTCACAGCGTGACGACCACCGTGCGCCTCTGCCCGTGACCCTCGCCACCGCCCGGCCCACGAGGGCGCCTGTCTGCCGCCGTGGAGGATGCTCGGCACCGGCCACCGACGACGGTCTCTGCGAGGACCACCTGCTTGCACAGAAGCACCTACGGGCAGGCGTCGAGGACCGGCCACCGCCGACGTCGCCTGCACCCGTCGGGCCGGCGTGGCTCGTGGAGCTGGCGGCCGCCCGTGAGGCTCCCTGGCGCTCCCGTGCCGCCTGCCGTGGTCAGACCGCTCTCATGTTCCCCGACGTCGAGCACGGCCACGTCGACTACGGCCCCGCCCTGGCCCTCTGCTCCACGTGTCCCGTCGTCGAGCCCTGCCGCCAGGCCGGCTCCCGCGAGCGCTTCGGCGTCTGTGGCGCCGCCCCGCCGCCTACCCGCCGGCATCCCCGCCGGTAGCCCTGCACGAGACCGGGTACACGAACCGGGACACCCGAGCGGCAACGTCCCCTTTCGGGGCCTGGTGGCGGGCGCCCCGTGGGCCGGTGGTCCGTTCGTCCGTTTGCCCTGGTCCCGGCGTCGTGTCCCGGTTGGTGTCCCCCCCGTGTGGCCGTGGTGGTGGGTCGTCTCTTGCCTTCTCTACGGCGATGTGGTGGGCCGTAGGCACTCGTATCCGAACCTCGGTGACATGCGGAAACGCGTCCAGCTGCTCACCTCCGAGATCGTGATCGGTGACTCCCGTCGCCAGGGAGAACCCGTAGAGTGAACGGCGCCGCAGAGCAAGGAGCCGAGAGGGACGTGAGTGTCGGGCAGGCTGCACCGGATACGAGGACGTTCGGCCAGAACCAGGCGACGTCGAGCGGCGATCGACGTGACATCCGCCGCTGGGACCTCGCTCGCCAGCTCCCGCTGGTGCTGACCGTCGGGGCTGCCCTGGGGATCGGGATCTTCGAGCGCGTCTGGTATCTGCGACACGACCCGATCAATTCGGATGAGGCCCTCGTGGGCATCCTCGCACGCCACCTCCTCGCCGGGCACGCCAACGCCTTCCTTCTCGGGCAGCCCTACGGCGGAGTCGAACCCTATGTTGTGGCAGCCCTGTTCGGCGCCTTCGGCTCGTCGCCGATCACGCTCCAGGTCCCGGTCGTCGTGCTCGACGCCGTCGCCTGCGTGCTCGTGTGGAGAGTGGGGCGACGCCTCGTCGCGAGACCCGCGATCGCGCTGGTAGCCGCGGCGGCAATGTGGGCGGCCCCGCAGTCAGCAGTGTGGAACTCGACCCTCGAGTACGGCTTCCGAGGGGTGACGCTCGTCTGTGGCGTCGCAATGCTCCTCCTCGCCCTGCGCATCACCCAGGGAGATGCCTCCCGCGTCGACGCGCCAATGCTTGGGCTGGTCGCAGGAGTCGGCTGGTGGTCGTCTCCCGAGATCGCCTACTTCGCAGTACCCGCGGTCCTTTGGCTCCTCAGCTGGGCTTGGCACACACGGCGAGCTTCGACGACCTATCGGCACATCGGAGTTGCCATGATCGGGGCAGGGGTCGGTGCCATGCCGTGGCTCTGGGACAACGTAGGTGTCGGCTTCCCCTCGCTCGCCGTGTCGCGGTACGACGCGCCTGCCCATCCGCTGCCGTACCTCACACGTGTCAGCACGTTCGTGCACTACTCGTTCCCGATGACCCTCGACCTTCGCGTTCCGAGATCTGGGGCGTTCGACCTTCCGGCTTCGCTCGCGATCGCCCTGACGCTCTTGGCAGGGATCGTCATCGTGGGATCGGCCGTCTGGTGTCTCCTCGACCGGACAAAGGGGGCGGCGCTCGGCTGCGCGGTCTTGGCCTATCCCTTCATCCTTGCGGTTGCGCCCGCCGGCGCCGACTGGCAGTCGGCCCGGTACACAAACTTCTTCGTCCCGCTCGTCCTCCTGCTCCTTGTGGTGACGACGGACAAGCTCGTCAGCCCTGCGCGCCGTTTCCGACGGCGGCACCTCGGCTGGAGCGCATCGCTTGCCATCGCAAGCGCGCTCGGGATGGTGCTCGCACTGAGCGTCGTGGCGTTCGGAGTCTGGGGCTCCATCAACGATCCCGCCGGGGCGCACCTACGTGCGGGATCTCCAGACGCGCCGGCACAGGAGCTGGTGCACGCGCTCGAGCAGAACGGCATCACGGCCGGTTATGCGGACTACTGGGTGGCGTACAAGCTCGACTTCTTGAGCGACGGGGGGCTCTCCATCGCCGACACGCCGCCGAGCCCGGATCGCCTGCCGTCAGTCCGTGCCACTCTGCGAGCCACGCGGGCGCGCCATCAGGCGTGGATCTTCGTGCCCCCGACGCTCACGGCGCGGACTGAGTACGCACCGACAGTGATCATCGAAGGTCCTTCCGGTCTGCCGGAAACCACCTTCATCGACGACCTCCACCGCCTCAGCATCCCTAGCCGCGTGCTGCACCTCGCAGGTGCCGACGTCGTGATCTGCTCACGTGCGGTCACTCCCTCCGAAGTGGGGCTCTGATCGAGAACCACGCGACGGTGGGGGGTTTCCATTACTGCCTTTGGTCCTTGTTTGTCGTGCGCAGCGCAAGTGTTGGCGTAGAAGTCACAATGTGTACACGTATTGAACCGTGACCGATGATGTCGCCGGACCCTCCGTGACAACCAAGACTTCCTTACGTGGTGTTGTCGCCGTGCCCTTGCCCTTCCCGCTCGTGGCGATCTTGGGGATTACAGGGTAGCCTCCAGCTGTTACCGGATTCGCGACTTCTGCCTGAATAGCAAACGTTGGCTGGGCACCAATGGTAAGTTCGGTCCAGCCATTGCCGTGATCGTCCGTTGAGATCGTAACCGTGCCGGTTTGCGGTGCCATGGTCAAACCTCCTTGTAGTAGAGACCATAAAAACTGACGTTGGAGTGTCTGTGTGGAGTCATCGTTGGGAGGGGTACTCCGTGCCAGACAACGTCGAACCGTTGAATGGCACTCCGTTGGTCTGGACGTAGCTCAAGTAACCCATGACGCACGAGCCGTACTCGCAGCTGGGTGTGTAGCCACTCTCGCTTCCGTTGTACCTGCAGGCTGCCCATTCCCAGGCGTTGTTCCCCGACAACCCGTTGGCAACGGCCTCGTTGTAGTATGTCTTGAGCTGTCGCGCGGCGACCATTGCGCAGAGAAGCGGCCGATACGTGTAGTGAGTTTTGGCTGCGTTACTGGAAGATGTCCCGCAACTCTGCCCGATTGTCTTGCACGGCTCATTCGGTAGCGGATGGAGCACCCCTGGCAGCTGAACTGATACCGTACTGGTCTGCTGGAACAGCCCCCAGCCATTCGAACTGCTCGGGCTATCGACGGGTCCATAACCGCTAAGATTGGTCTCTTAGACGCCGATACAGTACAAGTACCACGGTGGCAATGCGTACACGATTTCGGCAGTCGTGATCGCCGGCCATGCTGAATATGCCGTTCCTATCTCCGAGCGTGCCTCAGAGTCCGTCGCGCTGCAGGCCATTGCAGCTCACCTCCCGTCGGATCGGAATGCGTCGCTGGCTTCGCCGACGCGCGATGCGCACTCCTTCACGGAGTCGAGCGGCGACCAATGGTCGTCGTTGCCGGTGCGCCCTTCCATGCGTCGTCATCCCCTCTCGTTGGGACTCGATGACGCACTGCGAAGAACTGCGGAAGGAGGACAGCATGAGCCATCCAAATGGGCAGTCCGGCTGGCTCAGGGAGCCCCGTGACTTTGCGTCCCCTCGTCGCGGAGGGTTTGCCTTTTCGTCGGTACCCTGCAGAACAACGCACCGATATGTAACGAAATCTACACCCTCCACGGGTGCGCTTCAAGGGCAAGGGGAAGATTTTTTGCGAAACCCCTTGACATCGCGGGCGGATCGAGGTCTCATCTCCGCTCCCTGGCGCGCTTGTCCGGTCGTGGGCCAGCCCATGACGAACCTGAACTCCCCGATGACACCGGTCGACCGCCCGCGCCCTGCCGCGCCCGCGCCGCCGAACGGCGGCCACCTCAGCCCGCTCCAGTCCCCACGTGCGGAGCTGCTGGTCAGGCGACTGTTTCAGCGATTTCGTTGGTTTTCGGCGCATTCCCCCCTGTTCTTCTATGGAGGTCGTCGTCCGAGGAGGTCCATGCGACACCGTTGCCACGCTCCCCGATGCCACCAGCACACTGCCGCCCGGCACTGTCGAGCCCACCGCCGTGGTGGACCCGATGGTCGGGAGCGAGTGCCCTGCCCGGGGAGGTCCCGGACCAGTCGGAAGCGGGGGACCTCGCGGATCGCCCTACCTCCGATCCGCGAGCCTCGCGGGCGCAAAGACGCCGCTCAGGCCAGCAGTCGGGCGGTTGGCCGAGACCCCGACTGTAGGGGAAGGTTGGCAGTCAAGCTTCACCGCCTACTCGGCGGGCGGCGATGAACGGGGGCCGCAGCGTAGCGACGAGGACGAGGATCGATCGACTCTGCGCCATCGACCACGACATCCTCGGACTGCTCCAGCTCCACCGGGTGCTCACCACGCCACAGCTCATCATGCTGACCGAGCGTCCGGAGCGGACCATCGACTATCGCCTCACCCGGTTGCGGGATCGCTCGCTCGTCGATCGGACCCGCCCGTACGCGGCGTCGGGCTCGGCGCCGTTCTACTGGTGGCTGACCCGGGCCGGCGCGCGCCTGGTCGAGGGCACCTCGCCCGCTCCGGGGAAGGGCACGCCGAACCCGCTGTTCCTCCGCCACACCGCGGCAATCGCCGGCCTCTACGTCGCCCTGTGCGATATCGGCCCGAGCGTCGGTCTCACGCTCAGCGAGTGGCGCCGAGACGAGGATGCCTGGGAGGACTGGTCGGGCTATCGGGGCACCGGGCGCATCCGCCCCGACGCCTACGCCGAGGTCCACCTCGACGTCGACGGCCAAGACGGCGCGGCCGGGGCGTTCGTGGAGGTGGACTTCGCCACCATGGACCAGGCGCGCCTGCGGGCCAAGGTCGCCCGGCACCGCAGCTACTGCACCGACACGATCTGGTGGGACCGCCATCCGTGCTGTCCGGCGCTGCTGCTGGTGACGACCTCGGAGGCGCGGGTGAACCGGTTCTTGGCCGGCGTCGAGAAGGACCGGCCCCGGCCCTCGATCTACCCGAGTGACAACCCCGCCCACTACGACGAGCTGGTGGCGGCGTGTGCGGCCGTGACTTCGCCCGAGGACGCCGTCGTTGCGCCCGTGTGGCGCCAAGCCGTGGGCGACGCACCGAGCACGCTGTCCCAGCTGATCTCGCCCGACGTGCGCCAGTACCGCCAAGTGGTGGCACGCGTCGAGGTGGCCCAGCGCCGCCACGACGAGCACCGGCGGCGCCAGCTGGTCCACAACCTCCACCGCAACGCCCACGCGCTGGCCGACGCCATCGGCGACGAGGCGGCGGCGGCGGTGATCCGCTACCTCTTCGCCGGGCCGCTCAGCGTGCTCAACCCCAGGGAGCAGTGGGGCTTGGAGCACCTTGCCCTCGTGGAGCAGACCGCCACCTGGTGGGCGGAGGCGAGGACCTGGGCCGGCACGCCGGCACCGTCGGCGGTCGTCAGCGCCTGGCGTGCCCTCTACCGGCAGTGCTGGAGCGCCCAGGCCGACGTGCTGCTCTCGGGCAACGAGGCGGTCCGCTCCGCCGACCCGCGGCTGTGCCGGCCGGCTGCCGCGCTGGCCGCCGGCGCGCTCGTCGATGATCGGGACCTCCAGCCGGGATCGCCGATCGACGGCCGGGCTGTCGTGGACGAGGCGATGGCCGAGCACGAGCGGCGGCGCTCGGCGGCCGTGGCCCGGGCGCTCCGGGACCTCCCGCTCCACCGACGCCTGCGAACCGAACGGGCGGAGCTCGAGGCCGCCCACGACGCTGAGCACCTGCTTGTCTGCCCAACCTGCGCCGTGCCCCGCAACGACGAGGAACCGCCCGGCCGCAGCTACCACGTGCTCGCCTGCCGGTGCTGCAGCGGGGCGCTCGTTCGCCTGGTCGACGCGCCGGTGCTCCCGCCGACTCTGGCCGAATCGCTCGAACGGATCGCTTCCCGCCGAACCCGTCTCTGGGACCGCCGATGAGCGGGGCATCAGGGCGGGAAACCCAGCCACGGCGCCGGGGGCGCCGGGGCACGGTCGAGCACGAGGGCGCCGGGTCGGGCGCCGCGGTGGTCCCCCGCCATCCGCGAGGTCCGGGTGGCGGCCGGGTCGGCGGTCCCCCACACGCGGGGAACCCACCCCACCACCCGCGAGATGCTCGCAAGCGGACTCGGGCCGAGGTCCAGCAGGCGGGAGAACCGGGCTCGGAAGTCCATCATCATCCGCGAGGTGCACAACCACAACGCAGGAGGCAGGTCCCGGTCGCGGGACTCCCCGCATCGAGGTCCCACCACGACCTCGCGGATGGCGGGACCACACGTCTGGTCCCCCCACTCGAAGCATTCGGGCCCTACGCGCGGGCGATCGTCATCCTCGCCCTGGAGGTGAGGGCCAAGGGCCTTGCCCTTCCGGGCGGAAAGAGGTCTCATGGACCGATTAGCAGAGGAGGTGGCCGGTGCGCTGTGTGATCTACCTGCGGGTCTCGACCAAGGAACAGGCCGAGAAGGACCTCACCGAGGACGGCTTCTCCATCGCCGCCCAACGCGAAGCGTGCGTCCGGCGCATCCGCGACGAGGGCTGGGAGCTCCTCGACGAGTACGTCGGCAAGGGCGAGTCGGCGCGTACGGCCGACCGGCCGCAACTGCGAGCGATGCTGACGCGGATCGGCGAGGAGAGCGACGTCGAGGCGGTCGTCGTCCACAAGATCGACCGGCTGGCACGGAACATGGAGGATCATGTCGCCATTCGGGCACTCTTGCGCCGGCGCGGCGTTGCGCTCGTGTCGGTGACCGAGAACCTCGACGAGACCGCCTCGGGAAGGTTGGTCGAGGGCATCCACGCCCTCATGGCCGAGTTCTACTCGGCCAACCTGGCGAACGAGGTCAGAAAGGGCATGGGCCAGAAGGCCAAGCTCGGTGGCTACCCGCACAAGGCGCCCCTGGGTTACCTGAACGTCCGCGAGCCCATCGGCGGTCGCCAGGTTGCCCACATCGTCCCCGATCCCGAACGCGCCCCGCTGGTCCGGGCGGCCTTCGAGCTGTACGCCACCGGCGAATGGACGGTCGAGCGCCTGGCCCAGGAGATGGCCCATCGCGGGCTTCGCAACCGGGGCCGGAATGGGCACTACCCGGCCAAGGCACTCACCGTCTCGGGTCTCGCCCGTCTGCTCGGGCATCGGGCCTACGTCGGCGTCGTCGATTGGGACGGCGTCGAGTACGAGGGCAGCCACGAGCCGCTCGTCGATCGTGCCACCTTCGACAAGGTCCAGGAGTTGCTGGCTGCCCGGGCCATACGAGGGACGCGCGAGCGCCGGCACCATCACTACCTGAAGGGCGTCCTCGTGTGCGGGGTGTGCGGGCGGCGGCTTTCGATCCAGCACTCGAAGGGCACGTACACGTACTTCTACTGTCTCGGGCAGAAAGACCGCCGCAACGGCACGGGCTGCCAGGAGCGCTACGTCGCCGCCGACCAGCTCGAAGCCGAAGTCGAGGACCTCTACGCGCGCATCGAAGTGCCAGACGACTGGGCCGAGGGCCTTCGAGAAGCGATCGCCACCGAGGTGGCCACCCACCACGAGGACAACACCGCTGAGCGCGAGCTGCTGGCCCACCGCCGCGAGCATGCCGAGGCCGAGCGCTTCAAACTGATGGAGGCGTACTACGCCAACGCCATCGATGTCACCATGCTCCGACGCGAGCAAGAACGCATCGGCGCCGAGCTACGGGCCATCGACTCCCGCCAGGAAACCCTCGACGCCAGCCTCGACGACTGGCGGGAGGTCATGGACCTCGCCCTCCGGTTCTCGACGCGCTGCGCCACCGCCTACCGGCGCGGCAGCGACCGGACGAGGAGACTCCTCAACGCCGCCGTGCTTGACGAGGTTCATGTGCGCAACGGACACGTGGCCGAGGCCGCCTACAAAGAGCCCTTCGACCTGCTCTTCTCTTCGCCGAAGTTCGAATACGGCGATGTGGTGGAGAAGGCAAGAGACCACCCCCGACCGCCGGCCCCAGGGGGGGGGACACCAACCGGGACACGACGCCGGGACCAGGGCAAACGGCCGGACGGACCACCGGCCCACGAGACACCCGCCGCCAGGCCCCCGAAAGGGGACGTT
>DAHWPS010000213.1:0-3981 GCA_027342785.1 Acidimicrobiaceae bacterium
CCGTGCGCCCGTTCGCCATGCCGGTCAGGCCCGGGTTGCTCGCGGCACGGAATGCGCCCGCGAGCACAGCCTTGCGGGCTGATGCGTGTGGGATTGGCGCGCCCGGAGAGATTCGAACTCCCGACCTCATGGTTCGTAGCCGAGCGAACCCCCCAAAGGACGCCACTAGACTCCAATAAACTCAATCACTTAGTGGGGTGAAGCGGAGGCCACTGGTGCCGATTTGAGGCACCAAGTGTGGCAATAGTGTGGCAGAAGTCGGCCCCCGTCGGTGTCGGTTGCACCGGCGAGGGCCTGGCAAGCAACACCGCAAAGGGGTGCCACATGCCTACCGCCGATCCTACCGCCCTACGGCTGCCGGTCGCAAAGCCGCCTGCCGCCGTCCACCTCGCCACCATTCGGGGTTCCCGTCGCACGGGACACGCTGTCGTGATCGTCGAGCGTCCCGGTCGCGCTCCCCACCGCCACCAGATCTCGCTGCGCCGCTACGCGCACCTGCGGGAATGGACCATCACGCACGCGCGGCGCCGCTGGCGCACGTCTGGCGCCTTGCTGCGCAGCAGCATTGCCGTATCGCTGTGGGAGTCCCGCACATGAGCCTCTCCACTCTGCTGTCCGCGACAGCCCTGCAGGGCATTACGCACACCAAGATCGAGCTCGTCATCGATGGGGACGTGCCGTTCCCGAGACTGTACGCCGCTCTCGCGGCCGGCGGATTCGCCGTTGAGGCGATTGATGAGTCCCGCGTCCTAGTTTCCCTCTCTGACTCGACCAGCCAGGTCGAGGAGTGACGACCATGCGTACCTATACCCGATCCCTTGCCATCCTCCTCGCCGCCCTGGCGGCCGTCTCCTTGGCCGCCTGCGGCGGTGGCGGTGGAGCATCGACCACCGTGAACACGCAGGGCGGCGGCTCCACGCCGCCCAATGCGCAGCTCGCAAGCTGCACCGACCCGCACGAGAACGACATCACGTCGGATGCCGGCGTCGCGCCCTGCCTCACCGTAATGGAGCTCGGCAGCGGCCAGTCGGCCACGGTGTCCGACGGCTCGGCCACGCTCACCGAGACGACCGATGGCCAGTACACTTTCCCCGGCGTCGCGGATCAGGTGAGCGCCGGGGTGAACGAGCTGCCCACGATCACATTCTCCATCATCGCGCAGACCGGTACCTGCTCGCTCGTCGGCGGGACCGCCAGTGACTCCCCGTACTCGGTGACGGCACTCTGCGCGCCGTACCCGGCCGTGAAGCCCGCGATCCCGAAGGTCACGACGATGCCCGGGGTGAGCGGCACGGCGCAGGTGATCGCCTCGCCCACGATTGTGCCGGTGTACATCAGCACTGGATCGCTGGCGACTGGCAACGAGGCGAACGATGCGACGTTCCTCGACCAGTTCGTCAACTCCAAGGAGTGGGGACTGCTCTCGCAGTACGGCGTCGGGTCCGCCACGGTCGATGCGGCCATGACGGTCAATCCCGGCTCCTGGTCTCAATACCACGGCGTTACGCAGTCGGACCTCGGCACCATCGCGCAGGACGTGCAGGCGCAGGGGGTGGCTCTCACGCCGAACACGGTGCTCGTCATCTACCTGCCACCCACAGTCGCGGTCGACCCCGCTGGCGCATACGGCACGGGGTACACGGGCACGGTGGCCGTCGGCAGCACGAACGTGCCCTTCGCGCTGGTCACGGATGACTCGACCAATGGACAGTACAGCGCAGACGACAGCGTGTACTGGATGGCGGAGGCCGAGCTCGTCAACGACGTGACCGGTGCCAATGGCCAGGGCTACGCCTGGATGTCGGCAAACCCGGACCTATGGCTCGGAGCCAGCGCCTACGGGCCGATCGGCACGGACACCATCGGCGTCGGAACCCTGTGCATGACGGCCGGACCCGCCCTGAACGGCGGGACGATCACGGCCTCGGATATTTCCACCGGCGACATCATCCCGATCTGGTCGCAGTCGGATGCAGCCGCCGGCCGCGATCCCTGCCAGCCGCAGTTCGTGCAGGGGTACAACTCGGACGGCACGCAGGCCGGCACTCAGGTCGACCTCTCGAGTCCGACCGCGCCGTTCCTCGGCGTGGTGGTCACCCAGGGACTGACGACCGTCACCGGGGCGCTCGACGGGACCACTCGGACGGATCAGGCGATCGTGGTGGCACCGGGTCAGACCGTCACCGTGCAGGGCGAAGTGTTCTCCACGCAGCCGATCCCGGATCAGCAGGCATCCGTCGACGTCGTCTCTTACGTCGGGCAGTCCGACGGCGGCGCGCTCAGCAGCAATGCGCCGTCCTTCCCGTCGCCGTTGGTCTCGGTCTCGGCGGTGAAAAACATCACGCGACCGAACGCGACTGGAGTCAACAACGGCGACACCATCGAGTTCACCGTGACGGCGTCCAGCACGCCGTTCAAGGGCATGTACGTCCTCGATGTGTCCACGCCGAGCGGGCCGATCCCCATGCGGATCGGCGTGACCGAAGGCACGACTTGGCAGTAACTGTCACAACAGCCGGGGCGGCGCGAGCCGTCCCGGCGGGAGTAGCATCATGAAACGCATCGGCCTCATCCTTCTCGCCGGCCTCGTCGCTGCTGCCCTCGCGGGCTGCGCCGAGCGACACTCGGTCGATTACTACCTGCATCACACGGCCGCGCGGACACAGGAAATGAAACGCTGCATGCGGGACAACAGTCACAGCTACAACTGCCGCGCCGCTGCGGCTTCGTTCGATGCTGCACCGCCGATGCCCGTTGACTGATTCGACATTCAGCCGTGCCGGTCTCCCGCCGGCCCGACGGTGTATCCCGCACAGCGGGACTGAAGGCGCCGGGGCGGCGATGCCGCCCCGGCGAGGAGGAACGAAGGTGACGCCTGATCTGGATCGATTACTGTGTTCTCGGTACCCAACACTGTTCCAGCGTCGGAATTGGCCCATGGATAAGAGCTGCATGTATTGGGGTTTCTCGGCCGGCAACGGCTGGTTCGATTTGCTCGATACGCTGTGCGAGCGCCTGCAATTTTTGACTGATCGCTGCGGCGCTCCTCAGGCGATCGCAGAACAAGTCAAGGAGAAATTTGGTGCGCTGCAGCTTTATCCGGCCCTCGCGCCAAACGGTGAGCGCATCAGCGAAGCGCAGAAGGGAATGATCGCCATGGCGAGTTCCCTGAGCGAGCGCATCTGTGAAGTCTGTGGGCAGCCGGGATCGATAGTGATCGAGTCCGGATGGTACCGTGCGCGATGCGTGGAGCATGTGAATCGCCGGACCGATGATCCTGTGCCGGTGCTGTATGTCTTTCCCGGCCAAGGCTCGGCGCACGTGATCGGACAAGTTGCGGTACGCGGCACGCCTGTTGCGATGCTCGCTGAATCCGATGCTGCTGCACTGATTGTGACCGCAAAGCGGCAGGGTTACGACGAACTGCAGGTCGTGCGCGTGCGTGACCTCGCGGAACTGCCGACGAGGTTGCCGGCGTGAGCGGTCCAATGACTGTGCGAGAGCTCATCGGACGCTTGCGCTCGCTGCCGGAGGACCTGCCGGTACTCGTGCCACAGGAATATGGCCTAGTGTAGTGCTTCATTCTGTTTGGAACTTAAGCGGCTATTTGCACGAATGACCTTTTTCAAGATATCGCGAGCGCTCTTGGTCCAAATGAATGGCTTGGGATGGGTATTGCGATGCGCGATGTAGTCATCGATGGCGGTGAGCAATTCGGGCACGCTCGTGAACACACCGCGGCGCAGCCGCTCCACCGTGGTGTCCCGAAAGAATCGCTCAACCATGTTCAACCACGAGGCCGAGGTCGGCGTGAAGTGCATGTGGATACGCGGTCGTTTGGCAAGCCACCGCTGCACGGCCGGATGCTTGTGGGTAGCGTAATTGTCGGCGATCAAATGCAATTCCTTGTCCGCCGGCGTTTCACGCTCGATCTGGCGCAGGAACTTCAGCCACTCGATGTGGCGATGCCGCTGCTGACAT
>DAHWPS010000175.1:0-32484 GCA_027342785.1 Acidimicrobiaceae bacterium
TCCATGGGCGGCAAGCCGCTCAACGCGCCGATCGTCGGGATCGCCGCGGCGACCACAGGCGGGGGCTACTGGGAGGTGGCCTCCGACGGGGGGATCTTCAGCTTCGGGTCGGCCAAGTTCTCCGGATCCATGGGCGGCAAACCGCTCAACGAGCCGATCGTCGGGATGGCCGCCATGCCGGCGGCCGCCCCCTTCACCGCCCGCGGGATGATCGGTGACGCCTACGAGGAAGGTGCGACCCCCGGCGAGCACATGACCGTGGTGAACGCAGAGAACGACGTCGTCGGCCAAGGCACCGCGACATCGACCTACGGAAGCCTCATCATCCGGACACTGCTGCCCGGACCCGGCTACCAGATGCGAGGCTCGATCGGCCACACCGTGTCGGTCAGCCCGCGCTTCTCGGTGCTCGGCACCACAACAGCTCCGCCGCCGGCGAGCTTCTACTCGGACCAGCACATGCACGCCGGGCTCAACTACATCACCATGCGGGACGGCATCGAGCTGGCAGCGACGGTACGCCTCCCACCGGGGAAGACCATCACAGAGGGACCGTTCCCCACGGTGATCGAGGACTCCGGCTACCCGATCGCCGGTCCGGGGACACTCATCAAGGCAATCGAGTCGCCCACAACACCGTCGATCACAAGGACACTGCTCCCCAGCTCGGCGACCGCGGTCGGCTCGGCCCTGGCCCCACTCCTCGGGTTCGCCACCGTCAGCCTGCAGATGCGCGGGACCGGGTGCTCGGGCGGAGCGTTCGACCTGTTCGGCCTGCCGAACACCTACGACGGCTACGACGCGGTGCAGATCGTGGGCTCCCAGCCGTGGGTGCTCCACCACAAGGTCGGGCTGGTCGGCATCTCCTTCTCGGGGATCTCGCAGTTCTTCGTGGCCGGGACCCGGCCACCTGACCTGGCGGCGATCGCACCGATGAGCACGACGACAACACTGTACTCGACCGGCTTCCCCGGAGGGATGTTCAACACGGGCTTCGCGGGGAGCTGGCTCGCCCAGCGGGAGGCCACAGCCCAGCCGTCGCCGACAGGGGGCGCGCAGTACGCGAAGAAGCTCATCGAGGACGGGACACAGCAGTGCTTGGCCAACCAACGCCTCAAGCTCCAGAAGCAGACACTGTCGGTGCTGCTGCAGAAAGGGTCCCACCGCACACCTGAGCTGTACAACCCGCGGTCGGACACGCTGTGGGCCACCCGGGTCGACGTGCCGGTGTTCCTCTCGGGCGCCCTCCAGGACACAGAGACCGGGCCGCAGTGGCCCGCCATGATCCCCGCGCTCAACGACGACCCGACAGTGTGGGTGACGATGGTCAACGGTGTCCACATCGACTCCATCGGACCCGGGGCGCTGACCCGGTGGATCGAGTTCCTGGACCTCTACGTCGCCGACCAGCCGACCAACTCCTCACAGGACGTCGTCGCCGGCCTCTCGAGCGTCTTGTACAAGTACATCGCCAACGGAGCGCCCTCCGAAGCGCTCCCGCCCCTCCAGTACACAGGCCCGACAGTGACCGCCGACCGCGCGGCGTACGCCGCCGCGAACAAGCGCATCACCGTCCTGTTCGACAACGGGGGCGGGACAGTGGGACCCGGTGCGTTCCAGCCGATGTGGTCTGCCGGTTTCACATCGTGGCCGCCGCCTGCTGCAGTCGCCACCTCACTGAGCCTCGGCACCACAGGGACGCTCTCCACATCGACGCAAGCGACACAGCACACAGTGTCGTTCAAGCCGACACCCACAGCGCGCCCGGCCACCGACATCACACCTCCGGGCAGCACATCGTTCGGCGCCCAGCCGAACTACGACTGGAAGCCGATCACCGGCACCGAGGGGCTGGGCTTCGTCACGCCGAAGCTGTCCCAGGACGAGACCGTGGTCGGTCCGGCCAGCTTGAACCTCTACGTCAAGTCGACGGCCGCAGACACCGATCTCCAGGCCACGGTGACCGAGGTCATGCCCACAACAGGCCCCACAGCAGGCAAGGAGATGTACGTGCAGTCGGGCTTCCTGCGGGCGAGCGATCGCACCCTCACACCGGTGGAGTCGACGGCGACCCACCCGGTGCCCACGTACCTGGCCGCGACAGCGTCGCCTCTGCCCAGCGGCCAGTACACGCTGGTCCGGGTACCGATCGACCCGATCGGATTCACCTTCGTCAAGGGAGCACGCATCCGGGTGACCATCAGCGCACCGGGCGGGACACGGCCGCAGTGGGCTTTTACAACCTATAAGACCACAGGCAAGGTGACCGATACCGTCGGGCTCGGCGGTGTGACCCCGTCGGCGCTGGTGCTCTCGGTCATCCCCGGGCTGGCGCCGCCGTCCACCGTGCCGGACCCGGCCTGCGGGGCGCTCCGGGGCCAGCCTTGCCGGGCATACGTGAAGGCCGGCAACGGGGGGTGACCGGGAGGGTGTGATCCGACCGGCGGGTGACCTCGTCGGCGGGTGACCTCGTCGGCGGGTGACCGGGCAGGGGCCGACCGGATCTGAGCCAGCCGGCCAAGATCCAGCCGGCTCGGCAATGGCGACGCTCAGTGGGCGTGAGGCATGCAGAGCTCGTCGTACTCCGCGATGACGATCTCCCCTGCGTCGGGTCCGCACGCGGGGCATGCGGGGTCCCGGCGGACGTTGAACGTCCGGAACGACTCGTCGAGCGCGTCGTACGCGAGGAGCCGCCCCACCAGGGGCTCGCCCAGGCCGAGCAGCATCTTGATCGCCTCGACGGCCTGGATGGACCCGATGATCCCCGGGAGGACTCCCAGCACACCGGCTTCGGCGCACGACGGCGCCTGGTCGGCAGGCGGCGGCACCGGGATGAGGCAGCGGTAGCACGGCCCGTTGTACGGATCGAACACCGTGACCTGCCCGTCGAACTGGAAGATCGACCCATGGACGACGGGGATCCGCTTCACCAGCGATGCGTCGTTGAGCAGGTAGCGCGTGGGGAAGTTGTCGGTGCCGTCGACGATCAGGTCGTAGCCGTCGATGATGTCGAGCACGTTGTCCGCTCCGAGGCGCACGTCGTAACCGACGACGTTCACGTCGGGATTGAGAAGGGTGATGGTCTTCTTCGCCGAGTCGACCTTGCGCTCGCCAATGCGGTCCATGTTGTGGAGTATCTGGCGCTGGAGGTTCGACTCGTCGACCACGTCCATGTCCACGATGCCGAGCGTTCCCACGCCGGCCGCCGCCAGGTAGAGCGCCGCCGGCGATCCCAGGCCCCCGGCACCCAGCAGGAGGACTTTGGAGTCGAGGAGCTTCAACTGCCCCGCTTCACCGACCGTCGGCATGAGCAGGTGGCGCTGGTACCGGTTCCGCTGGTCGGCCGTGAGCGACTGCGGCGTGCTCCACGGCCGGTCTTCGTCCTTCCAGCGGTTGAACCCTCCGATCATCGACACGACATCGGTGTAGCCGATGTCGGCCAAGGTCTTGGCTGCGAAGGCCGACCTGGTGCCGCCTGCGCAGTAGACGACCACCTTGGCGGACTTGTCGGGGATCCGGCCCTCCACTTGGAACTCGAGGTGCCCTCGGGGGAGGTGGACGGCTCCGGGCAGCGCTCCCTGCTGGTACTCGTCGGGCTCGCGCACGTCCAGGAAGACGGCCTGCCCCAGGTGGGCGTGGGCCTCGTCGGGCTGGATCTCGGTGATGACGGCTTTGACCTGGTTCAGGAGGTCTCTCGGACTTGGCATGATCTTCCTCCACGGCAGGGGTGCGGGCGAAGTGCCCGTTCGCTGGCTGTGTCCTAATGAAACCCTACCAGCTTGGTCAACATTCCCGCTCGCCGGGACCGATGTGAAGGGGGATGCGCGTGGAGCTGAGAGATGCCGTCAGCAGGCGTTCGATGGTCCGAAGCTTCTCGAGCCGCCCCGTCACACCCGACCTGGTCGCTGGGCTCCTGGCCGAGAGCCTCCACTCCCCCACCGCCGGGCACACCCGGGGGACTGCCTGGCTGTGGATGGCCGGGCCCGACGAGACTGCGGGCTACTGGGAGGAGGCCACTACCCCATCGTGGCGGGCTCGCTCCCCCCGATGGCCGGGACTCTCCCGAGCCTCGGTCGTTGCCCTGTCCCTCACCCGGCCCGATGCCTACGTCGAGCGGTACCGAGCCAGCGACAAACGCGAGTCGGGCCTTGGGACAGGTCCAGGGTCCTGGCCGGTCCCCTACTGGTACGGCGACGCGGCATTTGCCACCATGGTCGTGTTGCTCGGCGCAGTCGACCGGGGGTGGGGGGCCTGCTTCCTCGGGAACTTCCGCAACGAGGACGCCGTGCTCTCCCGTTACGGTGTTCCCGACGGCTGGCGCCTTTTTGGGACCGTGCTCCTGGGTCACCCCGACGGTCGCGACCACCCATCGGCCTCCCTCACCCGTCCGGGTCCCGACGTCGTCGAACGGGTCCACCGCGCGAGTTGGTGACCCGGTAAGGTCAGAAGCATCTCTCGGTTGAAGAGCTTCGCATTCGCCTCTTTCCCTCCGACGCCTGGGTCGTAATCGGAAGCACGGCAGGCCGTCGATCAAGAACCGGTCTGTCAGCGGCCACGATCGGGGTGTCGAGCTTCTGGCCGCCCATCGAGCTCGCCACCTCGGCCAACCCGAAGCTGAAGATCCAGCGGGCCGCGGCTACTCAAACGAGGTCGGGCGGCTCTATGTGTGAGGTAGGTCGCTGGTTGAGCGATTGACCACTCCGCGACTGACGGTGGCCCGGTGAGGGGTCGTCACTTTGGCGCATCTTCGTATCTCCGAGGTGCTCGCCTGCTGTCCCCAGCAGCCCCCTTTCAAACCGTGCATGCGGTTCTCCCGCACACGGCTTCCCGACATCGTTTACCGCGAGGCATGCGCAGCGACGTACCGCACCGTCCCAGAGAGGCGATGAGCTCCGAGGCTCTGGTACCGCTTCACCGTGAAGCGGCGCTTCCAGTTGCGCCCCGAGAGCCCGTGCTACTTGGAAGCGAACAGCCCCACCCGCTCGTGGACGTAGCTGTCGATGGCCACAAACTTGGCCTCGGAGTCCCAGCGGAAGTAGTTCCCCCAACCCCGAAGGATCGGGTTCAGTTGCTCCACCGTCCACTCGATCGACCGTCCTACGTGACGGCGGTCGTCTCATTACGCACCTTGGCCCTGAGACAGGCCATGGCTCGCTTCGACGGCCACCGTTGCAGGTAGTACGTGCCCCGCCACTTCCTCGACTCCACCATCTGGTGGTGGAAACCGAGAAAGTCGAAACCCTGCTCCCCTCTGGTGAGACACACGATCCTGGTCTTGTCAGGGTGCAGCTACAGCCCGACGCGGCCCAGGATCTCTGCCACCCGTCGACGGGCCTCTACGGCCCGGCTCTGAGTGGGACAGAGGATGACACAGTCATCCGCATACCTCGACAGTTTCCCAAGTCGGCTGCATTTCGCTTGCCATTCCTCATCGAGGACGTGCAGGGCGACGTTCTCCAACAGGGGAGAAATCGGAGACCCCTGGGGGGTTCCGGTCTCGGTGTCCTTGACGATTCCTCCTTCGAGCACCCCGGCCCTCAGCCATGAGCGGATCAACTTCAGCATCTTGCGATCACTCACCCGTCTGGCCACCTGGGCCATGACGGCGTCCTGATCGAAGCTCCCGAAACAGTCCGCCACATCGGCGTCAAGCACCCATTCCCTTCCCTTGTTGGCGTCGGCCCTGATCGCCTCACAGGCGTCGATGGCCGACCGCTTCGGGCGGAACCCGAAACTCACCGGGGAGAAGTCCGCCTCGAAGATTGGTTCGAGAACGATCTTCGCCGCCGCCATGACCACGCGGTCGCGGATGGTGGGTATGCCGAGCGGGCGAAACTTCCCCGGTTCGGCCTTGGGGATGAGGACCCGTCGCAGTGGTTGGGGTCGGTAGGTCCCGGCCATCAACGCCTCGGCGATCTCCTCCACGAAGGCGCTCACCCCGGACTCCTCCACATCATCGATGGTCACGCCATCGATGCCGGGGCTCCGAGGTTCGCACGGACGTCGGACCATCCCCTCCACAAAATGTCGATACGGGCGACGTGGTGATACAGGGCGTGGAACCGACGTTGCGGTTGCTGCTTGGCAGTGCGGTAGAGCACCCGTTGCAAGGCACGGGGGGCGTCCAGGCCGTCAGCACGCCGCAAGGTCCGTGCTCGCAACGGAGCCGGGCCATCGTGGTTTGCGTTCGGACTGTCTGGCTGATCTAGACCCTCTGCGGGCACTGGCCAGTCCCCTTCCTTGGCACCGAAGTGCGCCGAAGAAGCAGGGGTCCGTCGCTCCGGCGAGGTTGTGTTGTCCTCGCCATCGTCACTACTACGACCCCCTCCGACTGCCGCTCGACCGCCTGCCACTTCCCGGGGTCACCGGTTATAGACACAGCATCGCTTCCCGGGCCGCATGCCCGGGGCCGAGACGGCTCTCTCCAGTTCCCACGACAACCTTCTGACCGTTCAACACCCCATGCGCCGGGGGGTTCTTGGGCACCCGCTCGAGGTTCTCTGGTGCCGTCCGTGGCCTTCGCCTTCTCTTGACAGGCTCGGCTCCCCCTTGTCCCCGCCATTGGCGGGGGGTCCAGTGACGACGCTACAGGTTTCACGTGATGTTGCAGACCGGCTAGTTGCTCGCCTTCACCAGGGAGGCTTTGTTGCTCCGCTTCGACGCTCGGGTCTCCCCTGACGCCGGGAACCGTGCTACCTGGGACCCTGGCATCTCCCAGGACCGGACTCGCACCGGCTGGCTGTCGTGAGCTTCTCGCTCGGTTGGTTCAGCAGCTACGTCCTTTCAGTTGGGGATTGTGCGCCCGAGCTGCTGGACGCACCAGGAAGTCTGGAATCAGGCCGGTAACACCACTCTCGGACGCCCAATTCGGGGGTCCACTCTTTGGGAAGTGGGGAGACCTCCTGGCGCAACCCGTCGACGGTCCCAGCCACATACGCCTTCAGGGAGGGTACGGTCTCATCGGATCGCAGGATCGCCCGTAAGAAGACGATCGACGACAGTGGGAACACGAGGGATCCAAAGCTCAGCCATGCTCTCCAGCCATTGATGTGACGTTTGCGGAAGGCGATGCGAGAGCGGGCCTGGTCGTAGATAACGGATGCGTTATGCGAGCGAGTGAGCATCCCGGTGTAGCCAATATCGTGGGACTCCGACGCAGCAGGAACGACCACGACGCGCAACCCCGCCGCCCGGACACGAAAGCAGAAATCCGGCTCCGACCAGTTGTGAGGGAACACCTCTGGATCAAATCCGATACCGCAGCGGAACACCGAACGGCGTACTAGGAAACAATTCGGAAGGAAGTCCACATCGAAAGTCGGTGGGAAGGTTCCGGTGATCACTCCAGATCCCTTAGGGACTTCGACTGCGTACCGCACCATCCCAAAGTGCGTCACGAATCCCCCCGCGCAGTAGACCTTCCCATGACCGTCGAACAAGTACATAAGAGGTCCAGCGACGCCGATCGAGCGGTCATGCTCCATCGCTGCCACCAGGGCAGGGACCAGCTCTCGTGAAGCCACGTTGTCGTCGTCGATGAACAGGACGTACTCCCCGTGGCACAGCCTTTCACCTGCGGCCCGCGCGCCAGCGCTGAACACGTTCCTTTCCAGTGCCACATAGCGTACACCGCGGTGCCGTGCGGCGACGGCAGCCGTATCCTCGGAAGCAGCGTTGTCGACCACGAGAATTTCGAGGTTCGGGTACGGCATCTCGGCGAGAGAGCCGAGCAGCCGGTCGAGCTTGGCAGCGCGGCGGTAGGTCGGGATCACCACGCTCACGAGCGGTCGGCTGTCAGCGGACTCGATCACGTGCCACCCGCCTGCCCGTCGTCGACGGGCTCACGTCCTCCGCACTGACCGCCGGCGGATTGCCCCCGGGGCCGGGCCCTCACGAAGCACGCGGTGCCCTGGCCGAGTGGCTGTGCGATAGGTGCGTGCCACACCAGTCGGAATCCCAGTGCAGCCAGCCGCTCGACCAACCACGACCATCCCCCGGTCTCCGCCACGGGGTGGTACTCCAAGACGATCGCACAGACGGTGTCCCAAGCAGCAGCCGGAGTGCCCGCGACGATCTCATACTCGGAGCCCTCGCAATCCATCTTGACCACCACCGGACCGTTACCCGCCCGGGCCAGCAGATCCGACATAGCGACCATGGGAACTCTGAGCATGTCGATAGAGGGATCAGAGGGCTCTTCGGCGCGTGACACCGCTGCCGCCCACGATCCAGCCAATGCACCAATGAGCTGGACGGAGCCGGCGGCCGCGCCCACCGCTGCCTCGACCACCGTGGACGGTATCGCGTTGGCTGCCAGGTTCCGTCGAAGCAGAGCCGCAGAGGTAGGCGACGGCTCGGCACAGACCACGGAGCGAACCGAGAGGCCACGGGCGAATGCCACTGATGCCGACCCGACGTGGGCACCAACGTCGACGACGGCGATGGGCCCGTCGGGCAGCAGGCGCCGCAGCACCCCGATCCGATAAGCGTCGTCTATCAATACCTCGAACACCGGGTAAGCGGAAGTCTGGCCGCGCAAACAAACGATCCTCGTCCCGTCGCGGAAATGGAACTCCATCTCCGCTGCCTGCTTCGCTGGAGCACGGCCGCGGTTCCAGCCGTAAGTGACCAGCACCGACGGCCAGTTCCGAACAAAGGAGGCGGTGCGAACGCCAAGCTGAGCCTTGGCAGCGAGTTCTCGCACTCGGGCATGCTCGGACGCTTCCGGGTGGCTACCACCCTTGGTGGATCGAGCGACCTGCCAGGTACGCAGCGAATCCTGTGCACCCAACGCGGTACGCAGGGCGCTGATTGCCCGAGCAAAGGAATAAGCTACAAGGCCACCGGGGTCATCCAATCCCGCTCGGATCGCGATCCGCGCGACGGCCCGGTGGTCGGGCGCACCAGATTGCGCCGTCGGATTCGCCAGTTGTGCCGCACGACGGGTGGCTATGGATCGGCTGGTCTGGCGATGAAAGTCGCCCAAGCCGGCGGCGGGCGTCACCCACGCCACCCCTCTGGAACCGAACGGCATAGCTCCTCGTGGTAGCCAAAGTCTTCAGAGAGCTGAAGATCGTCGACCACGTCTCCATCCTCCCAGGCGAAGTCCGGCAGGCGCTGGGGCCGAAGCGCGTAGAGGCAACCTCCGGCCCGCGCTACGTCGGGTCCAAGCTCGGAGGCGAGATCGTGAACAAGCTGCATCTGGAACGTGGAGGCTCGTCGGCCTCGTCTCTCACCGGTCGGCCGGCTGATGCCCCACGCTGCCGTCAGTGCCGGTTCGACGACGAAAGGAGCCAGGAGCGCCACCAATGCCCCGGTATCCACGGCTACGTCTGCGTCGATTGCGACCAGCACGTCGTCTGGTCCGGCGAAGGAGAGGAAGCGCTGCCTGGCCTGCTCCAGGGAGTGCCACTTTCCCTGGCGGTGCTCCTTGGTGACCACCTTCAGATGGCGCAGGCGATGACCGTCTGCCCACCCCTTTGCGATGGCCGAGGTGGCGTCAGTACTCGCATCATCGATGACGAGCCACTCCCCCCACTCAACCCCAGCAGGCAGCGCGGCGTGGTCAACAGCATCGAGGCAGCGCGCCAGCGTGGCTTCTTCCTCGAACGCCGGCACCACGAGCCAGGCCTTCAATGGGTTGGCCATTCACCCCCTCCTCTCTCGCTGCCGTTCGTCACTCTCGTCTCGCCGGCTCATGCACGGAGCGGTATCGACGCCGCCTCTGCTCGAGGATCACCACCAGGCCGACCGTGAATGCTGCGACGGTCGCCAGACTCGTGACCCAGCCCAGGGTGAACAGCCAGGCAGGTTTATAGCTCTCAGCGGATTCGAATCGCGTAGATGCAGGATCTGGCATTAGCCACCCGTTTCGAACCCCGTCGACAAGGACGTGGTGGCTGCCCGCCGGTCCAGACCACGACGAGGCAAAAGCACTCGACGAGGTCAGGAGATGGGTTGCAGTGTCCTGCCGACGCTCGGGAGTCCCTATGAGAATGGGTTGCCCGCGTGTGGTGAAGTCGTACACGCTGACATCGGCGAACTCGGATACCGCCGCCTGACCGACCGAAGATGGGGTGGCGTACAGGAAGAGGAGCAACCTCTGCGTACGGGGCTCAGGCGTCACGACCACCTGGAGGTGGTGCCAGCCGCTCACATCCGAGAGTGACGGGATTGTGGCGCAGACGTCAGGGCCTTCCTCCCACACGCAGATGGCGGGCGCTCCACCTGCAAGCGCCCGATAGGAGAGCTCCACGAGCACGGATCCACCTGACCAGTCCAAGTCCCCCGCCTCACATGCGCGGTCGGCGCGGGCACTGAGGCGCAGTGCCGGGGTGGACCCCGGACCGGCGCCCTTTATGACGGTGGCTCGAATGTCGGCAGAAGCTGCGGTGCCGGGCACGCTGTCGCAGTTGCCGACCGGACCCCATAGTCCTTGGGAAAAGTCGCCATCGAGAATCGTCTCTGAACCGAGCGGGGTGGACAACACGACACGTTGTCGACCCCCGGGCAGGAGTCCAGCGGTATGGACAGATACAGGAATGTCGGTCGCTTTCACCTGTAGCGCGCTGGTGCTCGACGGTGTCGCCAGGGTATGGACCTGGTAGTGCCATCCGGCCGGTTCGACCAGACCGGTCTCCAGTGAACTATGTGACGAGCCATGGACGACGGACCAGTCCTCGATTGGTGGGGGCTGGAGCACACTGGTCTCTCCAGATTGAACGGACCCGCTCACGAGCTGAGTCCCTGGGGGGAGGTCCGTGAGCACCCCGAGGTCGGGTCGGGTGGTGTCGATGGTCGCCATCGAGGGCGACCTGGCACTGCCAACAGGAGCGACTCGGTACACGCGCAGCGGGCCGGCCCGCGCGGAGATGTGCGCTCGGGGGTCGTCGTTCAAGGCCGCGGTCAGCTTGGCGGGCGAGACGATGGTGCGCTTGGGGTACGAGGAGTCGATGTCACCTCGTACCAGCACTTCGTTCGCCCCGATGGCAGAGGTGAGATCGCTTGCCAGCTCCCAGCGATGGGAGAGCAGCGCGCTGGAGACCTGGTCCACCGCCTGCAGCAGCTCCGGTGCGCTCGCCGCGTACCCCTGGCCGGATGGGTCGATGACGTGGGCAGAAAGCAGGTTGGTGATGAAGCCGTCGTTGCCGTAGTACCAGCGATACGGCATCTGGTAGAAATCGTCAGGCGGCAGTACCAGCACGGCCGCGGTCGGATCTCGGCGGTTGAGCACGGCGGCCAGGGTTCTCCAGTACTTCGGAACAGTGACGTGGGGGGCAGGGAGCGACTTTCCGTAGCCCGGTACGAGCACCCCACCGGCGATGGGGAACGCGAGGGCGATGACCAGAACGGCTGCGAGCAGCGGCGGGATGGCTAGCCAGGGGCCAGCGGCCATCCGCTCCGCCATTCGACCCGCCGCGACGCGGGGTCGCCATCGTCGCATCGCTTCGGCAGTGGCTTCGAGGGTCACGGCCACCATCACGGCGTACCCGAGGCCGGCGGCCATCAAGAAGCGTCCGGGATCTTGTAGTACCCACCCGAGCGGCAGGTGGTAGACGGGATCGAAGATGATCGCACCGGGCATGTTCGTGCCCGTGCCGGCGACGACGAGCAGCAGCGACACGAGAGCCGCTCCGGCCGCAAGCCGGGCCCGAAGGCGCTCCCTTGCCGAGGTCAGCATGCCGGTCACGGCCAGGGAGCCGAACGCGACCGCGGGCAACAGGAACTTGAGGAGCGAAAGCGGGAACTGGTCGTAGAGGTGGGCGTACGGGTAATAGGCCGCGAACTTCCACCCCCATGACGTGTTCAGCCACAGACCGTTGGCCACCGATGCCCGTCCCTCGGTCCATGCCCAGCTGCTCGTGGTGCTGAACCCCAGCCCGACCCCTGTGTCCCGGAGGGCGACGATGGCCGGCACGAGCCAGTAGGCCGAGGCCGCAGCCAGTCCTACGAGCCCACCCACCACGACGGTCAAGGACCGTCGGGCGACCCTTCGACCACCGAGCCAGATGGCCGCCAGCCCCGCCACCACCGCTCCGGCGCCGGCCAACCCCAGTAAAGGGGGATTGGCGTACACGAAGCCGGCCAGGGGTGCGCTGGCGATGAAAGCGACCACTCCCCAACGGATCCGCCACCGGCCCCAGGCGACGCTGAGGACCACAGCCGGCCAAGCCGCCACCAGCACCATGGCGGCCAGGTAGACGTCGTTGATGCCGACGTTGCTTAGCACGTAGGGGTTGAAGACGTACACCAGCGCACCGACGGCGGCAGGGACGGGGCCGAGCCGGAGCACCCGCAGCAGCCAGTACCCGGCGAGCGCGGCGGCGACGAACAAGCTCGAGAGCCAGAGACGCTGGGCCAGTGTGCCGTCGCCACCGAGACCGTGGACCACCAGGTCCACCACAGCCCAGGGAAGCTGTTGCGATGACGTGTTGGTGGCGCCGAGGCTGCTCCCCGTCCATACCCAGGGCTCGAAGAGGCGGGCGATCCAGGCCGTACCGATCGGGGGGGCGATGTCCCCGCCGGCCAGCGTCGTCCCGGCCTTGAACCAGGTCTGGCTGGCCGCCGTGGTGATGCCCAGTACCGACAGCGCCGCCGGCCAGCCGCTCCAGCGTCGACTTGGACCCGGAGAAACGCCGTTGCCCAGTGCAGCGGTCTCCCCGCTCGCCCCGGCTTGTCGCTTAGCGCGCCTGGCCTCGAAAATCGTGGCCGCGGCTGCGAGCACCAGCGCGACCACGGCTACTGCGGTGAGCGGCACTCGCAGGACCCCGGAGCCGGTGATGGCCAAGCCGACCAGTGCGAGCACTCCGAGAGATGCCGTGGCGACCCGTGCCTGATGCAGGGCGGTTCCCGAGGGGGGAAAAGCGCTCACTGTGTCACAGCGTCGCCATCGGAGCGCTGACGCTCTGGACGTGCATCGAGGTGTACGTCCTTTGTCCGGACCGCAGGTGCCCGCCCACGAGCCACGGCTGCAAGTACCGCTACCGCCTCTCCGGCTTTCAAGGCCACCAGACCTGCACCATGTCGGCTCAGGAGAGCCTGGGGATGGTGCAACCAGGGACGTCGGCTCGCATGGCTAACTGCCGCCCACCCCCGTTTGGCCACGTACCGTCTGACTCCCTCGGCGTAGTATGCCTTCTTCCGGCAGGCACCGAGATAGCTGATGGTGCCTTCGTCGTGCTCGATGAAGGCCATCGTCCGAGCGACGGGGGCGAGCGCTCGAGCCGCCTCGCTGAGATCCCAATCTTCGGGTCCGGTGAGCTGTTCATCGAAGCCGCCCGTCCGTTTGAACACATCCCAGGTGAAGAAGCGGGCGGCTTCTATAGCGTCGCTGCCGTCGTAGAACGAGCGTTCGAATGCCCGGACCTCCACCCAAAATCCATTGCCCACCGTGCGCTCCGGAACGATGACCGAGCCGGCACCCTGGCCGATGGCCGCGATGACCTCCTGCACTACCGTTGGCTGGAGCACCATGTCGGAGTCCACGAACCCGACCACGGCGACGTCCCCGAGCACTTCGGCACCGCGGTTGCGCTGGGCGGAGCGCTCGGGGCCGGCCACTACGAACACGTCGGCAAGCTCCTGGGCGATGGCAGCGGTGGAATCGCTGGAGTGGTTGTCGACGACGACGATCGTCGGCCGGAGGGTTTGGTCGCGTAGCGACTGGAGGCACGCCTGCAACGTCCGCTCGGAGTTGCGGGTGGGCACCACCACGCCGATGTCAGGCGACACGGAGTTCACCGACGTTCCTGCTGGAATGTCGAGAAAGTTCGCCCCACCGTTCGACGATAGCCCGACCTCGGGTCGGATCGCCGCGACGACACGGTCGCAGGGTGGACGCTGGTCGCCTGGGCTCTGGAGCTCAGGTGTGTCATGGACCCCGATACGAGCGGGAACGCCGGGGTTATGAGTGCCACGACCATCACCGCTGCCACAGCCGCCGGCCCAAGCCTTGCCGAGGCGAACTTGAGGTTGTGCCGAACTTGGTCTGGGTCGCTTCGGCGGGGCTGGCCGAGCAAGACCTGGTCGATGACGATGGCCACCATCACCGCATAGGCGGCTCCCGCGACGAACAGGAAGCGGCCCGGATCCTCCAGGAGCCACCCGTACGGCAGGGCGGTGATCAGACCGAACAGGGCGGCCCCTGGCCCCTGGTGCCCGGTGGAGAGCATGACCACCACGAGAGCGACTGCGCCGGCCACGGCCAGCGCTCGCAGCCGCTCCCGGGCGTCGGCGGCGTGCTCTTGGAGACCGACCACCCCGAAGGACGCAAAGGCCGCAATTGGCAGCGCGTAACGCCACAACACAAGCGGGAAATGGTGGAAGTCGATGTCGTAGGGGTAAAGGAGGTGGTCTCCCCAGTCCCATGCGTTGTTGAGCCAGAAGCCGTTCGCGAGGGTGGCTCGCGCCACCACGTGCCAATGGCGACGGGCGGCCACCGAGACCATGGAGGTGGAGGCAAGCTGCAGCGCAAAAGGCACTGCCCAGTAGGCGCTCGCCACAACCAGCAGGCCCGCGCCGATCCCCGTCCTTCGTAGTGCCGTGAGGAAGCTGTGGCGCCCGTGGAGCCATCCCACGACGAGCACGGCGCCCACCGCCCCGGCCAGGCAGACCAGCAGCAGTGGCGGGCTGGCGGCCACTTGCCCCAATAGCATCGCGCCGGGCACCAACCACACCAGCCGCGACGGCGCCAGACGGTCGCTCCGGCCTTCGACCAGCACCCAGGCGACGATTGCAGGCAGCAGGACCATGGCAGATAGGTACGCGATGCTCAGCCCCGACATGGCGACCACGTAGGGGCTGAACGAGTACACCAACCCACCGACCATCGCGGCCACCGCTCCGACTCCCAGAGCGAGCAGCAGCCCGGTCATCGCCATCCCGACGGCCGCGAACAGCACGGTCAGCCAGAGCCGTTGGTCCAGCACGGCGGAGCCTCCCAGCGCGTGGAGGGCGGTGCCGGTCGCGCTGATCGGCAGCTGGAAGACGGCGAGAAGCGCGTCTCCAGCCCCCTTGGCGCCGGGTGAGAACGCCAATGCCAGCTGGCTGGTCCAAGCCGAGCCGACATACGGGAGCGCGTCCCCCACCCCGACCGCGCCGTGGCCGAACCAGGTCTGGGCGGCCAATGCCCCCACTGCGCCGACGACCAGCATCGGGATCCACCCGCTTTGCCACAGGAGCGGTCTCCTCCTCTGCCTGCCATGACCTCGATCGACAGGGGCGGCCCTGGAGGTTCTTGCGATCCGAGTGTCCGGCGGTACAGGGCTCGCTGTGGCTCTCGGCGGCGGGAAGAGCGCGGCGTCGGCCCACGTACCCACCGCTGCCAAGGCCAGGGACCCGAGGGCTATCTCGCCGAGGACCCCAGTCCAGGTGGCCGCACCTGCTTCGGACGCGGCGGCGACCGCGACCAGCGCGGCGATGCCGACCACGGTCCAGGCTCGCCGATCGCACAGGGCGGCCACCGGCGCAAGGGCCCGCCGCCACGCCACGGCCACGTCCTCCCCCGCTGCAGCCGCCCTCCGTCTGGCGCTGATCCTCTCGCCGGCTCGGTCCAGCAGCTCTTCGGCAACCGCCGACCACGGCAGGACCCCCCCGGGCTCGACCCGGGGCACACCGTGAGCCAGCCATTCCGGCAGGCACTCCGCGAGGGCATCGGCCAGCGCCTGGGGCCGGGGCGCCACCAGGAGGCCGCCCGAAGCGCGCACTGAATCTCGCAGGCCGCCCACGTCGTAGGCGACCGCCGGGGTGCCCACCTGGGCGGCCTCGGTCACCGTAAGACCCCACCCTTCTCGAACGGACGTCGCCACGAGGCAGTGGGCCCGGGCGAGACGCAGCCGCTTGTCAGCATCGGAGAGCCGGCCGAGCAGCTCGACGCCGGCTGGGGCCTGCCGGAGAAGCTCAGAGGCCATGGGACCGGTCCCGATGATCCACAGCTTGGCCTCGGGCAGGCGTCGGCGAAGGAGCCGAAACGCTTCGACTGCATGGTCGGGGCGCTTGTTGCGGGCCAGGCGGCCGACGAAGATAAGGGTCGGAACGTCCTCACGCTCGACCGAGGGCGGATCAACCGGGTCCACACCTTCGGGCACGACGGTGATGTCGTCGATCCCGAACCTGCGGAGGGAGTGGCTCGAGGACTCCGAGACCGTCATCACAGGCACACGTCGGAGGCGACGCAGCCAGCGGGGCTCCAAGAAGAACCTGCCCAAGGCCGCAACGGGCCAGGGCAGCTCGTGGAACCAGACTTCACGGGCCACCTGGTGCACGAGGGCGACCACCGGCGCGTCGCCGGCCCAGCGGGCGGCTTCGAAGGCGCGGGTGTTCACCTCGTCTACCACCAGGTCGAACCGTCCACGTCCCTGGCGCTCGTAGAACAGCCGGGCCTGGCGGTAGACGGAGTGGCGGCCTCCGCGCCGGATCACGGTGATCCCGTCGACCACCTCTATCGAGGGCCGGCCCGACGCCGCAGCAGCGAGCCAGGTGACGCGGTGGCCCTGTGCCACCCACGCTCGAGCGACCCGATGCGTGTACACCTCGGCACCGCCCGCTTGAGGATGGCTGAGATCGCGCCAGCTGCAGATGAGGATCCGCAGCCTTGCCCCGCTGTGCAGCCACTCCGACAGATCCCCGACATGGAGCGCCGTCCGGCGGTCTGTTGCCGAGAGCGTCGCACCGGACCGCGCCGGCATCGCGGTGACGAGTGGTACGGGTGCCGGTGCGATCGCCTCAGCCGCACCTTCCATGGCCAGCCCAAAGGACGCGCCCGCCGGCGCGACCACCTGGCGGGTCGGCTCTCGATCGAACCTCTCCGGCTCCTCCAGCGGCGGGTCGTAGAAGCGGAGCACCCGCAGCCGCCAGAAAGTGGCCAGGGTGTCTTGGAGCATCCTCCATACCGCGCCGGGCGATACGGTGGAGGTGAAGCGTTCCACGATGGTGACCGGCAGTTCGGCGACCTGGCGGTAGCCCAACCGGTGGGCAACCGCCAGCAGCTCGAGGTCGAAGGCGAAGCGCTTCTCCAGCATGCGGGGCAGGACCTCGGCTACCACGTCGCGCCGTACGAGCTTGATCCCGGTCTGGGTGTCGCGCACCCTCAGTCCGAAGAGCACGGCGGTCAGCAACTGGTAGCTCGTCGAGTAGAGGCGGCGCAGCGGCGGGTACACGACGCTTGCCTCGGGGTGGCGCTTCGATCCCACCACCATTTCCGGCCGCTCTCTGCGGACCAGGTCGACGAACCCGGTCAGTACGTCGGCCGGGATGTCCCCGTCACCGTCGATGAACCCCAGGTAGCTGCCCCGCCCGCGGGACAGACCAATCCGCAGCGCCTCACCCTTTCCTCGGTTGTCTGCCCACACGATCGGGCGCACCACTTCCGGCGGTAGCCTGGTCAACGCGTGCTCACTGCCGTCGGTCGAGCCGTCGGAGACCGGCAGTACCTCGAAGGCCACACCGGTCGTCGCCAGCGTGTCGCAGACCCGGGCGAGGTGGTCGGCGAGCCGCTCGGCCCCGACATTGTAGAACGGCACCACGAGCGTCACGTCCAGCGTCGCTTCGTCGAGCAGCATCGCCTGGCGAGGTATCGAGGGGCTGTCGTCGGCCAGCGAGCGCAGGGCCACTAGTAACGTGGGGATTCCCAAGCCGATCACGAGCGCGCCGCTGGCGGTCAGCATGTCGAGGGCCAGCACCTCGATGCTGCCGTGGAAGGCGGCAGCCAGTCCGAGTGCCACGACGCAGGTCGGCCAGGCTGCGAGGGCCAGAGGTGAGCGGCGCGCCACGTGGTAGTAGATGAGACAGCTCGCCACGCCGATGGCCGCGTCGGCGGTGGCCACCGTGCCGACGGCCACCGACGCGTGGGCAAACGCCGGCCCGAACAGCACGGAGACCGCCAACCCGGCGAACAGGGCTACAAGACCGGCGATGGCAAACCCCACTCCCGCCACCAGGCCCGTCGCTCGGGCCAGGACCTTGCGGGCCTCGGACCCTCGGCCACCGCTCGCAGCAAGCCGGGGGAAGTACACGAGGGTGATTGCCCCCGGTAAGAAAAGAGCGATGCGACCGGCGGTAGCTGCGGCGGTGAAGAGCCCGGCTGATTCAGCGCTCAGGAAGTGTCGTGCCAGCCACACGTCGATGCTCGTCAACAGTGCCGCTCCGCCAAGGGACGTCACCGACAACATGGCGTCGCCGGCCCTCGGGACGAACCTGCCCCGGCGCCCCAACGTCGAGCGCAGTGCTGCCGAATAGACGGCGAGGATGACGAGACCGGCGAACACCGTGGCAAAGACCCCACCGAGCACCCCCATGCCCAGCTCTACGAGCACGACTCCAGCCGCCAGGCGAGCCAACCCGCCGCCGAGGAGCTGGCCTATCCCGACCACCCGGAAGCGACGCTGGCCGAGAAGCACCCCCTCCATCACGGCTGCGGGCAGGGTAGGGATGAGCCACAATCCCAGTACGATGGTGGCGCCGGGGGTATGGAGGTGGAAGAAGCGGTCGATGGTGGGCGTGGCCGCCAGCCACACCCCCACACCGATCAGCGCAGCGAGGGCGGACATCCGCAGAAGTCGGCCCAGAGGCGGGGCGTCGGAAGGGTCGGGCCGCCGTGCGACGGACTGGGCGACGGTCACCTGCACGGCGGCGAGCGGTATCGTCAGCACCGCCGTCACGTTCAGGAGAGCTCCCAGAGCCCCGTAGCCCGAAGGACCCAGCAGCCGGCTCAAGACCACGTGGAACACGAAGTTGGAGAGTCCAACGGCGATGCTGGCACCTACGAACACCATGCCGCCGCGTGCGGCCGAGTAAGACCACAGGGTGCGACCGGCCCGGCGTAGCGGCCCTCCGGCCGTCTCGCCCACCCCGGCTCCCTCCCCGCCCGTCAGGTGGCCGATCACGACTCTGCCCCCCAGCGATCCTGGTGCACCATTTGGCACATGCAATGGCGACCATATATACCAGCGGCCCCCAAATGGGACAACTCTGCAGGGTACGTGCTGGCGGCCGTCCCGGGACGCCTTCGAGGTGTGCACAGGTGGCGACCCCCTTGGCGTGGGGCTTGGCGTGCAACAGTAACCCTCGATGAACGCCGCTCCACCCGCCGCTCCCGCATGGCGACGCGCCCTTGCTCTCCCGGAAGCTGCGACGGCGATCTTCGGGTTGGCGCTGGCGGTTGGGGTGTGCTGGCCGCTGTTGGGCGATCGACCCGTCTTCCTGCTCGACTGGGTGATCGGGCCCCGTCCACCCCTGCCCTCTCCAGCCATGCTGGGGCTGGACGGGGGCCTCACCGCAGGAGTGGTGGGCGATCTCGTCGTCGCCGTGCTGGTACGCGTGATCGGCGACGCCGTCTCCTGGCTGGCTCTGTTTGCCGTGTTCCCGATCGCAGCGGTAGGGATAGGGCGGCTGGCCGGTGGCTCGCGGTGGTCACGCCTGGGCGCCGCGGCGCTCTACTGCATCAATCCCTGGGTCTTCAACCGCGTCTACGCAGGGGACATCGCGCTACTGCTCGGCTACGCGCTGCTGCCGTTTGCCGTCTCCGGCGCACTCAAGGCCACCGCCCCCGGCGTAGGGTCCTCGTCAGCTTTGCGTCGGCGCCCAGTCCTTGATCAGGTGATCACCCCTGCTCTCTGGTGGGCGGTGCTCACCGCTTTCTCCCCTCACTATGCGTGGATCTACGGGGTCGTGCTGGTCTCCCTGCTGTTGGTCACCAGGAGGCGGCGATGGTGGCTGGCAGGTTGGCTGGTGGCGTGCGCAGTCTGCTTTGCGGCCATGAGCACGTATATCCTGCTGCCGCACAGCGTGACCGAGCTCCGCACAAAAGTCGGGATCACCAGCCTCGACCTGTACCGCACGACGCCGGACCCACATCTCGGCCTGCTCCCGAACGTGGCCGCACTCTACGGCTTCTGGAGGCTCGCGCCCGGTCCGGTCCTGCCCAAAGACGTGATCACCGGCTGGCCGCTGCTCATGCTGGCACTGCTGGTCGTGATCGTGTCCGGATTCTGGGCGGTCCTGGGGCACCGGCGCGTCGTTACCTTGAATGACGCTGCTTCGCCCAGAGGCACAGCAGCGGCCGAGGCGGCGCCTCCCGGGGGTGTCGATGCTCCTCGGGGTCCCGCAGAGCCGGCCAACCCCGATCCGCCCGCGCCGGACGGTAGCGCCGAGCGCCGGCGCCTCGCGTGGCTGCTGGTCGTGGTCGGAGCGGCTGGCTTCTTCCTCGCTCTCGGCAGTCAGGGTCCCACCGGGGCGCTGTTTCGCTGGGCGTACGACAACGTGCCGTTCTTCGACGTCATGCGCGAACCGCAGAAGTTCTTGATGCTACTGGTCCTCGCCTACGCTGTGGGTCTCGGATGGGGGGTGGGGCGCCTGAGCCGCATCCAGGTCCCCGGCCGACGCACTGCCTGGGCTGCCGCGGCACTCGGGCTGGCGCTGCCCCTCGCGTATTCGCCCACCATCTTCGACGGCCTCGCCGGCCAGCTCGGTCCAAGTACCATCCCCTCTGCCTACCAACAAGCCAACGAGCTCATGGGCCGGGGGGCGGGGCAGGTGCTCTACCTGCCCTGGCACCTCTATGAGGTACAGCCGTTCACTCAGGGACGGGTGGTGGCCAGCATCGCGGCAGGCGTCTTCCAACGAAGCGTCATCTCTGCCGACAACGTGCAGGTAGGTGAAGTCGAGACGCAGTCCGACTCCCCCCGCCAGGCGTACGTGACACGACTATTGGCCAAGGGTGACGCTATTGGGGACTTCGGGGCTTCCGTGGCACCGCTCGGTACCGAGTACGTGGTGCTTGCCAAAACCAGTAACTGGCATGCGTACACTTGGCTCGAACATCAGCCGGACCTCCGCTCGGTGCTCGACACTCGCTCCCTCGAGGTGTGGCGCAACCTCGCCTACCGAGGGCCCGGCGAACGCCTCGGTACCACTCGCCTCGTACGAGAACTGTCACCGGTCGCGTTCCAGGTACCACCGGGCCCACCGGGCCTGGTGGAGATCGACGCTGCCTACCAGCCCGGGTGGGAGCTCGACGGTGTCTCGGGCAAGCCGAGCCCGGAAGGCACGGTCGAGTTCAGGGTAGACGGGGCCGGTGGAATGGCCCAGTTCCGGCCCTGGGGCATGGTGAAGTTGGGCTACGTCATATCCGCCGTAGTGTTTGCAGCGATGCTGTCATTTCTAATTTGGCGCAAGCGCACGCACTGCTTTCTCTCTTGACCAGGTACGCTCAACGAATTATCATTCAGATACGAACATCAAGGCACTTTGCGGTCCGATTGCCCTAGGGAAAGGCTTCCACGTGGGAGAAGCGATCAAGAACCACGGACGCTCGCTGCGACGTTTGATCGTCGCCAACCCAGTTCTCGCTGCTGTTGCCGTGCTGGTCCTAGCCGGTGCGGGCATCACCGGGGCACTCTCTGCGAGCCCGGTCGCGAGCGTCTCCACATGCGGCTATGGCTACGGTTACGCGTGTCCCCCGCCTCCGCCCCCGTTGGTCACGGGATACTGGACCGTCGCTTCGGATGGAGGGATCTTCAGCTTCGGCAGCGCGCGCTTCCACGGCTCCATGGGCGGAACCCCGCTCAACAAGCCAGTGGTCGCCATGGCTGCGGCCCCGACAGGCAATGGCTACTGGGAGGTGGCGAGCGACGGTGGGATCTTCAGCTTCGGCAGCGCGCGCTTCCACGGCTCTATGGGCGGCAAACCCCTGAACGAGCCGATTGTCGGTATGGCAGCTGACGCCTCGACCGGCGGTTACTGGGAAGTGGCCGCGGATGGTGGGATCTTCGGTTTTGACGCCCCCTTCTACGGTTCTATGGGTGGGAAACCACTGAACAAGCCGATCGTAGGGATGGCCGCCATGCCAACAGGGGGTGGGTATTGGCTTGTTGCATCCGACGGAGGGATCTTCACCTTCGGTGACGCGCGCTTCCACGGCTCTATGGGCGGAACGCCGCTCAACAAGCCAGTCGTTGCCATGGCTGCGGCCCCGACAGGCAATGGCTACTGGGAGCTGGCGAGCGACGGTGGGATCTTCAGCTTCGGCAGCGCGCGCTTCCACGGCTCCATGGGCGGCACCGCACTGAATGCCCCGATGGTGGGGATGGCGGCCACAGCTTCGACCGGCGGCTACTGGACCGTTGCTTCGGATGGAGGGATCTTCAGCTTCGGTGGTGCGAAGTTCCACGGCTCCATGGGTGGCACGGTCCTCACCAAGCCGATGGTGGGGATGGCTACTCCGTAGCCGATCGAGGAGCCGTCTTGACATCCTCCCCAGGGCCGTAAGCCCGGGGATTCCTGAGCGGACCATGGCATCGCACCGCTATGGCACGATGACGACAGCGTGAAACGTGAAGTGCGTTCCACGCAAAACGTGAAAACTTGTGGAACGCCCGGCCGGACTTGAACCGGCGACCTCCGGCTTACAAGGCCGGTGCTCTAACCGTTCTGAGCTACGGGCGCATCACCGCTGGGTCGCTTCGCATCCGCAGTGACCAGGCAGCCGGGCCACTATAGCGAGCAGGCCGGACAACCACCCAGGAGACGCCCGCGAGACGCTTGGGAGACGCCCAATCGAGCCCGGGAGCAAGCACCACGGCAAGCACCACTGCGAGCACCACGGCAAGCAGCACGGCAATCACCAGGACGAACACCACGGCAGGCTCCATGGCGAGACATACTGCGAGCACCGCTGCGAGCAACCGAGCCACCTCGAGCGCCCAGCATGGGAGGCATGACCTTCGCCACCGAGCTTCCCGACCACCCGCTCTCGTCCCGAACCGGCCCCGAGGCCGGCTCGGACCAGCTCCGCGTCGTCGCGTGGGACGACCCGCTGATTGACGCAGGAGGATGGGATCCGAGGTCCGCATATGTGGAGAGGTTCTGGCTCCCGGTGCTCGGTCCGTCGGCGACGTGGCTCCTGCGCATGATGGCCGATGGGCTTGAATCTTCTCCGGACGGCTTCGACCTTTCTTTGGACGACGCGGCTCGTCGCCTCGGCCTCGGCGGCCTGGGCAGCCGCCATTCGCCGTTCCAACGGGCCATCCTCCGGTGCACCCGCTACGGCGTGGCTCGGCACCTCGGACCACAGGCGTTGGCGGTCCGGCGCCGCATCGCGTCGGTCCCACGCCGTCACCTCGTGCGCCTCCCGGGATCACTACGAGACGAGCACGAGCTGTGGGAGGCGCCGGCATGCGACTCGCCCGACCTGCCGGCGGTCCGACGTCGGGCCCGCTCGCTGGCCCTCGAGCTCACGTCGTGCGGTGAGGCGGCAAGCATCGTCGAACGCCGTCTGGCGCGCTGGGGCGTCCACCCGGCGCTGGCCTACGAAGCCGCGGCATGGGCGGGCGCCCTCCACGAGCAGGCGGTACAGACGGCGACAGCCGCCCTGCACCGAGAACGCAGCTCGCGTCAGGAGCGCCGGGTGACTCCGCCCGCAGGTGAGGATGCCGGATAGGACTCGAGAAAGCCGAGGAGGGTCCGCACTCCGAACGCCGTCCCGCCTTTGGTGAGGTACCCGGACGTTTCCGCGGCCCTACCTGGACCGGCGATGTCGAGATGGGCCCAAGGAACCCCTCGGGCGAAGCGAGCGAGGAGGTGGGCGGCCGCGATGGCGCCGGCCTGGCCCGCCCGGCCCATGTTCTTCATGTCCGCAACCTCCGAGTCGATGTGCTCGGCATAGTCGTCTGGGAGCGGCATCGGCCAGAGGCGCTCACCGGCCGCTGCCCCAGCGACTCGGACTCGGTCGATCAAGTGCTGGTCGTTCCCGAACAGCGCGGCGATCCCCGTGCCAAGCGCGACGGTCGCGGCGCCGGTCAACGTCGCGACGTCGATCACCGCGTCGGGACGCGGATCGATCTCAGCCGCCAGCGACAGCGCGTCGGCCAGCACGAGACGGCCTTCGGCGTCGGTGTTGAGGACTTCGATCGTCGCGCCGTTGCGAATCGTGAGGACATCGCCGGGCTTCAGCGCCCGTCCACCGGGCATGTTCTCGGACATCGCCGCCAGCGCCGTCACCCTCACCCCGATCTCCAGGTCGGCACACGCCGACAGGGTGGCCAGCACGATCGCTGCACCGCTCATGTCGGTCTTCATCGTGACCATGCCGTCGGCGGACTTGAGTGAGAGCCCGCCAGAGTCGAACGTGATGCCTTTGCCTACCAGGACAACGTGTGGAAGCTCCCCGAGCGCACCAGCGGGCTGCAGGGGCGGTGAGTAGGTCGCCCACACCAGGCGTGGCGGCTCCGCCGAGCCCCGGCTGACCCCGAGGAGACCCCCAAGGCGCTCGGCGGCGATCCGATCCTCGTCCCATATGTCGACATGCACTCCGGTGATGCCCGACAGCTCATCGGCCACCCGCTCGGCCAAGACTCGGGGCGGCAAGTCGGTCGGCGGGCAGTTGATGAGATCCCGGGCGAAGACGACTGCCCGAGCCCGCCGCTGGCCCCTCGCGACGCCTTCTGCCAGCTCGGAGGCCGATTCGTCTCCCGCGACCTCGACGTCGACCTCGCTACCGCTCTCGGCAGCAGCCGGGACCACGAACAACTTCGCGATCCCCGACGGCGACGGCGTCGTGCGGTAGGCATCGAAGCGGTATGCGGCCAGGATCGCGCCTTCGGCCACCGCACTGCCGATCTCGAGCGGGCCAGCGCCCATGGTCGACTCGGCAACCCGCAGAACGGCCGATCCGCCGCTCCCCGCTGATCGGACCAGCGCGGCGGCGGCGCGGCGCCATGCCTCGGCGTCGACGGCTGGCCGGGACCCCAGTCCGAGGAGCACCGACGTCTGCGGTCCGTCACTCGCGGAGCCCATGGCGTGCACGGCCAGCGCCTGCCCAACTTTGGCGGTGAACCCGGCGCGCTCGGCGAGCTCGGCGAGCGCCGGCGCCGTGATCGCCAGGGACGAGGAAAGCTCTTCGGGCCAGATCGGCGTGCCGTCCTCGCTCATGACCGGGATCCCCAGGACATCGGCGGTCGACGGGATGGTGCGGGACACCTCCACTTCGAGTGCAGCGCTCATCGACCCTCTTTTCGAGTGCCGCGTGCGGGCACGTGGTCGTCGCCTTCCTGCCAGCGGGCCATCGCCCAGACCAGGTCGGAGAGCCGGTTCAGGTACGGGAGCACCTGGGACCCGTCTGGAGGCGGCGGCACGGGCTCCGAACCATCCAGACCCCCGGCGGCCAAGCGCTCGGCACGCCGGACCGCGGTCCGAGCCACGTCGAGCGCCGCCGAGAGCCGGTTCTGTCCTGGCACGATGAACTCGCTCGGCATCTCGAAGCGCTCCATCAGCTCGTCGATCCGAGCCTCGAGCGCCTCGACCATGCCCGAGGTCACCAGGCTCGTCCCGGCGACGAGCTTGTGCCGGTTTGCCGGCGCCGTTGCCACTTCGGCCATGAGCACGTACAGGTCGCGCTCGATGCCCACGAGCCACTGGTCGAGCTCGCACCCTCGCTCGGTCTCGGCCCGAGCGACGCCGAGGGCCGCTTGGGCCTCGTCCACCGCGCCGTTCAATTCGATGCGGGCCGACTGCTTCGGCACTCGCCCGCCGAACAGCAGCCCGGTAGTGCCGTCGTCGCCCTTCTTCGTATAGATGCGCATCAACGCGGATGCTACCGGCCGTTGCCGGTACCCTGGAAGCGCCGTGGCCACATCCATTCCTCACTTCGGTCGGCTCGACCCCGAGACGTCGCCGTACCTCGACGCGCTCAGGGTGCGCCCTGTCATCTTTGACGGCGCCACGGGTACGAACCTGCAGCTCCAAGGCCTTGGAGCCGACGACTTCGGAGGCGCGGAGCTCGAAGGGTGCAACGAGATCCTCGTGATCTCCAAGCCGGGCGCGGTCGAGCAGGTTCACCGCTCGTTCCTCGATGTGGGTGTCGACGTCATCGAGACCGACACGTTCGGTGCTTTCTCGGTGGTCCTCGCCGAGTACGGCATCGCAGAGAGGGCATTCGAGCTGAACCTCGCCGGGGCCAGGTTGGCCCGGCGGATCGCCGACGAGTACTCGACGCCCGACCGGCCGCGGTGGGTCGCCGGGAGCATGGGACCGGGGACCAAGTTCCCCACGCTGGGCCAGATCCCTTACGCCGACTTGAGGGACTCCTACGAAGAGCAGGCCCGCGGGCTCTTGGAGGGTGGCGTGGACCTGCTCTTGATCGAGACCGTCTTCGACCTGCTCTCAGCCAAAGCCGCCATCAACGCGTGCCGGCGCGCCATGGCAGCAACCGGCCGTCGGGTCCCCCTCCAAGTCCAGGTCACCATCGAGCTCACGGGGCGGATGCTGCCGGGGACCGAGATCGGTGCCGCGCTCACCTCGCTCGACGCGATGCAGGTCGACGTGCTCGGGCTCAACTGCGCCACCGGACCGGCCGAGATGGGCGAAGCGCTTCGCTACCTCTCGGCTCACAGCCGTGTTCCCATCTCCTCGTTGCCCAACGCCGGCTTGCCGTCGGTGGTCGACGGCCGCATGCATTACGACCTCACGCCGGACGGGCTGGCCGAGCACCTCCACCGGTTCGTGACCGAGCTGGGAGTGACGGCCATCGGCGGCTGTTGCGGGACGACGCCGGCCCACCTGGCCGCCGTCGTTGACGCGTGTGCCGGCGCGCCGCCGGCGACGCGCCGACCCGTACGCGAGCCGGGTGCTGCCTCGATCTACAGTGCCGTGCCGTTCAAGCAGGACACTTCGTTTCTCGTCGTCGGCGAGCGCACCAACGCCAACGGGTCGAAGAGGTTCCGCGAGGCGATGCTGGCCGGCGACTGGGACACCTGTGTGGCAATGGCCCGCGACCAGGTCAAGGAAGGCGCGCACCTGATCGACGTGTGCGTGGACTACACGGGGAGCGACGGTGTCTCCGACATGTCGGAGCTCGCTTCCCGCCTGGCCACCCAGGCAAGTGTCCCGCTCATGGTCGACTCCACCGAAGCACCGGTTGCCCGTGCTGCACTGGAGTGGCTGGGCGGGCGCGCAGTCCTCAACTCGGTGAACTTGGAAGAAGGGGACGGCGACGGCACCCGCCTGGACGCCTTCCTCTCACTCGCCCGCGAGTTCGGTGCGGCTGTGGTGTGCACCTGCATCGACGAGGAAGGCCAGGCCCGCACGGCGGAATGGAAGCTGCGGGCGGCCCGCTCCATCTACGACGTCGCCACGACCCGCTACGGGCTCGAAGCCGAGGACCTGCTGTTCGACCCGCTCGCCCTCCCGCTCTCCACCGGCATGGAGGAGAGCCGGCGCGACGGCATCGAGACCATCGAGGGGATCCGCCGCATCAAGTCCGAGCTTCCTGGAGTCTCCACCCTGCTCGGGCTCTCCAACGTGTCGTTCGGCCTCAACCCGGCGGCCCGCCAAGTGCTCAACTCGGTGTTCCTCCACGAGTGTGTCGCAGCAGGGCTCGACGCGGCCATTGTCCACGCGTCGAAGATCCTTCCGCTCTCGCGCATCGACGACCACGCACGTGAGGTCTGCCTCGATCTCGTCTACGACCGGCGCCGGGAAGGGTACGACCCATTGCAGGAGCTGCTCGTACTGTTCGAGGGGGCGCAGGCGACCGCGTCAGCGCCGAGCGAGCACCTCGACTGGCCAGTCGAACGCAGGCTCGAGCAGAGGATCATCGACGGCAACCGGACAGGCCTCGAAGACGATCTGGAAGAAGCGCTTGCCGCCGGTCACCCTGCGCTCGAGATCGTGAACGAATTCCTCCTTGCAGGTATGAAGACCGTCGGCGACCTGTTCGGCTCCGGCGAGATGCAGCTCCCCTTTGTCCTCCAGTCCGCCGAGACGATGAAGGCCGCCGTCGCCTACCTCGAGCCGCACATGGAGCGAAGCGACCAGGGAGGCAAAGCCACCGTCGTGCTGGCAACGGTGAAAGGCGACGTCCACGACATCGGCAAGAACCTCGTCGACATCATCTTCACCAACAACGGATACGACGTGGTCAACCTTGGGATCAAGGTTGGGATCTCCGAGATGATCGCTGCCGCCGAGGAGCACCGTGCCGACGCGCTCGGCATGAGCGGGCTGCTGGTGAAATCGACGCTCGTCATGAGGGAGAACCTCGAAGAGCTGAACCAACGGGGGCTCTCGCACATCCCCGTGCTCCTCGGCGGTGCAGCCCTCACCCGCACCTATGTCGAGCGGGACCTCCGGCAGGTCTACCGCGGGAGGGTCTTCTACGGGCGCGACGCCTTCGAAGGTCTCCACACCATGGAACGCCTCGTCTCTATCGGGCACGGCGACGAAGACGATCCGGAGTTCGGCCGCAGCATCTCGGAGCGCCGGGTCCCCAAGCGCAGCAGGTTGGAGCCGGATGACACTGCCGTGGAAGGGCAGCCCGAGCGCTCCCCCGAGGTGGCGACCGACAACGAGCTGGTGGTGCCGCCCTTCGTCGGGACGCGCGTCGCAAAGGGGATCTCTCTCGACGACATCGCCGGGTACCTCAACTTGACCGCGCTCTTCCGGAACCAGTGGGGGTACCGACCGCTCCCCGGAGAAGACGATGCCGAGTTCAAGACGCGGATCGGGGCGGTACTTCGAGAGGAGCTTGCAAAAGCCAAGGAGAGGGACCTGTTGCAACCCCGAGTCGTCTACGGCCATTTCGCCGTGAACGCGGAGGGGAACGACCTGATCGTGTTCGAAGACGAGGAGCGCCGCACCGAGCGCACGCGGTTCACCTTTCCTCGCCAGCGCCGGGCCCCTTGGCTCTGTATCGCCGACTTCTTCCGGCCGCTGGAGACGGGCGAACCGGACTTCGCGTCGTACATGCTCGTGACCATGGGCGACCAGATCTCCAAGGAGACGGCCCGGCTGTTCGAGGCCGGGGAGTACCGGGACTACCTCCACCTACACGGGCTTGGCGTCGAGATGGCCGAGGCGTTGGCCGAGTACTGGCACCGGCGCATCCGCGAAGAGCTGGGCATCGCAGGAGAAGACGGTCCGACGCTCACCGGCTTGTTCCGCCAGCAGTACCGCGGAGGCCGGTACAGCTGGGGCTACCCGGCCTGCCCCGACCTCGCCGACAACGCGAAGGTGGCGGACCTCCTCGGCGCCGGTCGTATCGGGGTAACGGTCAGTGAGGGGTTCCAGCTCGAGCCCGAGCAGACCACCGACGCAATCGTGTGCCACCATCCCCAGGCCAAGTACTTCGTCGTCTGACACGGCCGCCAGTCGGACATCCCGGGCCAGCCCCGGATCGCCAGGCCGATGTCCCCTCTGACCTGGGCACAAGGCGGCACACGAGAGGGCCGGGAGCGACCCCGAGCCTTCGCTGAGCGTCCCCCGGCTGCGTCGTTGACCCACCGGCCCACCAGGCGGTACCGTATCGTCCCATGCACACCGCACTGACTGCCGGTCTTACCCCATCCCGTCCCCTCCTCGGGGCGCTCTCTTCCACCACGTTGATCATCGAGATCGTGGTGGCGGTGATCGTGGTGGCGCTCATCGTCGCCATCGTGATCATCAACCAGCGCAACAAGCACCCGAAGAGCGCTGCGGCTCCTGCGCCCCAGAGCTACTACGCCGACCTCCAGCAGCCCGGCCAGGCCGGTGGGCTCGGGGGCCAGCCCCAGCAGGCGTTCGACCCGGCGGGGCAGAGCGACCCGTTCGCCGGTTTCGCAGGCGGCGGGGCACCAGGCGGCGGGGCACCGGCCGCACCGGCTCCTGCGGCCCCCGCTGCGGGTGGCGGCAACCCTCCTCCGGGCACCCCGGCCGGATGGCTACCGGACCCGGGCGGCGCGCCGGACACCTTGCGGTACTGGGACGGGGCGGTCTGGACCCAGCACGTGGCCGCCCGCTCCTAGCTCGGGCCCCCAACGGCGGACACCGGCACTCCCGGACCGCCGAGCGCTGCGCCAGACCCGTCTTGCGTTGCCGCCTGCGCTGCCGCGCCGGCGTGGTAGCTCGAGCGGGTGAGCGGCGAGGCGACCACATGCGCCAGGCCGAGCTCACGCCCGATCTCGGCCAGCCGGGCAAACTCTCCCTCTTCCCACCAACGCGCCACCGGCAGGTGTGAGCGGGTCGGCCGCAGGTACTGGCCGATGGTGGCGATCGATGCGCCGACCGAGCACAAGTCGGCCAGCGTGGCCACCACCTCGTCCTCGCGCTCGCCGAGACCGACCATGAGCCCGGACTTCACCGTGAGGCCTGCGTCTGCTGCTCGTGCCAGCACAGTCAGGCTGCGGGCGTAGCCGGCCGAGGGCCGGACCGCTCGCTGGAGCCTGGCCACAGTCTCGACGTTGTGATTGAGGACGTCGGGGCGCACGTCGAGAACCATCGCCAACGCCGCGGCATCCCCGCGAAAATCCGAGATCAGCACTTCCACGGCGGTACCCGGAGCATTGCGCCGGATGGCCTCGACCGTGTCGGCAATGGCCGCAGCACCCCCGTCGGGCAGGTCGTCGCGGGCCACGCACGTGACCACGGCGTGGGACAGGCCCATCCGGCGCACGGCGCGGGCCACCCTCTCGGGCTCGCCCGGATCGAGCGGCAACGGGCGTTGCGTGTCCACCTGACAGAACCCGCACGCGCGGGTGCAACGGGTGCCGTTCACCATGAACGTGGCCGTACCGGCCGACCAGCACTCGAAGATGTTGGGACAGCCGGCCTCCTCGCAGACCGTCGCCAGCCCGAGCCCGTGCACCTCCCTCCCCGTCTGCACGTAGCGCCCACCCATGCGAGCCGGCGCCCGGAGCCATGGGGGCTTGCGAGCCGAGAGCGACACCCGCGCCCCCACATCGACGCCGGCGCGCTCAAGGCGTCGCCATGAGGGTGGCCCGACCGAGGCGCCGGACGTTTCGGCCGGCGACTCCCGCCCGTCGCGCACACCACCCCGGACCCCTGCACCCGCGGCCGCCGAGCCGCCGGAGCGAGAGCGGTCCGGCCACGCGACGGACTGGACCTCCGCGTTGCCGGCACCCCAGGCCGCCGCCGCGCGGATCAGCATCGCCGAGACGACCTCTGCCATGGACGCCGGGCATCCCTCGCTCCGGAGCGAGGTGACCGCAGCGTCGGTGATCCCGCACGGGACGATGTGGGCGAACATCGCGAGGTCGCACTCCACGTTCAACGCCACGCCGTGGAGGGTGCGGCGGCGGCCGTCGCTGGCACGGACGATGCGGACACCGACGGCGGCGATCTTGCGCGGACTCGAGGTGCCCACACCGATCCACACGCCGGGGTAGCCGTCCCGCCTGCCGACGCGCGCATCGGGCCCACCGACACCGAGGGCGCCGAGCACGTCGATCACGACTTCTTCGAGCAGGTGGACATGGCGACGGCCGGACCCGGGATCGTCGGGAACGGTGACGATCGGGTAGACGACGAGCTGACCGGGACCGTGGTAGGTGACGTCGCCCCCTCGGTCCACCCGTACCAGCCGTGCGCCAACCGCCTCGGGGTCCGTGAGCACGTGGGCCGGGTCCCCGCGCACGCCCAGGGTGTACGTGTGGGGATGCTCCAGCACGAGGACGTAGTCGTCGACCGCCCGCGAGGCGAGAGCGCGCTGGAGGTCGAGCGCCTCCTCGTAAGGAGCCCGACCGATGACCCGTATCCGCAGCATGGCCGGGGCCGGCTAGAGCTCGGCGACCCAGTCGCGCGTACCGATCACCTCGGCGACCCGCCGGAGGAACGAGGAGACGTAGGCGCCGTCGACCGCACGGTGGTCCCAGCTCACCCCCAGCATCCCGGTGGAGTGGATCGCGATCGACTCGGTGCCGTCGGCATGGGTGACCGCGACCGGACGGCGGGCGATCCCGTCGGTCGCCAGGATGGCCACCTGGGGCTGGTTGATGATCGGTACGGTGAACCGCGTGCCAAACGGCCCGTCGTTGGTGATCGAGAACGTCCCACCGGAGATGTCATCGGCGCCCAGTTGCCGGGTGCGGGCCCGATCGGCCACGTCACGGATGCGCCGGGCGAGGCCTCGCAGCGTCACCTCCTCGGCCCGATGCACGACGGGGACGATGAGCCCTTCGTGGTCCAAGTCGACCGCGATCCCGAGGTTGACCTGCTGGTGCACGACGAGCGCGTCATCCGCCACCGAGGCGTTCAGGTTGGGGAACTCCCGGAGGCCGTCGACGACGGCCCGCGCCACGAACGGCAGGTACGTGAGCGAGAAGCCCTCTTCGGCCCTGAAGCGTGCTCCCCAGGCGGATCGGACCCTCTCGACGGGCTCGAAGTCGACGTCATAGGCGATGTAGGCGTGCGGCGACGTGGCTCGGGACCGCACCATGTGCTCGGCCGTCCGCCGCCTCATGTTGGAAAACGGCACGACCCGGTCGCCGGCCGGGACACGCAGCACCGCCGAACCGACGGTCGGCTCTCCCACGCTGCGCGGGCCGGTGGCTTCCAGCGCGCCACCCGGAGCAGGCGGCACGACGGCCGGGAGGGGCGCGGGTGCCGGAGCGGGCGCGGGTGCCGGCGCGGGTGCGGGTGCGGGTGCCGGCGCGGGTGCGCTCGAGCTGCGAGCGTCGATGACCGCCAGCACGTCCTCGCGGGTGATGCGCCCGCCGAGCC
>DAHWPS010000199.1:0-1791 GCA_027342785.1 Acidimicrobiaceae bacterium
GTTGGCGATCGACTTGTGAACCCCGAGCCCGACCATCGCACGTGCCATCCCGGCCGCACCGAGCGAGGCCGCCCGCCAGGCCACCTTCGCGGCCGACCTGCGCCAGCCGGTGAGCTCGTCCCCGCCCTGCATGCCGGGGCGCTCGCTTGCCCAGACGAGCGGCACGAAGGGGTCGTCGACGACACGCCGAATCTGCTTGCGGGCCGGGATGGCCCGCGAGCTGGCTGAGTTGCGGCTGAAGGCTCGGTGGGTGTTGACCTCCGCCAGGACGAACCGGGCGAAGATCACCTCGATCGTCGTGAGGCGCACACCGGCGGGGCTGACCGAATCGCAGACGACCTTGGCAGAGGTCGTGGTCCGTGGTGACGTGTGCATCAGACCTCCGGGAGCCTCGGGAGCTGGATGGTAGGGAAGTGGGTGTGCAGAAGCGGGATGACGACACCTGCCGTAGCGCAGTACAGGACGCCGAGGCAGAGCAGGGAGCCGATGGCGGTCTCCCGGGCCGAGCCCGTGTGGCCGACAAAGGGGAGCGCGAGGCGGAGCCGCTGGAGCGGTCGCACGAAGGGGACCCAGCACCACGGCACGCCCTCAACCGTCAGCGAGTCGCCGACGAGGTGCCAGAGGACGCCGCCGGCCGCCGCCCAGGCCAGCCACGGCGCGACCCCGGCGTGGAAGGCCCACCACGAGGCCGCCCCCGTCAGGGCGAGCATCAACGGCGTGACAAGCCCCGCGTAGCGCAGCGCCTTCGGCAGCAGCATCCGGAAGACGAGAAGGAACGAGCAGCCGACGATGATCGCCTCGGCGAGCGGGCGCGGGGCGGCGAGGCGGGCGAGGAAGAAGACCCCGACGGCGAACAGGATCGAGTGGGTCGCCTGGCGATGCCCTCCGGCGACGGTGTTCGTCACCTTGGCCACGGCCCGGGACAGCGGTCCGAGCTTCCTGCTCACCGTCGAGCCCGGCTCATCCAGATCGGGGAGCAAAGCGAACGCGGCTGAGACCACCCCACCGATGCCGAGCGGCACAGGAGCGGTAGGGAACTCGCGGAGAGCGCCGTGAAGGATCGGGGCGAGCGCCAGGAAGCTGACGGCACCGGTGAGGGCATGATCACGTCCGAGCACATCCTCCCTGTGCGGGCGGCGCTCGATCGGGTCACCTGGGGGGCTACCGGCCCCGACGCCGCATCACGAAGACCCACTCGTGCTCCACCCGGGCGCCGTGGTTCTGGCCGTAGCGCATGCGCGGGGTGGGCACCTTGATGTCCTGTTCGGGGACGAGCAGGCCGGTGAGCTTCATTGCACCGTGCCACCACCCGGCGACGTCCACCTCACGGCGGTTGCGGATGTGGTTCGAGACGTTGATGACGACGAGGCCGCCAGGCGCGGTGACCCGCACCATCTCGGCCAGGATCCGAAGGTGGGTTTCCCGGTACGTCGAGTTGTGGGAGACCAATCCTTCTGTCATGTAGGTCCGGCAAGACGTCGCCAAGCGGACGATCTCGCGCCGTCCCCTCGGAATGACAGCAACCACTCGCCGTTCCCCGACTGCCCTCATGTAGTGGCCGTCCAAACGAATCTTTGCGAGCAATCTTTCGGGGCGCACGGACCCGAGCAATGAGAGCTGAGCTGCAAGTCCTCCGCGGATAGTGAGCGTCACGGTCCCGTCCCTATTGAGATGAGAGTGAACATCCACATTTCGGGACTTGAGAAGGCGAATGATCTCGTCAAGCACAAGACCTGGGTTCTGCGCTACAGCCAGCCTTCCGCTACGTTCATTCTTCAGGGAGTAGCTTCC
>DAHWPS010000206.1:0-47662 GCA_027342785.1 Acidimicrobiaceae bacterium
GGAGGAAGTAGGGGGAGAGCATGTAGGCGAGAGCGCCCACGGTGCGCCCCGGGCGGGCCACGCCCAGGACCCGGCAGGCGTAGAGTATGCCGGTGCCGGCCGCGAACAGGATGGTCCCGAGCCAGAGCCGCTGGGCCACCCAGATAGGCACGTGGACCGCCGAGAAGAACCAGTAGAAGGGCCCCATGGGCAGCAGGTAGCCGATGTACTCGTGGGTCACGGTGCCGAGTGCGACCGTCGGGTTCCACATGAACGCGACCTGGCTCAAGAATCGAGCCGGGTCGAGGTAGAGGTACGTCTTGGTGTCGGAGGTGACGACGCCGGGGTCGACGGCCAGGAGTGGGACGTAGGCCAGGAGCGCCAGCACCAGGTGCTCGACGAGAGGCTGCACCCGGGGTATCGAGATCTCTTTGTCGCCGCTCGAAGCCAGGCGGGCAGGACGCGCCCGGTCACTTGAAGCGGAGGTCGGACTGGCGGCGGGTGGCGGGCTCTCGTTCATCGTGTCGTCAAATGGTCCAGATCCCCGGCACCTGTGGCCGACCTCGGAGCACGAGCCCGGTCGTCTGGGATCAGGAGACCGGTCCTTCGAGCCGCCGGGCCACAGCCGTACCGTCGCCGACCGCCACGGTAGTGTAGGCAGTCGTCCTGGGCGACCGGTGGCAGGCCCGGGATCGGGACGGCTGCCGGTCCCGGGACCGAGACCGCAAGGAGCCAGGTTGGACGTCGGGACCGAGAGCAGGCAGGGCGCCCGGTTGACGGGGGAGCGTCCCCAGCTGGGCGTGACGCCGGACTCGCTGCTGGCGCTTCACGCTGCCGGCTACCGCGCAGTGGTGGAGCGCCTCGGGCCCGGGCGGCTGCTGGACGTGGGCTGCGGCCAGGGCTTCGAGTCGATCGGGCTCACCGCGCTCGACCGCGAGGTGGTCGGCGTGGACTACAGCGCCGATGCCGTCGCCACCGCCGCCGCGCAATTCGGTGATGCCGGCCTACGGGTGGCGCGAATGGACGCACTCGAGCTCGGACTGGCCCCGGCCTCGTTCGACTGGGTCTGCTCGTCACACCTGATCGAGCATTTCGTGCAGCCCGAGCTCCACGTCGCGGAGACTGCCCGGGTGCTGAAAGACGACGGAGCGGCGTTCTTCCTCACTCCGAACGAGCCGGCCGACTTCGAGAACCCGTTCCACGTCCACCTTTTCGGCCGGACCGAGCTGGCCGACGTGCTCGGACGCCACTTCGAGGACGTGTGGATCGGGGGCGTCGACGCCACCGCGAGCGTGAAGGCCGACTTCGCCGCCCGCCGGCGCAGAGCGAACCGGCTCCTTGCCCTCGATGTGCTCGACGTTCGGCACCGGATCCCCCGAGGATGGTACGTGGCGGCGTACACCCGTCTCTTGCCGCTGGCGTACCGCCTCGTCGCCCGATCCGACACGGGAGGCGCCACCGGGATCACCGCCGACGACTGGTACGTGACCGAGCACCCCGACGACACCACCCTGGTCCTACTGGCCATCGGACGACGTCCCCGGCGCGACGTGCTCCGAGCCGACCAGCGGCACGGCCAGGCCGGCCGAGGGCACGGGCGAGCCCAACAACGGGGCGCCGCGCCGCGGGGGAGCTGAACGGCCATCTACGCGTTGGGCCTCACCGGGGGTATCGGCTGCGGCAAGACGGCGGTCACCGACCTGCTCGCCGCCCGCGGCGCCACGATCATCGACGCGGACCTCGTCGCACGGGAGGTCGTGCTCCCCGGGACGCCGACGTATCAGGCCCTGGTCGGGCGCTTCGGCGAGGGGATCCTTGCCCCCGACGGCGCCATCGACCGTCCCTCCCTGGCGGCCGCCACCTTCGGCGACCCGGCGGCACTGGCCGACCTCAATGCGATCACCCATCCGGCCATCGGCCTCGAGATGCTGCGCCGCCTCGAGGAGGCGTCGCATTCCGACGCCGTCGTCGTCCTCGCCATCCCCCTGCTGCGGGCCGAGCATCGCAGCACCATGCATCTGGACGCCGTGGCGATCGTCGACTGCCCCTTCGACGAGGCCCTGCGCCGCCTCGTCGAGCTGCGGGGCATGGACCCCCGCGATGCCCGCGAGCGGATCGCCGCGCAGCCGACGCGCCAGGAGCGATTGGCCGACGCCGACGTCGTGGTGGACAACTCCGGATCGCCTGAGGACCTGGTGGCCCAAGTCGACCGCCTGTGGCGCTGGATCGCCGATCACCGCGCCGCGCCAGCGAGCCCCTGACCCCCGCGAGCCCCTGACCCCGGCGAGCGCGACGAGGAACACCCGCGCCCCGGCCGCGTCGCCGCCAGTACGCTCGACGCGGTGCCCCGACTCGAGGTGGTCTCGCCGTTCCGCCCGGCCGGCGATCAGCCGGCTGCCATCGAAGCCCTCGCTGCCGGCGTCGAGCGGGGCGACCGGTACCAGACGCTGCGGGGTATCACCGGCAGCGGCAAGACGGCGACGATCGCCTGGACGATCGAAGCCGTCCAGCGGCCGACGCTCATCATCGAGCCGAACAAGTCCCTTGCCGCCCAGCTCTCCTCGGAGCTGCGGGACCTGTTCCCCAAGAACCGGGTGGAGTTCTTCGTCTCCTACTACGACTACTACCAACCCGAGGCGTACCTGCCGACCACCGACACCTACATCGAGAAGGACTCCTCGATCAACGACGAGATCGACCGCCTGCGCCATGCCACCACCTCGTCGCTGCTGATGCGCCGGGACGTCGTGGTGGTGGCGTCGGTCTCGTGCATCTACGGGCTGGGATCGCCCGACGAGTACCGCGACCGGATCCTCACCTTGGCCGTCGGTGAGGTGCGGGACCAACGGGAGATCCTGCGGCGCCTGGTCGACCTGCAGTACGCCCGCAACGACGTCAACCTGGTCCGTGGCACCTTCCGGGCCCGCGGCGACACCATCGAGATCCATCCGGCCTACGAGGAGACGGCGCTACGGGTGGAGCTGTTCGGCGACACGGTCGAGCGGATCGTGCCGTTCGACGTCCTCACCGGGGAGATGGGGACCGAGCTCGACGACGTGGCGGTGTTTGCCGCGACCCACTACGTGGCGGGTGACGAGACGATCCGCCGGGCGGTCACCTCGATCGAAGCCGAGCTACGCGAGCGGCTCCAGACGTTCGCCGCAGAGGGGAAGCTCCTGGAGGCGCAGCGGCTCCGGATGCGGACCGAGCACGACCTCGAGATGCTGGCCGAGACCGGGGTTTGCTCGGGCATCGAGAACTACAGCCGGCACCTCGACGGGCGGCAGGCGGGCGAGGCCCCGTTCACCCTGCTCGACTTCTTCCCCGAGGACTTCCTCGTCGTCGTGGACGAGAGCCACGTCGCGGTGCCCCAGCTCCGGGGCCAGTGGGCCGGGGACCGCTCGCGCAAAGACGTCCTGGTGGAGCACGGGTTCCGCCTGCCCTCGGCCCTCGACAACCGACCGCTGCGCTTCGAGGAGCTCTTGGAGCGCGTCCCCCAGGCCATCTTCGTGTCCGCCACGCCGGGCCCCTTCGAGCTCGAGCACGCCGTTCAGGTCGTGGACCAGGTCATCAGGCCCACCGGCCTCGTGGACCCCGAAGTCGTCATCCACGAGACCCGCGGCCAGGTCGACGACCTCCTCGCCCGCATCGGCGACGAGGTGGCCAAAGGCGGCCGGATCCTGGTCACGACCCTCACCAAGAAGATGGCCGAGGATCTCAGCGACTACCTGGCCGACGCCGGCGTGCGGGTCCAGTACCTCCACTCGGACATCGACACGATCACCCGGATCGAGATCCTGCGCCAGCTCCGGTTGGGCGAGGTGGACGTGGTGGTGGGGATCAACCTCTTGCGCGAGGGCCTCGACCTCCCCGAGGTGTCCCTCGTGGCCATCCTCGACGCCGACAAGGAGGGTTTCCTGCGATCGGCGTCCTCGCTGGTCCAGACCATGGGCCGGGCCGCCCGCAACGTGGACGGCAAGGTGGTCCTCTACGCCGACACCGTGACCGACTCGATGCGCGAGGCGATCGGGGTGACCCAACGCCGCCGGGCGTTGCAGATCGCCTACAACGCCGAGCACGGCATCGATCCCCAGACGATCCGCAAAGCGGTCACCGACATCCTCGAACGCCTCCGCGGTCCCGACGGCGCCGGCCGAGCTGCTCGCAGCCGCAGTGACGTCCGGGCCGGGCGGGCTGCCCGCGTCGTGCGGACGAGAGAAGCGGTGGGGGGGAGCGGGTGGTCCCCCGATGCCGGGTCGCTCGTGGAGGTCGACGAGCTGCTCTCTCGCCTGCGAGAGGAGATGGAGGCCGCCGCAGCCGACCTCAGGTTCGAGGAGGCGGCTTGCATCCGCGACGAGATGGCCGAGCTCCGACGTGTCTCGAGCAGCGGGTCCGGTGGCGACGGTCGCTCGCCGGGCTCTCCGCCGCCTATTCTCTGAGGAGCAGACCATCCAGGGGAATCGAGTATTTCGACCATGAGCACGACAACCAGCCTCGCCGCGTCCGGCCTCGCCGCGCCGCTCGCGGCCCTGAGCGGGGAGACGGTGGACGCCGGTGCTGCGACCGTGGTCGATGCCATCGCCAGGCATGCCCGAGAGCGGTCCGATCACCCGGCCATCCTGTCGGGCGAGCAGCCGCCGCTCTCCTACGCCGAGCTATGGGACCACGCGTCACGCCTGGCCGATGCCTTGGCCGGCGCCGGTGTCCGCGCCGGCGACCAGGTCGCCATCTGGGCCACGCGCTCGGCGCCGGTCGTCGCTGCGTCGGTCGCTGCGATGGCCCTCGGCGCGTCGTACCTTCCCATCGACCCCACCTACCCCGCCGCCCGGGTTCGTCGGATCCTCGAGGTCGGCGACCCGCGGGTGATGGTCTGCGCGGACGCCGCGTCGCTGGCGGGGAGCCTGCCGCAGGGCCTTGCGACCGTGGACATCCACGCCGGCCCGCACAGCGCCCCGGACCTGGAGCCGGTCGCAGGGCCCGAGGCGATCGCCTACACCGTGTTCACGACCGGCTCGACCGGGCTGCCCAAGGGCGTCCTGGTCGGCCACCGCGCGCTGACCAACTACCTGGGCTGGTCGCGGGAGCTGACCGGGTTCGGCCCCGACGACGCGACGCCGTGCTTTGCCAGCCTGGGCTTCGACCACGCTGTCACCTGCCTGTGGCTCCCGCTCTTCGTCGGGGGTGCGGTACAGCTCGTACCCGACAGCTGGGACCCTCGCCCGTGGCTCGCCCCCCGGGAGCGTCCCTTCGCGTTCGTGAAGATCACCCCGTCGCACGTGCGCCTGTTCGAGCGCATCGCCCGGCCCGACTACCGCCAGGTGACCCGGACCGTGATGTTCGGCGGAGAGCGGCTGGACGCGGCGTTGGTGACCGGCCTCGCGGAGCGCCTCGACGGCGTCGCTCTCCTCAATCACTACGGTCCGACCGAGGCCACGGTCGGGTGCACCGCGTACCGGTTCGACTCTGCCGCGGTGGCGGGCGACGGCGCGCTGCCGATCGGCACGCCCGTGTGGAACTCGAGGGCCTACGTCCTCGACGAGGAGCTGCGACCGGTGCCGCCCGGTGACGAAGGCGAGCTGGTCCTTGCCGGGGCGTGCGTGGCCGACGGCTACCTGGGCGGAGGCGAGAGCGACCGTGACCGGTTCCTCGACGAGGCGATCATCGCCGGGCCCGCGGCCACCGCCGCTCGCTCGTCGCGTGCGTACCGCACCGGGGACCGTGTCGTTGTCCGTGACGGCGTGCTCCACTACCTCGGCCGGCTGGACGAGCAGGTCAAGGTGCGCGGCTACCGCATCGAGATCACCGAGGTGCACGACCTGGCCCTGGCCGTCCCCGGAGTCGACCAGGTGGCCGTGTCGGTGAGCCAGAGCGGCCTCGGAGGGCTGGAGCTGTTCGTCGTGCCCGAGGACGCCCGGACTCCCACCGTCGCTGCCGTGCTCGAGCACCTCCGGGCCAACCTTCCGGCTGCCGCCGTCCCGGCCAAGGTGTGGATCGTGCCCGAGCTCGTTGCCAATGCCCACGGCAAGTGGGATCCCGACGCCACCCGCGCACTCGCCGCAGTACCGGAGGAGCCCTCGTGAGCGGCGCGGTGCGCGCGCCGTCGGTGTCGCTCGCCTGTGTGGACTGCGGCGCGACCGACCAGGACCTGTCGGGGCGCTGCGCGGTGTGCGAGGGAATGGTGGAAGCGCGCTACGGCCCGGTGCGCGCCGTGCTCCAGCCCGGCGACACCGACTCGCTGGATCGCTACTGGGACCTCCTGCCGGTCCCGGAGCGCTCGTTGTGCCGGATCGCCATCGAGCCCACGCCGACCGTGCTGCTCTGCGAGCTCGACGGGATCCCGATCTTCGCCAAAGTCGAAGGCGTCCTGCCCACCGGCTCGACCAAGGACCGCCTCATCGCCGTCGCCCTGCCACTCATGCTGGCGCGCCGCGTCGAGCGGTTCGTCTTGAGCTCGACCGGCAACACCGCGGCTGCCTATGCCTGGGGCCTGCAGTTCTACCCCGAGCTCTCGGCCCGGGCGTTCGTCTCGGCCGACGTCCCGGCATCCCGGCTCGGACCGCCCAACCCGGCGCTCGAGATCGTGCGGGTGGACGGCGACTACGTCATGGCCGGCCAGCGGTCCCGTGCCGAGCTCGAGCCCGGCGAGGTCTCCGAAGGCGGGTTCTTCAACCTCGGGCGCCGCGAGGGGGCGAAGCTGGCGTACCTCGAGGCCTTCGACGAGGTCGACCGCATGGGGGGCCGGGTCGACACGGTGGTCCAGGCGGTGGCCAGTGGCCTCGGGATGGTGGCGGCCGCCCGTGCTGCCGAGCAGAGCGCTGCGGTCGCACGCTGGGGCAGGACGCCCCGCCTGTTCTGCGCCCAGCAGACGAGCTGCGCTCCCATGGTACGGGCCTGGCGCTCGGTCGAGAGCGGGGGGAACGCCCGGCTCACCGAGCCGGACCCCGACGGCCTGGCCTCGGCCATCCTCCTCGGTGACCCGTTCTCGAGCTTCGACTACGTGGCCCGGGCCGTGCGCAGCTCGGGGGGAGGGTTCGTGGACGTCACCTCCTCGGAGATCGCGGCCGCCCTCACGCGCCACAGCCACGAGGTCCCGCTCGGCGACTCGGCGGCCGTCGCCCTCTCGAGCGTCTACCGGCTCTGGGAGCAGGGCGATCTGAAAGGCTCCGAGGGCGTCCTGGTGGCCCTCACCGGTGGTCCGGGCCGGTGACCGCTCCTCTCGACCCCGAGGAGTTCTACGCCAAGCTCCAGGCGTTCCTCGTCGGCCAGCGTCCCGATCTCGACGGCGAGCTCGACCCCGACACCCAGCTCTGGACCACGGGGTACCTCGACTCCTTCGGGCTCATCGAGACCATAGGCTTCCTCGAAGAGCTGGTCGGCCACCCGATCGAGATCGGGGCCGACGACCTGCCGAGCTTCTTCACGATGGCCGACATCTACGAGAGGTTCGGCGTCGGAGGCGGGTAGTCTCGCTTCGTGTCCGGTCGCCTCGTCATCAAAGGCGCGAGGGAGCACAATCTGAAGGACGTCTCCCTCGAGCTGCCGCGCGACCAGCTCGTCGTGTTCACCGGGCTGTCGGGCTCGGGCAAGTCCTCCCTCGCCTTCGACACCATCTACGCAGAGGGCCAGCGGCGTTACGTTGAGTCGCTGTCGTCCTACGCGCGCCAGTTCCTCGGGCAGATGGACAAACCCGACGTCGACTTCATCGAAGGGCTCTCACCGGCGATCTCCATCGACCAGAAATCGGCCTCGCACAACCCGCGCTCGACGGTCGGCACCATCACCGAGGTCTACGACTACCTCCGCCTGCTCTACGCCCGGATCGGCAAGCCGCACTGTCCCACCTGCGGGCGCGCGGTCGCCCGCCAGACGCCCCAGCAGATTGTCGACCGCGTGATGGAGCTGGCCGAAGGGACGCGCTTCTCGGTCCTCGCCCCGGTGGTGCGCGGACGCAAGGGGGAGTACACGGCGCTGCTGGACGACATCGCCCGGCAGGGGTTCGCCCGGGTCCGGGTCGACGGCGCGACCGTCGAGCTGGCCGATCGGGGCGAGGTGTCGCTCGCCCGCTACGAGCAGCACACGATCGACGTGGTGGTCGACCGCCTCGTACGCCGTGACGGGCTCCGCCAGCGCCTCACCGAGTCGATCGAGACCGCGCTCTCGTTGACCGGGGGCACCGCCGAGGTGGCGGTCGCAGGGGATGACGGGGGCGAGGAGGTCATCACGTTCAGCCAGCACCTCTCGTGCACCCACTGCGGGGTGAGCTTCGAGGAGCCGGCTCCCCGGAGCTTCTCGTTCAACTCCCCCTACGGCGCGTGCCCGGCGTGCGCAGGCCTCGGCACGCGGTTCGAGGTAGACCCGGCGCTGGTGGTGCCGGACCCCTCGCTGTCGCTGGCCGAAGGGGCGCTGGCGCCATGGGCCGCCGCCCGCAGCCAGTACTTCCCGGCGTTGGTCGCAGGCGTCGCGGTGCTGGGCGGGTTCGCGCTCGACACCCCCTGGTCCCGGCTGAAGGCCAAGGACCGCAAGCTGGTCCTCTACGGGTCGGGGTCGCGGCCCGTCCAGGTGCAGTACCGGAACCGGTTCGGCCGTGCCCGCTCCTACCGTTCCCCGTACGAAGGTATCGTGCCGTGGCTCCAGCGCCGGCACACCGAAGCGGACTCGGACTGGGCCCGCCAGCAGGTCGAGCAGTACATGCGCGAGGTGGACTGCCCGGCCTGCGGGGGAGCGAGGCTCAAGCCGGAGTCCCTGGCGGTCACCGTCGGGGAGATGAGCATCGACGCGCTCTGCCGCCTGTCGATCGACCAGGCCGTCCGGGTCATCGCGGAGCTCGACCTCTCCGAGCGAGACCACCTCATCGCCGATCGGGTGCTGAAAGAGATCCGGGAGCGGATGCACTTCCTCCTCGACGTGGGCCTCGACTACCTCTCCCTCAGCCGCTCGGCGGGGACCCTGTCAGGAGGCGAGGCGCAGCGGATCCGCCTGGCCAGCCAGATCGGCAGCGGGTTGGTCGGCGTGCTCTACGTGCTCGACGAGCCGTCGATCGGGCTCCACCAGCGGGACAACCAGCGTCTCATCGCGACCTTGCTGCGCTTACGGGATCTCGGCAACACGGTGATCGTCGTCGAGCACGACGAGGAGACGATCCGGACCGCCGACCACGTGGTGGACATCGGCCCGGGGGCCGGCGAGCACGGGGGTGAGATCGTCCACAGCGGGCCCGTGGCGGGTCGGGGAGGATTGCTCTCGAACCGCCGGTCGCTCACCGGCCAGTACCTCTCCGGTCGCAGGTCGATCGCCGTGCCCGAGCAGCGCCGGCCGGGGAGCGGGGAGACCGTGGCCGTGCGCGGCGCGACCGAGCACAACTTGAAAGACCTCGACGTCGCGTTCCCTCTCGGCTGCCTGGTGGCGGTGACCGGGGTGTCCGGCTCGGGGAAGTCGACCCTGGTCAACGACATCCTCCTGCGCTCGTTGGCGCACCAGCTCCATCGGGCCAAGGCTGCGCCGGGCCGGCATCGCAGGGTGGAGGGGATCGAGCATCTGGACAAGGTGGTGGACGTCGACCAGGCGCCAATCGGGCGGACCCCGCGCTCCAACCCGGCGACCTACACCGGGGTGTTCGACCACATCCGGCGGCTCTTCAGCCAGACCCCCGAGGCCAAGGTCCGCGGCTACCTGCCCGGCCGCTTCTCCTTCAACGTGCGAGGCGGGCGCTGCGAGGCGTGCGCCGGCGACGGGACCATCAAGATCGAGATGCACTTCCTGCCCGACGTCTACGTCCCCTGCGAGGTGTGCGGGGGTTCCCGCTACAACCGCGAGACCCTCGAGGCCACGTTCCGTGGCAAGAGCATCGCCGACGTGCTGGACATGTCGTGCGCCGAGGCGCTGGAGTTCTTCGCCAACCAGCCGCCCATCGTGCGCCATCTCGCGACGATGGTGGACGTCGGGCTTGGTTACGTCCGCCTCGGGCAGGCGGCCCCGACCCTCTCGGGAGGCGAGGCCCAGCGGGTGAAGCTGGCGACCGAGCTGAGCCGGCGGCCGACCGGGCACACGCTCTACATCCTCGATGAGCCCACCACCGGCCTGCACTTCGAGGACGTCCGGCGGCTGCTCGAGGTGCTGGGCCGGCTGGTCGACCAGGGGAACACCGTGGTCGTGATCGAGCACAACCTCGACGTCGTGAAGACCGCCGACTGGATCGTCGACCTCGGACCGGCCGGCGGGGACGGGGGGGGCGAGGTGGTGGCCGAGGGCACTCCCGAGCAGGTGGCCAAGACGGCAGGCAGCGCCACTGGCGCCGTGCTGAAAGAGGTGCTCGCCCGATGACCCCCGAGGCCCAGGGCAGCCGGGCCGGCACCGAGGGCAGCGGCGGCGAACCGCCGGCCCACCAGGGTCGCACCGGGGCACGGGGCGGGACCGGCCTGGCACTGGCGGTGGTGATGACCGGGGTCCTCATCACCGCCGTGGACACCACCATCGTCGTCCTTGCCTTGCCCGAGATCGAGCAGGGCCTACACGTCGCCCTGGCTTCGGTGATCTGGATCATCATCGGCTACCTGCTCACCGTGACGCTCCTGGCCTCCCAAGTGGGTCGCCTGGGCGACATGTTCGGCCGGGTCCGGATGTACGAGGCCGGCTTCGTCGTCTTCATCGTCGGGTCGGCCCTATGCGCCCTCTCGTGGAACGAGGGCACCATCATCGCCTTCCGGGTCCTCCAGGGCGTCGGGGGCGCGCTCGTCTCGGCCAACAGCGGCGCCGTCATCGCCGACCTCTTCCCCCCCGAGAAACGGGGCAAGGCCTACGGGTTCAACGGCATCGGCTGGAGCACGGGCGCCGTGCTCGGGATCGTCCTGGGAGGCCTCATCGTCACGTACGTCTCGTGGCGGTGGATCTTCTGGATCAACGTCCCGATTGGTATCGTGGCCGTGACGCTCGCCTTGCGAGTGCTCCATGACCGCGGTGAGCGCCAGAGCCACCGGCTGGACGTCGTCGGCATGGTCAGTGCCGGGCTCGCCCTCTTCGGCATCCTGTGGGCCGTGACGAACCTGTCCACCGAGTCCCTCGACCCGACGATCGCGGGCTTCTTCGTCGGAGGGTTGGTCATGCTCGGCGTCTTCGTCGCCGTGGAGCGAGCACAGTCCGAGCCGATGGTCCACCTGTCGCTCTTCCGGATCCCGACGATGTCCCCTTCACTGCTGGCGTCGCTCTTCCAGGGCCTGGCCAACTACGCGGTTCTGTTCCTCGTCATCATGTACCTCCAGGGTCCACGCGACCTGTCCCCGCTCCACGCGTCGCTGCTCCTCGTGCCCGGCTACGTGATCGGAGGCGTGGTCGGGCCGTTCTCCGGACGCCTCGCCGATCGGATCGGACCGGTCATACCGGCCACCCTCGGGCTGGCGGTCCAGGTCGTGGCGCTGTTCCTCTACGCGCATCTCGGGAACACGACCGGCCTGTGGCTCGTCGTCGTGGCGAGTGTCGTCAACGGGATCGGGGGCAGCAGCTTCTTCCCGGCCAACAGCTCGGCGGTGATGAAAGCGTCGCCGCCGGAGGTTTTCGGGATCTCCTCAGGCATGCTTCGCACCTTCCAGAACACCGGCATGGTCTTCTCGTTCTCCATGGCGATCTTGATCGCGTCGCGCTCCATTCCGCGGCACGTGGCTTTTGCCATCTTCGTCGGTACGGCTCGGCTCCACGGCCACGTGGCCGACGTCTTCACCGGAGGGCTGCACTCGGCCTTCTACGCGTCGATGGGCTTCTTGGTGCTGGCCGCACTCTTCTCCGCCAGTCGTGGACGCAAGGGTGCGATGACGCGGCGTCAGGCAGAGAGGCAACCCGAGGGGATCGGCACGCCGGCGTCTTGAGCGCCATCCTGAGCAGCGTCCCGAGCGGCGTACTGAGCAGCGTCCTGAGCGCCATCCCGAGCGCTTCGGGTGCCCCGAGGGACGTGCCCGCCGAAGTGTCGGTCAGACCGTGGCGAGCATCTGCTCCAGCGCGACCCTGGCCCACCTGGTGGTCTCGTCGTCGACGGTGATCTGGTTGCGCACGTCCCCGGCCACCAGCCCCTCGAGGATCCAGGCGAGGTGCATAGGGTCGATACGTGACATCGTGGAGCACGGGCAGACCAGAGGGTCCAGGCAGAGGACGGTCTTGTCCGGCGACTCGTGGTCGAGGCGATTGACCAAGTGGATCTCGGTGCCCACGCCGATGACCGACCCGGATGGAGCGGCCGCGACCGCTCGGATGATGGCGTCGGTCGACCCGACCTCGTCGGCCACCTCGACGACCTCATGGGCGCACTCGGGGTGGACGATGACGATGCCCTCGGGATGCTCGCGCCGGAACGACTCGACGTGCTCGGGACGGAACCGCTGGTGGACCGAGCAGTGACCCCTCCACAACAGCAAGCGCGCTTCTTTGATGTCCTTCTCTTCGCATCCGCCCAGCACCTGCCTCGGATCCCACACGACCATCTCCTCGGCCCGGTAGCCGAGCTGGAACCCGGTGTTGCGGCCGAGGTGCTGATCGGGAACGAACAGCACCTTGTCCCCGCGTGGCCGGCCCGAGCCCTGGTCGCCTAGGGCCCAGGTGAGGACCGCCCGGGCGTTGGAAGACGTGCAGACCGAGCCACCGTGCCGCCCCACGAACGCCTTGAGCGCGGCAGAGGAGTTCATGTACGTGATCGGCACGATCCGGTCCACGTCGGTGACCTCTGCCAGTTCTGCCCAGGCATCCTCGACGGCCTCGACGTCTGCCATGTCGGCCATCGAGCAGCCGGCGTTCAGGTCAGGGAGCAGCACGTGCTGGTGCGGACCGGTGAGGATGTCCGCCGACTCCGCCATAAAATGCACGCCGCAGAACACGACGTACTCGGCTTCCCCCTGGTCGGCGGCGATGCGCGAGAGACCGAACGAGTCGCCCCGGGCATCGGCCCAGCACATGATGTCGTCGCGTTGGTAGTGGTGGCCGAGGACGATGAGGCGGGCGCCCAGCTCGGCCCGGGCGTCGGCGATCATCTCGGCGAGCTCGTCGGGAGCCGCGCCGGTGTAGCGCTCGGGGAGCGGACGTTGGAGCCGGATCATGATGGACCCCCTTTTGGGGACGGCACCGTTTCGGCCGGCGGGGACAGCCTGGTCGCCCATCCGCGGGGTTGTCGGCCTCGGTGCGAAGTATGTCGCCGGGGTACCAGGCCGGCAACCCCACTCTATGCCCTCGGGCACACCAGGGCAGCGCGAGCCTTGTCGCCGGGCACACCCGAAAGGCGCGGTCCGTGCCCTCGGGCGTGCCCGGTGCGCGCGAAGCCGGCGATGACGCCACCGGATCGGCGCGAGAGTTGGAGGGTGCTCGTGCGGCCGCCCAGCTCCTCTGTTCCCGATGCGCCAGGTTCGTACCAATTCCTCGATGCCGAGGACCGGGTGATCTACGTCGGCAAGGCCAAGTCCCTGCGGCACCGCCTTGCCTCGTACTGGCAGGACCCGGCCGGCTTGCCGTCGCGCACGGCCCAGATGGTGGCCCAGGCGGCACGGGTCGAGTGGGTCGTGGTGGCGACCGAGGTCGAGGCCCTGATGCTGGAACATGCCCTCATCCAGGCCCATCAGCCGCGCTTCAACGTCCGGTTGAAGGACGACAAGAGCTACCCCTGGCTGGCGGTCACCGTCGCGGACCGCTGGCCCCGTCCTGCCGTCGTCCGCGGCAAGAAGCGCAAAGGCGTGCGCTACTTCGGACCCTACGGCCATGTCGGGGCCATCCGGGAGACCCTCGACCTGTTGCTGAAGAGCTTTCCGGTCCGCACCTGCTCGGACGCCAAGTTCCGCCGGCACGAGCGGCTCGGCCGGCCCTGCCTCCTCTACGACATCGAGCGCTGCTCGGGACCGTGCGTCGGTGCAGTGACCGAAGAGCACTACCGGGAGCTTGTCGGGGACCTGATGGCCTTCCTCGGGGGCGAGACGGCGCCGGTGGTGCGGCGTCTGGAGGATGAGATGTCCCAGGCCGCCGCGGCGCTCGAGTACGAGCGCGCCGCCCGCCTGCGAGACCGCCTGGCCGCCGTGCGCCAGGCGGCTGAGAGCCAGCTCATGGTCTCGGCCTCGCCCGAAGACCTCGATCTGATCGCGCTCGCCGAAGACGAGCTGGAAGCTGCGGTGCAGGTGTTCCATGTACGCCGGGGGCGGGTCGTCGGGCGCAGCGGATCCGTTGCCGACAAGGTCGAGGAGCTCACGACGCCCGAGCTGGTCGGCCGCGTCGTCGAAGCGCTCTACGGGGCGCCGGAGGCCGACGTGCCCCGCCGGATCCTCGTCCCCGCGCTTCCGCCCTCGCCCGATGTGCTCACCGCCTGGCTTTCCACGCTGCGAGGGAGCCGGGTCGAGCTCGGGGTGCCCATTCGCGGCCCCAAGCGGGCCCTCCAAGAGACCGTGCAGCGGAACGCCGAGGAAGCCCTGGCGCGCCACCGCCTCCACCGGGCCCAGGATCACGCAAGCCGGTCGCGAGCTCTGGTCGAGCTGGCCGAAGCTCTGGGACTGGACCAGCCTCCGCTGCGTATCGAGTGCTACGACATGAGCCACCTCCAGGGGACCGACTACGTGGGATCGATGGTGGTCTTCGAGGACGGGCTGCCCAAGAAGTCCGACTACCGGCGTTTCTCGGTGAAGAGCGTCGCCGGCAACGACGACTACGCCGCCATGGGCGAGGTGCTCGAGCGGCGTCTACGGGCGTTGGTCGACGAACGTGGCTCACCAGCCGGCGATGGTGCTCCCCGCCGCAAATTCGCCTACCCGCCTCACCTCCTCCTCCTCGACGGTGGCAAGGGCCAGCTCTCCGTCGGGCAACGTGTGCTGGCAGAGGTTGACCTCGAGGCTGCGGGGCTCCAGGACCCCATCGAGCTGGCGGCCCTGGCCAAGCAATTCGAGGAGATCTACCGACCGGGCCGACCCGAGCCAGTGCGCCTGGCCCGTGGCTCCGAGGCGCTCTACCTGCTCCAGCGAGTGCGCGACGAGGCCCACCGTTTCGCCATCTCGTACCACCGCCAGCGTCGGGGCGCGCGGATGACTGCGGGCGAGCTCGACGGGGTGCGCGGCCTGGGCCCGGCTCGGCGAGGGCGGCTCCTGCGGGACCTGGGAGGGGTCCGGGCAGTGCGGGCTGCGTCCCTCGAGGACCTTCGGCGCCTCTCTTGGCTTCCCGGAGACGTGGCCGAGGCGGTCTTCGAGAAGCTGCACGGCGCCTGACGGCCGGCCGGGGCGCAACCCGCCTGGCGCTGGGGGAGTGCCAGCGCGCAACCCGCCTGGCGCTGGGGGAGTGCCAGCACGCAACCCGCCTGGCGCTGGGGGAGTGCCAGCACGCATCCCGGTCGCCGGTGAGAGAGACTGGAGGAGCGATGAGCGAATTCCTGGTCGTCTCGGGCATGTCGGGCGCCGGTCGCTCCACCGCGGCTGCAACCTTGGAGGACGTGGGCTGGTTCGTCATCGACAACCTGCCGTCGTCCCTCATCCCCAAAGTCGCCGAGCTCGTCGGCCGGCCCGGCTCGGAGACCGAGCGGGTGGCGCTGGTGATCGGGCGCGCCGGCAGCGAAGACCTCGACGACGTCGCGCCGGTGCTCGACGGGCTGGCCCAGGCCCGCCACCGCGTGCGCGTCCTGTTCCTGGACGCCTCCGACGAGGTCCTGGTACGGCGCTACGAAGGCACCCGTCGTCGGCATCCACTGGCCGCTCGCGGCGTGGAGGAGTCCATCACCGAGGAGCGTCGCCTCCTCGGGCCTCTCCGTAGCCGTGCCGACGTCATCCTCGACACCGGTGAGCTGAACACGAACCAGCTCCGACGGCGGATCATCGAGCTGTTCGGCGGCAGCGCCGCTGACACGCACATGCAGACCTCGGTGGTGTCCTTTGGCTACAAGCACGGGATCCCACTCGACGTCGACCTGGTCTTCGACTGCCGCTTCCTGCCCAATCCATACTGGGTCGACCAGCTCCGGGACCTGAGCGGGCGAGACGAGGAGGTGCGCCGCTTCGTCCTCGACCAACCCGAGGCCAAGGCGTTCCTCGCCGCCGTCGACGACCTGCTCGCGTCCCTCGTGCCTGCGTTCGCCCGCGAGGGCAAGTCGTACCTCACGGTGGCGATGGGGTGCACCGGCGGGCGTCACCGGTCCGTCGTCATGGCCGACGCCCTTGCCGAACGCCTGCACGCGCGCGGCATTGCCGCAACCTCGTTCCACCGGGACGTCGACCGGTGAGCACGCGGACCCCTGCCGGCCATACCTCGGTGCCGCGGGTCGTTGCCATCGGCGGCGGGCACGGTACCGCGGTGACCCTCAGAGCGGCGCGGTGCTACGCATCCCACCTCACCGCAGTCGTCTCGGTCGCCGACGACGGTGGCTCCACCGGGCGGCTGCGCCAGGAGCTCGGAGTGGTGGCCTTGGGCGACATGCGAAAATGCCTCGTCGCCCTCGCCGAGCCCTCTTCGGTGCTCGCCCGCGCGTTCGAGCACCGCTTCGACACCAGCGCCAGACCCGGGGAGCTGGCCGGTCACGCACTGGGGAACCTGGTCCTCGCCGGTCTCATCGAGGCCACCGGTGGCCTGGTCGCCGGTATCGACGCCGCGGCCGAACTTCTCGGCGCCGCCGGGAGGGTGCTGCCGGCCACGACCGAGAAGGTGACCTTGAAAGCGATGTCCGACCGCGGTGAGGTGAACGGCCAAGTAGCCGTGGCGGCGACCGCCAGCATCCGCCGGGTCTCGTTGGTCCCCGAAGGCGCGAGCCCACCACCTGAGGCGCTGTCCGCCCTGGCCGACGCGGACCAGGTCGTCATCGGGCCTGGTTCGCTGTACACCAGCGTCCTCGCGGCCGCCGCGGTCCGAGGGATCGGCGACGCGCTGGCCAGTTCGAGCGCCCAGAAGGTCTACGTCTGCAACCTTCGCCCCCAGACCCCGGAGACGGCCGGGTACGACGTCGCGGCCCACGTCGCAGCACTGCGGGAGCACGGGGTGGAGGTCGACTTGGTGCTCTGGGACTCGAACGCCGGCCTGGCGCTGGGCTCCCTGGACCTGCCGGTCCTCGACGTCCCACTGGCGGGTCCCAACGGACTGGTCCACGACCCTGCAAGACTGGCGAACGCGCTGGCCGGTCTACTGTCTTGACCGGCCGAGGTGGAAGGCTGGGGCGGGCGCCGCAGGACGCGGCCACCTGAGGAGGAACGCGAGAGGATGACCGTGCGGGTGGGAGTCAACGGTTTCGGGCGCATCGGGAGGAATTTCCTCCGGGCGGTGATCCAGCGCGGAGCCGACGTCGACGTGGTGGCGGTGAACGACCTCACCTCGCCCGAGACCAACGCACACCTCCTGCGCTACGACTCGAGCCAGGGCTCGCTCGGGATCGAGGTCAGCGTCCGAGGAGACGACCTCGTGGTGGGGGACCGTACCATCCGTGTGCTGGCCGAGCGGGAGCCCTCGGCGTTGCCCTGGGGGGACTTGGGGGTCGACGTCGTCGTCGAGTCGACCGGACGCTTCACTGCACGCGACGACGCCGCACTGCACCTCAAGGCGGGCGCGAACCGGGTCGTGATCTCTGCTCCCTCACCTGACGCAGACGCCACTTTTGTGGTGGGAGTCAACGATGGCACATTCGACCCCGACAGCCATCTCGTCGTGTCGAACGCGTCGTGCACGACGAACTGTTTCGTCCCGATGGTGAAGGTGATCGACGACGCGTTCGGGATCGAAGGCGGCCTCATGACGACCGTGCACGCCTACACCAACGACCAGAACCTTCTGGACCTCCCCCACAAGGACCTCCGCCGGGCCCGGGCGGCCGCGGTCAACATCGTGCCGGCTTCGACCGGCGCGGCCCGAGCCACCAGCCTCGTGCTGGCATCGATGAAAGGCCGCCTGGACGGTGGCGCCCTCCGAGTGCCTGTGCCCGTCGGCTCCATCACCGACTTCACCGCCGTCGTCCGGGGTGCCGTCGGTATCGACGACGTCAACTCCGCCTTCGAGGCCGCAGCCACGATCGGGCCGTTGGCACGTGTGCTCAGCTACACCGACGACCCGATCGTCTCGACCGACATCGTCGGCAGCCCGGCGTCGTGCATCTTCGATGCCGGGCTCACCATGGTCCAGCCGCTCGGCACCACTTCGACCCTCGTGAAGGCCCAAGGCTGGTACGACAACGAGTGGGGCTACTCGAACCGCCTGGTCGATCTCTGCACCATCGTCGCCTTGGGAACGGGCACACCATGACCGGGAGCGAGCTGCGCGAGGCGCTGCCCGTCCTCGAGGACCTGCCCGACGTCCGAGGAGCACGGGTCCTCGTGCGCGCCGATTTCAACACCCCACTCCAAGAGGGCGAGGAAGGCGTCATGGTGGTCGCCGACGATTTCCGGATCCGTACGGCGCTTCCCACTCTCGAGTGGCTCCAGGCCCAAGGTGCAGAGGTCACCGCCTGCAGCCACCTTGGCCGTCCCGAAGGGGCGCCGGACCCGCGTTGGGCGATCGCGCCGGTCGCCGCTCGCCTGGCCGAGCTGTGCCCGGGGGTCACGATGCTCGAGAACCTCAGGTTCTTTCCCGGGGAAAAGGCCAACGACCCCGCCTACGCGCGTTCGCTGGCACAGGGTTTCGACGGCTACGTGAACGAGGCCTTCGGCGTCTCGCATCGCCGACATGCCTCCATCGTCGGGCTTCCGGCGCTGCTGCCGAGTGCCGCCGGTCGCCGGCTGGCAGTCGAAGTCGAGGTCCTCGGGAGGCTCCTGGACCAGCCAGCCCGGCCGTTCGTCGGCGTGGTCGGGGGCGCCAAAGTCGCCGACAAGCTCGGGGTCCTGGACGCGCTGGCCCGACGGGTGGACGTGCTGGCGATCGGGGGTGCGATGGCCTTCACCTTCCTCGCGGCGATGGGCTACGGGGTTGGCGCATCCCTGGTGGACCTGAGCCACGTCGAGGACTGCCGGCGCCTGCTCCACTCGGGAGCCGAGATCCTGCTGCCCACCGATGTAGTGGCGTTGGAACCAGGAGGGGTCTACGGCGCGGAGTCGCCCCCTAGCGGGCCGCGGGGAGACGTGAAGGTCATGGGCCGTGACCTCCCCGACGGCTGGTGCGGTCTGGACATCGGCCCCGAGACGGCCCAGGCATTCAGTAGCGCGATCGTGACGGCCGGCACCGTGCTGTGGAACGGGCCGCTCGGCGCGGTGGAAGACGACCGCTTCTCTTCGGGCACCGCTGGCGTGGCCCAAGCTGTCGCCTCCTGTCCCGGTTTCACCGTCGTGGGCGGCGGAGACAGTGCGGGTGTGCTCGACCGGCTCGGTTTGGCACAGAGCGTCGACTTCTTGTCGACCGGGGGAGGTGCGAGCCTCGCGTTGGTCGAGCTGGGCGATCTCCCTGGGCTTGCCGCACTGCGTGACGCAGTGAATGCGCCGGGCCGCCGGTTGCGCCCCCAAGCGGGCTGAGGCGGCCTGCAGGCCATGACCGAACCCCCTGCCCGCGCCATGTCCGATGCTTTCGATCCTGGCGGTGCTCCCGGCCCTTCCGGTGCCGGCGGTGCTCCCGGCCCTTCCGGCGCCGGCGGTGCTCCCCACTCCTCGCATGCCTCGGCTGCAAGCAAGCGCTCTCAGGCGCCCAGCCGGCGACCTCTGGTGAGCGGCAACTGGAAGATGCACCACGACCACATCGAGGCGCTCCACGCCGTGCGGGACCTCGGCTTGCGGCTGAAGCCAGAAGACGTCGCGGCGGTCGATGTCTCGGTGCACCCACCGTTCACGGATATCCGGACCGTCCAGTCGCTGGTCGACGGCGAGGGGATCCCGATCGCACTCGGCGCCCAGCACTGCTCGGAGCACGATGCCGGCCCGTTCACCGGAGAGGTGAGCCCGCGGATGCTCGCCAGACTTGGCGTTCGCTACGTGCTCGTCGGCCACTCGGAGCGGCGCCAGCTCTACGCGATGGATGACGCCGTTGTGGCGGCAACCCTGCGAGCTGTCCTGCGCCACGGCATGACGCCGGTGTGCTGCGTCGGGGAGACCGCCGACGAACGTCAAGCAGGACGGACCGAGGCACGTCTGGAGCACCAGCTTCTGGCCGCCATCGAGAAGCTCGCTCCCGAAGAGGTTGCCGGCATGGTCCTCGCCTACGAGCCCGTCTGGGCCATCGGCTCGGGGACCGCAGCCACCCCGGTCGACGCCGAGGACGCCTGCGGCTTCCTGCGCTCCATCGTCGTCCGCGAGGCCGGTGCGGACACCGCCGCACGTCTCAGGATCCAGTACGGCGGCTCGGCCAGCCCCGACAACGCCGCCGATCTTGTCTCGGAGCCCGACGTGGACGGGCTCCTTGTCGGGGGCGCCAGCCTGCAAGCGCCCGCCTTTCTCGACATCATCCGGGGGGTCTCCGGCTGCTAGCGTGCAGGGCTGGCTGCCGGATCGGCGGCCATGAGGACGTCAAAGGGGCAAATCGGGTGCTCACGTGGATCTACATCGTCGTCGAGATCCTGGCCGCCGTCGGCCTCATCTTCCTGATCCTGATGCACAGCGGGAAGGGTGGCGGGCTTTCGGACATGTTCGGTGGCAGCGTAGGGGCAGCCGCCCAGGGTTCCACGGTGGTGGAGCGGAACCTCGACCGGATCACGGTGACCGTGGCCATCATCTTCGCCTTCACGACCCTGACGCTGGACCTTCGGCTGCAGTGAGCCACAGAGGCCAGCGGCGGGAGCCCCGCTGGCCGGCCGGTCTCTGGCGAGCGAGTGTGCTCAGGGCCGCGTGCGCGTCGGCCGCGCTTGCTGCCCTGGTGCTCGCTGGTTGCGGCACTACGCCAGCCGCTGATCCCTCCAGGGGCGCTGGTGCAGCCGGCCTCCCAAAAGACGCACCGTGGGTGGCCGGGATCGGCGGGACCCTCACCCTGGGGATCGACCAAGCCCCTCGAACCTGTAACCCCAACGCCGTAGCAGGCGGGACATGGGCGGCGTCGACCCTGCTCGCTCCGATCCTGCCCAGCCCGTTCATCGTGAACCCCGATGAGGAGTCCGTCTACGACTCGGCCGTGATCACGCAAGCCGAGGTGGTCAATACGACACCCCAGACGGTGGTCTACTCGCTCAACCCCTCCGCCGTGTGGTCGGACGGCATGCCCATCAGCGCGCAGGATTTCGCGTATGCCTGGCGCCATCAGCAGGGCAGCAGCAGCGGGAGCAGCGGGAGCAGCGGGAGCCCTGGAGCAGGACCCGCAGCAGGGACAGGCACAGGAGGGACCTCGACGACCACTCTCGGCTACCGAGACATCTCTTCGGTGACCGGGAGCGGCCGGACGGTCACCGTGGTGTTCAAAGACCACTTCGCCGACTGGGAGATGCTCTTCCACGACCTGCTGCCTTCCCAGGTCATGGACAAGGTCGGCTGGGACCCGGCATGTCAGACGGTGAACCCGAGGATCGACCTGTCGGCCGGTCCCTTCGAGATCGCCCGCTCCACAGCACACGAAGTGGAGCTGGTCCGAAACCCCCACTGGTGGGGCCAGGCGCCGGACTTGGACCGCATCGTCGTCCGCATCGCCTCAAGCTCGAGCCAGCTCGCCCAGTGGATCACCAAGGGGACAGTGCAGGCGGCCGCGCCGACCACGTTCGACATGCAGTTCCTCGAGCAGGTGGCGGGCGATCCAGCGGTCAGCAGCACGATGGCGCTGACGACACGGTTCGTCCAGCTCGAGTTCTCGACCACAGCACCACTGACCTCAAATGCCGCAGTCAGGCGCGCACTCGCCCTCGAGATCGACAGGCAGGGCCTGGTGGACCAAGTCGTCGGCTGGGCCGACAGCGACGTCGTGCCCGCAGCCAGCCACATCTACGCGCAGAGCCAAGGGGCATATCCCGGTCCGACGCCGCCACCCATTCAAGTGCAAGAGGCTCCGCCGCCGAAGGGTGGATCCCCACCCGCTCCGGCTGCCTCCTCACAGGCATCCCTGACGTCTCCTACGCCGTCGCGACCATTTCCGCCGACGGCGGATCCGACCGCGGCGGCCCGGCTCCTGACCGGCGCCGGGTACACGCAGGCGGCATCGGGCGCATGGCTGTCACCCACAGGGGCCCCCGTGGCAATCGATATCGCCGTCGACCAGCATGACCAGTGGGCGGCGCAAGCCGGCCAAGTGATCGTCGACCAGCTCGATACTGCGGGGTTCGCAGCCACGGAGGTCCCCGAACCCGATGCGACGTCTGCCGGAGAAGCGCTGGCGACCGGAAGCGTCCAGGGCGCCGTCCTCGCCTTCAGCGCCACGCCGTACCCGACGGAGACTGAGTCCTGGTACACGACGCTTCTCGGACCCCCCGGGACCGATGGGTCACAGGATTGGTCGAACTTTGACGACCCTGCGCTCGACCAGCTTCTCGAGCGAGCCGGCCGTCAGCTCAATCCGGTGACAGCGGCGCCGCTCTACACCCAAGCCGACATGCTGCTCTGGAGCCAGATGGTCTCCCTGCCGCTCTTTACCGAGCCGAACGTGTTGGCATGGTCCTCGTACACGACCGGCATCAGCGACAACCCCATGGATGCCGGACTGCTGTGGTACCCCGAGACGTGGGCCCTCAAGGTGCCGCCCGGGAGCTCCGACACCGTCCCGGGCTGAGGCCGACCCGCGCTAGCATCTGAGCCCACTGCGGACCCCGTCCTCGTCGTCGATCGTGGATGGGGTGCAAGGGGTGTCGTCGGAGTGGCGGAATAGGCAGACGCGCCAGCTTGAGGGGCTGGTGCCCGCAAGGGCGTGGGGGTTCAAGTCCCCCCTCCGACACTGACTTTCGCCCACGGAGGGGCCTTGGGCGGCTGGTGGGCGTTTGGGACCGATCGGTTCTCCGACACTTACACTTGCCCACGGGTCCGACTCCGCGACGACGACCCGCCGTGCCGGGTCGTAAGTGAGCCGTAGCCCGAGTTGCCTGTACACCTCAGCCTTGTCCTCGAGTGCGGCGTTGGCGAGCACTTCGAGAAGGTTACCGAGGCCGTTCACTAGTGCGGCGAGTTGCTCGCGCGACAGGCGTCCGTGGTTGTGCCCGGTGGCTCGGTCCAGTTCGACTTCCGCTGACAGGCGCTCGGCCTGGACCTCGGCGATCCAGGTGGTGACGACCGGGCCGACGCCGGAGTCGAGCGCGGCCCGATAGCGGGCGAGGCGCTTGTCACAGTCGGTCAGGCGCTTGCGTGCCGCGTCGGTCTTGGCGACCTCAGCGTCGTCGCCTTTCGTGGCGTGGAGCGCGTCGAGGGTTTCGTCGATGTTCTCAGGATCGAACACCTGCGCCAGCCATCCGTCGAGCGAGCCGATGACCGCGTCTTCGCGCAAGTAGACGTTCCGCGGGTGGTCGACTTCGTTGACGATCGCGTACTCGCTGGGGTAGCGGCAACGGTAGTGGGCGAGGCCGTGGTTATAGCTGCCATGCATCAGGCGCCCGTAGATGGCGCAGCTGATGAGGCCGCGTAGCGCGAACGGTCGGGACGACGGACGGCGCTTTCGCTCGACATGCCGACCGCGTCCCGCCGCCGCGATGGTGCGAGCCCGGCCGAAGAGCTCGTCGCTCACGATCGGGTCGTGGGTGAGCGCGTCGGAGTAGATCCATTCGTCCTCGTCGTTCCATCGCATCTTCCTTTCGTGACCAAGAGCTACGTCCTCCACGTCGACGAGCACCTCGTCGCGGCGCTGGCGGTTCCAGACCTGGCGGCCCGTGTAGCGAGGGTTGACGAGGATGGTGCGCACCGCCATCTTCGACCATGCCTCGCCGTCGCAGGGTCCGGTTCCAGCCGGTGGAACCGCTGTCCGTGGGAAGCCTTGCCTCGGTTGGGATGCGGCCCGGCGTCGGCCAACCGGTAGCCGTAGGGCGGGCGCCCGCCGAGGAAGCGACCCTCGGTCCGTGCCTGGGCGGCCATCGGTAGTCCTGAATGGGACTTGTCCATGCTGAAGCAGGCCTGGAGTGAGGAGGCACTTACGGCTGCTGTCATGCCCCGCTATCATACGGACGAGGCCATCAAGCGGAGTTTGGGGGCCAAGTTGGGCACGCTCAAGATTGCAGCTACCGCTTCAGCGAGCTGACGAACGTCATCCGTTTTCCAGGTGGCGTTCGGCTGGTCATTCTGGAGCTTCCCCTTTCTCGCTCTGAAGCGGCGTATCGGTGGTAAGGACAAGCCAGAACGCAGCGCGCATGGCTCGGCGATCGCCTTCACCGATCGTGCGAGCGCCGGACTGTTCCACGGCGAACCGCAGCATTTGGGCATCGATGTCTCTCGGGATGGCGGGTCGAACCGCCACTAGGTTCGCGAGGGCGCTGGCAGGGGCCTTGGCCAGCCAGGCGCGCGTGAAGGTGACTGCGTGCGCTGCGAACGGATTGCTGCCCAGAGAGCGCTCCGCGTCGGGGGGCGATCCGGCGTGAGGCGGTGGGTTTGGCCGAGCCGGATCGGCCGGAGGGGCTGTGGCGACGGGACCTGCCCGCGTCAAGGCTTTCCCGAGGATGTCGGCTGGGAGGATGAGTGCCTCGTCCGCCTCCCGTACGAGCTCGGGTGATTGGCTGCGGTCACCGCCGGCGTCGATTCCCACGACCGCAACCTTCACGCCACGGTCCTGGGCGTACTCGATGCCCTCTCGGAGGTCCTCGTCACCAGATAGGACCACTGCCCGCTGGATGGACCGCTCCTGCGACAGGACCATCAGGTCCCGGACCATCAGGGTGTCGACGCCCTTCTGCTGGCCGGCGGAGTTGATTCGTCCGAGGCGCATCTTCACGAAGGGGAGCGCCGCGACGTCCAGCTGCTCCGTGCTGGGAACGCCCTTGACGGCGCCGTCGTACCAGTAGGTGCGAAGCAGCTCCTCGTCTGGATGGGCACTGCAGAGCCACGCGGCCAGGCCGGACACGAAGCCGTGGGCGTCGAGTTTCACGTCTCGGCGGCCGAGCTTCGCTCCCAGCACAGCCCCTGCACCTTGCTTGAAGAGATAACCGGCATCGACGAAGATCGAGACCCTGCCTGCCATCAGCCGTCCTCCAGTCATCCCGTCGCCCATCTGGGGGTAGCAGGCTGGGCCTTCAACCTGGTATCTTGTCCGAGTACCCCGGCGATGCCGGGGCCTTACTAGCCCCGGGCGTGGAGCTTAGGCTCCGGTCCGGGGTTTTTACGTCCTGCAGGCTTTCGCTGCGACGTGGCGCGGCGAGGGGCTGGCGTGGCGCACGCAGGGTTCACCCCGTCACCGCCAGCTCCGTGCGGAGCACGGCCGTGGGCGTCGAGTACGGAACGCCCCTCCGACACGACCGTTGAGGAAATGTACCTCGACGACGTTCTCCTCGAGGTGGTAGGTATGCTCCAGACCCTCCTCCTCGTAGAAGCGAGCGTTCAAGGCCGGGGCGTTCGCTTCGAGGACGGGGAGTAGCCCGCCGATCGCTTCCAGCTCCGCTCGCAGCTGGGCGCGGACTACAGGTCGGCTCATTGGAGGCGGGCTGACGCGATCACTGCGTGGGGGGTAGCGAAAGAGGCGAGCGGCCAGGCTGATCTCGGCCACGTACTTGGCGAAGGCGGCGCAGGTCGGCCGGGCCGGCACCAGCAGCGGCTGCGGGATCTCTGCGCTTCGCTCACCGACGTGGTGATCGGCGACGTCGATGGCAGCCGCCCCTCGCTCAGGGTTGCCCCGGGGTCGACGAGCGGCAGTGCCCAGAGTTGATCTCGCCCCGAGATGCGGCCAATCAGGCGCTCGCAAGAAGCGTCTCGTCCATCATCCCGGCGATCACTTCCTCGAGGACCGGCGTGAAGTCCCAGACATCCACGCCGACGTTGACCATGCGGCCTTGCTGGCGCCACTTCTCGTGGACGTGCCCGTGGAACATCCACATTCCCTCGTCGACCGGCCTGAACTTCGCGTAGCGCTCGGTCTCGCTGCTGTCGCCTTGGTACGGGAGGTGGCAGACGAGGACCTCCCGGTCGCCGACGGTCATCGCAAGCGGTCCCTGGCGAATCTCGTCGAAACCGGCGTCGAGGTACTCCTGTTCCAGGCGAAGGGCGCGTTGGCCGTGCCCGTACCAGCATCGGTCATGGTTCCCCGGGTACAGGATCTTGTGCCCGGCGAGACGACCGATGAGCGGCATCGACTCCTCCCGCCGACCCATTGCGACGTCGCCGAGGACGTGGACGGTATCGTGCGGGCCGACGACGGCGTTCCAGTTCGCGACGAGCACGGCGTTCATCTCGCCGACGCTGTGGAACGGCCGGTCGCAGTACTCGATGATCTTCTGGTGACCGAAGTGCTGGTCTGCGGTGAAATAGGTGGTCATAGTCGGCTGGCTACCTATCGTTCCAGGACGCCACCACCGTAGCTATTCTCTACGGGCGCACCGCCGCGCACGCTCGTAGTGCCGTCAACGTGAGGGGGCGAGGTCAGGCCGACGCCGCGGGATCACTGTCGGCGCCTCAGGTAAACTACAGGCTTGTAAGATTGACGGACGATTGATCCCGAGGAGGTGAAACATGGCAACGAGCAAAGGAGATGCCTCCAAGGCTGGCAAGCTGCTCGCGAACCCGAAAACGCCGAAGAATGTCAAGAGCGTCGCGGGAAGCGATCTGGCGCAGGCCAAGGGCAAGCCCGGGAAAGGCAAGAAGTAGCCCCGCGTTCTAAATGGTGAACTTGGCCGAGGAGCTGGCCAGCATGCGACGATCGATCGGCTTGGCAGCTGTCAAGCTGCCTACTCAACGGGCGACTTCAGCTCGGCGGGGGTGAGTTGCGCGTCCAAGCCCACGGCCTGTGCCGACAGGACCATCCGGTAGTCGCCGCTGATCAGCTTCAGCCGACCACCGTTGCGCCCGTTCAGGTATTGCGTCCGGCTGATGATCTCCTCGTCGTTCACCGCCAATGGGACGTGGCGTGGCGGGTTCATGAGTAGCTCAAGCGTCACGCCGGGACGGATCGGGGCCCATCCCCGGCCGTGTCCGTTGAGCAGTTCGTGGATTCGGCGGAGCCGCTTCCTTGCTTTGGGCTCCTTCCCAGAGTTCTTCAGGTTGTCGAGTTCCCGGATCACGAGGATCGGCAGGATGAGCCGCACGCACACGTTGTTGACTACCGGCTCCCAGTCGAAGGTGTCGAATTCACCCTCACGGACAATGGCACTGGTGTCGAGAATGAGCCTTGGGATGTTTTTGTCGTCCCACTCGTCCTGCTCGTTGATCCGCTTCAGCTCCGCCTCGATGTCGTCGAGCCAACGAAGGATCCGGTCGGACTCTGAGCGGAGCAGGGGCATCGGCCTCGTGGTGCCCGGCGTCATAGCCCGAATGGCCCAGTACCCCGGGGAGTAGAGCTGGTCATACCAGTCGGGACTCTCGAAGCTGTGGCTGAAGGTCGATTCTATTGCTTCCACGCTGGTCAGGAAGTAGCGCTGGCCGTCGCTGGCGTCGAGTGCCGATTGGCTGTTGCCAAGCTGATGCCGTAGCTCCATCACCCGCCGGAGTAGTCCGTTGACCGGGACTCCGGCCTTGAGTTCGACCATGTGATCCTCCTCCTCATCGGCCCCTTGGAGCCTGCCATGTGGGTGAGACATCGGCCGTTCCGTGAGGCGCTGGCAAGTCGGTGCTGCGATCGGGAGACGCGGGTTGGCTGGTCAGACCTCCGCTGCCCCGGAGAGCGCCGGTAGCGCCAACACCGGACAACCAAGTCCTCACCCCGCCAGCGCCAGCTCCGTCCCAAGCACCAGGGTGGCCGTCGAGCACGGACCGGCTATTCGACGCTGACGAGTGCCCTCGGGCTTTGCGGCCGGCAGTTCGATGGATGTGCCGCCGGTTCCCAAGAACGCTCGGGTACAGTCCGACCATGGCCGTCGAGTCCGGCAGCGCGAGAGACCGCCAACCGCGTCATGCCCGGGCACGACGACGACGAAAGGCGCCGCTGGTGGTGCTCGCGGCGGTCGTAATCGTCGCTGCTGCTGCGGCGGCCGTCGTGGTGACCTCTTCCCGGGGCGGCCATACGCCAAGGCGGACCAGCGCGACCGCGCCGAGAAGATCGAGAAAGGACCAGCGCGCAAAGGCGCGAGCGGACGATCGCACCTTCGTCGGACCCTACGGGGTGGAGTCGTCCACGATCATCGACGAGAACGAGCTCCCGGGAACGACGACATGGCAGATCTCGGGGGAGCCGGCGACCGGGACCATTGCCGGCTTCGCCAACACGACGTATGCCGTTGCAGGCCAGCACGTCGTCCTCTACGTGAGCACGACAGCACCTCAGTTCCATGTCGTGGCCTACCGGATGGGCTACTACCAGGGCAAGGGTGGTCGGGAAGTGTGGAGCTCGCAGGAGGTTCCCGGCAAGGTCCAGCCGACATGTCCGGTCACTCCCGGTGTGAACATGGTCAGCTGTGACAACTGGTCCCCGTCGCTCACCATGACGATCACCAGTGCGTTCATGCAGGGGGACTACCTGCTCAAGCTCGTCGGTTCGGCGAACCAGCAGAGCTACGTGCTGCTGACCGTATGGGATCCTTCCAGCACCGCCCCGTACCTGGTGATGGCCAGGAGCCTCACCGAGGAGGGGTGGAACACCTATGGCGGCTACTCCTACTACCAGGGCAAAGGGTCTTGCACGCTGGGGCAGACGGGTTCGTACCCACCGTGCAACCGCGCTCGGATCGTGTCGTTCGACCGTCCGATGGCCACAGGACAGGGGGCATCGGACTTTCTCGGGAACGAGTACCCCCTCGTGCGATTCATGGAGCAGCACGGCCTGGATGTCGCCTACTGCACGGACATCACTGTGGACGAGCACCCGACAGTGCTCCTCCACCACCGGGTGCTCCTGTCTCTCGGGCACGACGAGACTTGGACCATGACCGAGCGGGAGGCAGCTCAGACGGCCCTGGCCCAAGGTGTGAACCTCGCGTTCATGGGAGCAGCACCGATGGTGCGGCACTCCCGCCTCCAGTCCTCGCCGCTCGGCCCGGACCGCGAAGAGGTCGATTACCGGAATTCGACAGAGGACCCGCTCAACGGCACCGGCCAGACAGCGACAGTGACCGGCAATACGTTCGCGACACCACCCACCAATGACCCGCCGACAGCGCTGGTCGGTGGTGAGTACAGCGGCTACATGGATCCCGGCGCAAAAGCGGTGCCGCTCGTCGTCCATCAGGCAACATCCTGGCTGTTCAAGGGGACCGGGCTCAGCGACGGGTCGAGCGTGGCCGGCGTCGTGGCATCTGACATCCAGCACGTGAACCCGACAGCGTCGCCGACAGACCTCGAGGTCCTGGCCCACTCCCCCGTACCGCTGAACGAGGCCTACACGAACCAGGGGACCTGGGGGACAGACACCTACGCCGACACCACGTACTACACCGAGTCCACCGGGCACGGCGGCGTGTTCCAGAGTGGGACCGTGAACTGGATCAATGCGCTCAACCCCTGCCTACCCTCGGGGAAGAGCTGCCCGAACGCGATGCTCCAGAAGATCACCGGCAATCTGTTGTGGCTGTTCGGACAGGGTCCTGCCGGCAACCTCGACCCTTCGGTGTCGAACACCGCAGGCGTCACGCCTACCGGGTCCTGACGTTGCATCAGAGTTTCAACACGGCACGCTCTCGGAGCACCCAGGAAACACGACACTGGACCGAGCTCGTGGATGTCGGCAGGATGACCCGATGAGCACGCACCCGGTATCACTGACGGCGGGTGACCCCGAGACCGTCCTGCCGGCGATCGCCCCGGACCTGCGGGATGAGCTGGCGCGCGCATCCAGCACCGAAGAGCCAGAGGCCCGCCTGCGGTCGCTGCGTGCCGTGGCGGCGAAGTGGCCTGGCTGCCTGAACATCTGGGCACTGTTGGCCAGGGAGGAGCGCACACCGGTCGTGCGCTACGCCTATGCCCGCGTCGGGTACCACCGTGGGCTGGATGCGTTGCGAGCTGCCGGCTGGAAAGGCTCGGGAAGGGTTCGATGGGAGCACGTCGAGAACCGCGGCTTTCTCTCCTCGCTCGACGCGCTCCGACGTGCTGCTGCAGAGCTCGGTGAGGTAGAGGAGGCCGAGAGGTGTGAGCTGTTCCTCCGCCAGCTTGACCCTGACTGGCACAGCACCGACCCAGCCCGCCCGCAGGTCCGGTAGTGGACGTCCTCGACGTCGGCATCGACGTCGGGACGGAGGGCTCGTGGCCTTCGCCCCTACCGACGCGGTGGCACCAGAACGCTCGACTGGCCGAACGGTCGCGCCAATGGGTTGCCGGTCCACTCCAGCTCTCGGTGACCGAAACCGAACTGGGGTCCGGACGGAGGCTCGACCTGGTCGTCAGCAACCGCGCGCGTCGCACCCAAGGCACCGTTGCCTTGGAGCGGGTGCGGGTGCTGTTCGATGCTCATCCCCGCCTCCTCCTCGAGCACGGCTGGCAGAGCTGGTCTCCGGTCGGGCGGAAGCTCGTGACCGATGTCGGACCAAGCCGCCGCCTGGCGCCGGCGTGGGTACGCGGCACGTACCACGCCGTGCCCGAGCTGGCCGGTCGTGCCGTCTGCGGCGACCAGTTCCTCCTGATGGCCGACGGTTGCATCGCTGGCACCTCCCAGGTGTCGGGGCTGATCGGCTTTCTCGATGGTGCTCAGCACCTCTCGACCATCCTGGCGACCAGTAGCGGAGCAGCCGCCTTCGCGCTGTTCGACTCGGTCAGTCTGGCTCCCGGGGAAGAACGACGTCTCGACCCCCTCTGGTACGCCACGGGTGATCCGGGACAGCTCTACTCGGAGTACCTCGACCACTGCGGGAGCGAAGCTCGGGCTCGGACGGGCGCGAGGAACGTCTTCGGTTGGAGCTCTTGGTACCAGTACTTCTGGAAATTGACCCCACAGGCCTGCCGGTCGAACCTCGAGCTGGCCGGATCCCATGGGTTGGACGTCTTCCACTTGGACGATGGCTACCAGGCCTCGGTGGGGGACTGGCTCGTGCCCAACAGCCGCTTCGAGAAGGACCGTCCCGAGGATCTCGCCGCGGCGATCACCGACCGCGGCATGCGCGCCGGGATCTGGACGGCGCCGTTCGTCGCCTCTCCATCGAGCATCCTAGCCCGTCGGCATCCCGAATGGATGGCACACGCCCCCGGCGTGAGCCGGTCGTCGGAGGCGCCCTGCCGGGCGATGTGGAATCCTCAGGCCTGGCACGGTTGGGCCTACGCCCTCGACACGACGCGGCTCGACGTTCTCGACCACCTCCGAGTGACGTACCACGACCTTGCCGAGCAAGGATGGGCGTTCCACAAGATCGACTTCTGCTACGCCGCGGCGATGCCTGCGCGCCGGGCTGCGGGCCATCGCTTCACGCGGGCGCAAGCGCTCAGGATGGGGCTCCAAGCCGTCCGCGACGGGATTGGTACAGACGCCGTCTTGCTCGGGTGCGGCATGCCTCTCGCCCAGGGTGTGGGCCTGGTGGACGCGATGAGGGTCTCTGCAGACACCGCGCCTCGATGGCGCCCAGGGGTCGTCAGGCTGCCCGGCTATTCGGATCTCATGCCGTCCGCTCGGGCCACGCTCTCGGCAACCCTGCTGCGAGCCCCCATGCACCGGAGGCTCTGGCTCAACGATCCAGATTGCCTCCTCTTGCGTCGCTCCCGATCCAAGCTGGGACCCAACGAGCGTCTCGTGATGGCAGCAACGGCCATCGGGACCGGCGCGTTCACGATGGTCTCCGACGACTTGCGCACCTACCGAGAACCCGAGTGGAGGCTCTTGGAGCGGATCGACCAGCTTCGCGTGGCGGGAGATCGCCGGGTCGACCTTACGGACCCCTTCGCTGCGGCACCACGGGTGCTCGGTGGGGAGCTGCAACTGGACGTCCAGTGGGAGTCGGGTGATCAGCGACTCGACGATCGCGCCCCGCTGTGGGCGGATGGCGTCGCCGAGCCCAAGACCAACCGCCCCGGCAGCCGGGTCCTGATGGCTGCCGGCTGGCCGCCGGAGCTCCCGTGGGCGATCCTCAGGCAGGTGTGACGGTCACGAGGCTCCCGTAGTACGTGTACTGCCAGACCACGGATGCCGGCCCGAGAGGGATCTCCACGCAGCCCAGGCTCTGGGGGTAGCCGTACTGGGCGCGTGGCATGTAATGGATCGCGTCCCCTCCGTTGAAGTACGAGACGTACTGGACAGGGTCGGCGTATGGCGTGCCTGTCGGGTTGAGGCCGGTCATCACCTGGTTGCGATAGCGGAGGTAGACGGGGAACGTGCCAAGTGTCGTCGGTGTGGAAGCAATTCCGGTGTTGGCCAACGTCGACTGCACAACCGTGCCTGTGTGCCAGACGGTCAAGGTCTCAGGTGTCGGAGTGCCGCTGTGCTCCTGGGCAAGCGAATACGTGTAGCCGTTCGGGTTCATGTTGGCGGCGGGATCGTGTGCAGCCGCTGTGAGCGCGCTCACCTCAGGTCTGGTGATCTGGCCGTCCGTCGGCAGCCCGACGACCGCCTCGAAGGCCCAGATGGCACCTTCGAGGACCGTGTTGTACTGGCCGGGTGCCCAGAGCCCTGCGAGCTGGGATGGGATGCCGGCCCATCGCCATGAGAAGCCCAGGGGCGTCCAGGAGAGAGGGAGGTATCCGAGGCGGGCCAGCACCTCTTCCTGGCCGAGAGGACTGCCCAGGCTGGCGATCTGACCGTAGAGGATCCAGTAGCCGCCCGGACGCGAGGCGATCCCGACCGCCGGGGCCGTGATCGGGCTGCCCGTGCCCGACCCGTAGAAGGGGGCGTCGCCGAAGCTGAACACCCCTCCGTCGGCGGCGACCAGCCAGTAGCCACCACCGCCGGGGACTGCGGCCATGCCCTGCACCGGCTGTGCAAGCGACATGCTCCCGGTCGACCCGTAGAAGGGGGCGTCGCCGAAGCTGAAGATCCCTCCGTCGGCGGCGACCAGCCAGTAGCCCCCGCCACCGGGGACCGCGGCCATACCGACCACCGGCTGGTTGAGCGGCCGACCGCCCATCGAACCGTAGAACTGGGCGCCGCCGTAGCTGAACACACCCCCGTCGGATGCCGCCACCCAGTAGCCGTCTCCTGTGGGGGTGGCGGCGATCGCCACATTGGGCCCGGGCATCCCGGTCTGGTTCCCCGCGCCCGACACCGCCGCGGAGCTCCCGAAGGCGACGACGGCATTGGGCCCGGGAGCGCTTGCGGCGCCTGCCGCCAGGGGCGAGAGGTTCACCAAGGCCAGAGGCAATGCCACCACCCCGCACGAGAGCACAGCAGCGATCGCTCCCTTGAGAGCGCGGAGCATCCAACTCGTCATCGACGGTCCGCCTTCCTCAAAAGGCGTACCGCTCGGTACACGAATGCAGGAATCAGGATACGCCGATCCGCTGGTTGTAGGACGTGATTGTGGCATCGACTTTGCGGAGGGCGTTCTTCAGGGCTGTCGCCGGAGAGACGTTCTGCTGGTACATGCTCTCCTCGGCATCGAGCATGTCGGTGCGGACTGTCGGGTAGGGGCCGATCACGGCGCCGGTCGTCGCCAGCGTGGTCGGGCCGTCCACGAGCTCTGTGTAGGCGACTTTGAACCCGGGGTTGGTGGCCCAGAGCTTCTTGATGGTCGAGCTCTGGACCGAGGACTTACGCACTGGGATGTAGCCGGTGCCTGCCGCCCAGGTGGCCTGGCTCGCGCTGCTGTCCAAGAACGCTTCGTACTCCCACGCCGCGGCCTGCTGCACCGCGGGGACCTTGGCGGAGATGTAGATGGCCGACCCGCCCGGCTCCACGCCCCCGTGGAGGCTCTTGCTCAGGACCGGGAACGGCCCGACGCCCATGGTGACATGTGGATAGCTGCTCAGGAGCTGGGTGATCGTCCCCAAGTCGGCAGACGAGTCGATCGTCATCCCGTACTTGCCGTCCCCGAGCCCGAGCAGGTTGTCGAACGCGTCGGGGCCCGACGAGGGGTTCGTCACTGCGTCACCCGAGCGGACCAAATGATCGAGGTCCGTCCAGATCTGTTTGGCCGTCGCCGTGTCGAATACTCCTTTCGTGGCGCGCGCCGTCCGTCCGTTCCCATTGTTGACGAAGAGCTGGTTCGCCGTCGCCAGCCACGTCTCCAGGTGCCATGAGTCGAGCACGAGTGCCGAACCGCTGCCGTGAGCCTTCAGCGCAGCCGCGTCGGACAGGTAGGCGGGAAGTGTGAGCGGGGGGTCGTCGGGGTTGAGGCCGGCGGCCGTGAACGCTTGCTTGTTGTAGTACACGACAGGAAGGGAAACCGCGAACGGGAGCGCCTCTTGGACGCCGTCGACCTGGTAGTAGGAAAGGGCGCGCGAGACGAAGTCCGAGGTGGAGTAGTGCGCGGCATCGATGCAGGACTGGGCCGGCAGGAACGAATGCGTGTCGATCGCCGCTTGGAGGTCGGTCTGTGTGAGCTGTGCAAGGTCGGGGACCTGCCCGCTGCTCAAGCCGGCAACGTACTTCTGCCAGATGGCTGTGTAGCTGTTCTCGTCCACCAATGTGACGTGCACCTTGCTCTGGGAGGCGTTGAACTGTGTGGTGAGCTCCTTCAAGGTGGTGCCGTTGGCCTGGCTCATCGCTTCCCAGAAGGTGATGTCCACCGGCTTGGTGACCCGGTCCAGGCTCGAGAGCGGGCAGGACGTCGCAGCGGCCGTCTTCGGTGCGGAGGACGTCGAGGTGCTGCTCCCGCACGCCGCGAGGGTGACGGCCATCGCACACAGGCCCACGGCGACGACGGCGACCCGCCGGACGGGGAGCGGGCGGGCACCGGCACGCCGGCCTGCACCTCCACTTCGCGGCCGTGCTCCCGGTGGTCCGAGCAGTGCATGGGTCATGACGCCATGGTAGTACCGCTACCCGGCGTTGCGAGTGCGAACGCCGAACGCCGAACCTCCTTGCCGTCCCTACTTGACCGCTCCCGCCGTCAGGCTGCGTACGAGCTGCTTCTGGAACACCACCAGGAGCACGAACAGCGGCACCACGGCAATGACCGCCCCGGCCAGCGTCACGTTGAGGTCCTGGAGCTGGTTCCCCTGGAGGGCTTTTAGGCCGATCTGCACCGTCGTGATCCTGTTGTTGTCACCGGTGACGAGCAGCGGCCAGAGGTACTGGTTCCACGAGCCGAGGAACGAAAAGATGGCCAGCGCCGCGACCGTCGGGCGAGCAAGGGGGACGGCGACGCGCATGAGGAAGCGCCAGTGGCCGTACCCGTCGAGCGCGGCGGCCTCTTGGAGGTCCCGGGGGATCTGCAGGAAGGCCTGACGCAGGAGGAAGGTCCCGAAACCCGTCGCCAGGAACGGCACCGTGAGCCCCTGGAACGTGTTGAACCACCCGAAACTGTTGACGGTCTCGAGATTGGTGATCATCGTGACCTCGAACGGGATCATCAGGGTGGAGAGGAACACGATGAACAGGGTCCGCCGGAATGGGAACCGCAGGAACGCGAAGGCGTACGCGGCCAGCACAGCGGTGACCACTTGTCCGCACACGATGATCACCGTCTGGATGATCGAGTTGCGCAGGTACAGACCGAGATGGCCTTCGCTCCAGGCGGTCGTGTACGTGCTCCACTCCGGGTGGAACGGAAAGAGCACCGGTGGTCGGCTGTCCAGCAACACGGGGGTGAGAAGCGAATTCACGACCGTCATGTAGATGGGGAACAGGACGATGAGCGCGCCAAGGGTGAGGAGCGCGTAACGCACGACAAGGCGGGTCCGGCGGCGCCGCTTCGCACGAAGGCCCCCTCGGGGCGCGCTGGTGCGACCGGCACTGGGGGCTTCAGCGGGCATACTGCACCCGTCGCTCGATGAACCGGAGCTGGAGGAGGGTCACGAGCAGCGTGATCAGGAACAAGGCGATGGACATCACCGCCGCCACCCCGGGGTTCTCTCCGTAGACAAGGGTCGTGTAGATGTTGTAGACGAGGACGTTGACGTGCTCGTATGCGGCGTTCTGGTAGCCGATGAGGATGTCGATCTGTCCGAAGGTCTGGAACGCGTAGATGGTCGCCACGACAACGCCGAAGAACAGCGTGGGAGAAAGCAGCGGCACCGTGACCCTCCAGAACACCGTCCACTGCGACGCTCCGTCGACGCGAGCCGCTTCGAGGACCTCTTCGGAGATTGACTGCAGTCCGGCCGACATGATGATGAACGAGAGCCCGATGAACTGCCAGACCGCCATCAGCGCGATGGCGGGGAGCGCCCACGTGGAGTTCTCCAGGATCGGCGGGTGCGGGTTGATCCCGATCGACGGTAGGAGCCCGACGATCGGGTTCATGAGCGAGTAGAACACGAGCGCCGAGACCGCCACCGACGTGACGACGGTCGACGAGAAGATGACTCGGTAGACGGCGATACCGCGAAGCTTGCGGTGGGCGACCACTGCCAGGAACAGGCCGACCAGCAGCCCTGCTGGAACCACCAGCACGACGAAGAGAAAGGTGGTAACCAGGCTCTGGAGGAAGCTGCTGGACGTCAGGACTTGCCCGACTTGGTGCAGCCCGACGTAATGGCTTGGCTGACCCGGGTACGGCGAGGCCTGGTAGAGCGCCAGTTTGAAGTTCCGGAAAAACGGATAGAAGACGAACGCTGCGAACACGGTGAGCGCCGGGAGGACGAGCAGGTAGGCAAGCCCGGCCTCGCGTAGTCGCCGGCTCCTCTTGGTCACGCGGCGGGCCGGGACGTTCGGCCGGATCACGACCCGTCCTCGACCCGGAGCCCGGTGTCGGCGTCGAACAGGTGGACACCCGTCGGATCAGCTCTCACCCGGATCTTGTCCCCGATCCTCGGACGCGCCCGATCGGCATCCTGGCGCACCACGAGCTGGCTTTCGTCGGGCAATTCGCACATGACGAGAGCCTCCGCGCCAAGGGCCTCGACGATCACCACCGAGGCATCCATGCTGCCGTTATCAGAAACGGCCAAGGCCTCCGGTCGAATGCCCACGATGAGCTTCGAATTGGAGCGGGCGGCACCGGCAAGCGAGCGGGGGAGGGGTATCGTGCCGCCGGGTACATCCAGCACATCCAACCCTTCGACTGCATCGCCTCCGTTGGCCGGCTCACCGACCGAGATCGGGCTGCCGAGGGTCGCCGGCAGCAGGTTCATGCCCGGACTGCCCAAGAACGCAGCCACGAAAGTGTTGGCCGGGCGGTCGTAGGCCTCTTGCGGGGGCGCGACCTGCTGCAGGGAGCCGTGGTTCATGACGGCAATGCGATGACCCATGGTCATCGCCTCCACCTGATCGTGAGTGACGTACAGGGTCGTCGTGCCCAGGCGTTGTTGGAGCGACACGATGTCGGCACGGGTTTGGACCCGGAGCGCCGCGTCCAGGTTCGAGAGGGGCTCGTCCATCAAGAACGCCTGCGGATCGCGGACAATGGCCCGAGCCAGCGCCACGCGCTGTCGCTGTCCACCCGAGAGCTGCCCCGGCTTGCGACCGGCCATCTGCTCGATGCCGACCCGTTGCATCACGTCGTTCACCCGGCGCAGCCGCTCCTCGCGCGCAATGCCCCGTTGGCGAAGGGGGAACTCGATGTTCTTGGCCACGGTGAGATGGGGGTAGAGGGCGTAGCTCTGGAAGACCATCGCCACGTCGCGATCCTTGGGCTCGATGTCGTTCACGACGGTGCCACCAATTGTGATGGTGCCCTCGTCGAGATCCTCCAGTCCTGCGACCAGGCGAAGCAAGGTCGTCTTGCCACACCCCGAGGGCCCGAGCAGGACGAGCAGCTCGCCGTCGGCGACGGACAGCGTCACGTGGTCGACGGCCAGCGTGTCGCCGTAGGTCTTGGTGACCCCTGTGAAGAGGATTGCCCCCATGCCTCCCGCCGTGCGCTCGGACCAGCTCCCGGTCTGGCGAACCGGACCATTCCGCAGCGTAGAGCAGGCGGACGGGTCGCAGGTAACCTGGCTCCGACATGCGACGACGAGGGCGCAGTGCCCCGGGCGGCGGCAGCTGGATCCCGGTGCCTTTGGCAAGGGCTTCCTCTTTGGCGACTTCCTCGCCGGCGACTTGCTCTCCGACTGCGTCCTGGCCCCCCGCAGGACCGGGTCTGTGGGTCATCGACCTCGACGGTGTCGTGTGGTTGGCCGGCGAACCGATCGCCGGCGCAGCTGATGCCATCAAAGACCTCAGGGCAAACGGCAACGACGTGCTCTTCGCGACCAACAATGCCTCGCCGACCGTGAGCGAGCTGCTCGCCCGTTTGGCCCGAGCCGGGATCCTGGCCGGCCCCGACGACCTGGTGACGTCGGCTCAGGCAGCAGCGGCACTGGTCGAGTCGGGATGGCGCGTTCTGCCGCTTGCCGACCGGGGAGTTTTCGAAGCGCTGGAGGCGAGACCGGTGACCATCGTGGATCGGGCTCCGGCTGACGCCGTCGTAGTGGGCTGGACCCGGCATTTCGACTTTGAAGGCATTGCGCGGGCGATGCGAGCCGTGAGAGACGGTGCACGCCTCATCGGGACCAACGAAGACCCCACCCACCCGACCCCTGACGGACTACTGCCCGGCTCGGGCGCACTGCTGGCCGCCGTGGCGACCGCATCGGGAGCGGTGCCACTCGTTGCCGGCAAACCGCATGAGCCGTTCGCGTCGCTGGTCCGGAGCGTGGCGTCGGACCGGGGGCTCGACATCGTGGCCGTCGTCGGAGACCGCCCTTCGACGGACGGATTGCTCGCCCACGAGCTGGGCGCGCCATATGCCCTTGTCCTGTCGGGCGTTACCGCAGCACACCCTGCCGGCGAGGCCGGTAGGGGTGAGCACTGCGAGAGTGGCAAGAAGGACTCCGTTTCGCTACGCGTCCTCGCAGCAGGGGAGTCCAGAGAACGAGCGGTCGCCCATTTCGTGGGGGACGATCTCGCGGCCGTGGTGAGGTCGGCACCCGCGGCGACTGAGGCACGCCGCGGCGACTGAGGCACGCCGCGGCGGCTGAGGCATTTCCCGGCAACCGAGGCACGCCTCCAAGGAGCACAGTGCCCGGTGACCACCTGGCAGATCATCCGACGAGACCGGTGGCGAGCCGGCCGGATTGAGGATTAGCGTGGGTCTATGGCCAAAAGCGATGGGTTCCGAAAGTACGTCGAAGCCGGTGCCGTCCTCGGGAAGGTCACTCGAGCACGAGCGGAAGAGATCGTCCGCGAACTTGCCGGCGCGGGCGAGCACCAGCAAGGACAGGCTCAGCAGCGAGTCGACGAGCTCGTCGAGCGGAGCAGGCGAGCAGCGGAAGGGCTGGTCCATCTCATCCGCTCGGAGGTGGCGACGCAGCTCGACTCCCTCGGGATCGACGCCGACAGAGTCGCCAAGCAGGCGGCTGACATCCTGAAGCATTCCGCGGCCACCGGACGGCGAGCCACGGCCACCGCAGCCGGGTCGGCCGGCCAGACGGTCGACCGCTCGAAGGCCGCGGCCCGCAATGTCGCCACTCGGGCCGCCTCCCGCGCCAAGGCCGCCAAGCGGACGGTCACCCACGCCGAGGCGGCCAAGAAGACCACGACCCCCACGAAGGCCGCGGGGACCACGAAGGCCGCGGGGACGAAGAAGGCCACTGGGGCCAAGAAGGCCGCGGGGGCCAAGAAGGCCACTGCCGCGAAGAAGGCCGCGGGGACCAGGAAGGCCACCGCCAAGCGGTCGGCGGGCGCGCCGCCCTCACGCGCGTAGACCTCCTGAGACGGACCACGGACATCGCGAACCGACCAAGGCACGACGCGAGGCGGTTGCCCTGAAGCCCGCACGGCGTCATCGCCTGGATGCCGAGCTGGTACGGCGGAAGCTTGTCGCCAGCCGCCGCATGGCTGAGGAGGCGATCGAAGCGGGGCGAGTCACCGTCGGGGGTGCGCCGGCCGGCAAGCCCTCACGGCTTGTTTCTCCCGCCGAACCGATTGAGATTGCGCCCGGCGGCCGGCGTTTTGCAAGCAGGGGCGGCGACAAGCTCGCACCGGCGATCGCGCATTTCGACGTGGACGTCCGCGACCGGCGGGTGCTCGATGCCGGCGCGTCGACCGGTGGGTTCACCGACTGCCTGCTCCAGTTCGGAGCCCGGCGCGTGCTCGCCGTCGACGTCGGGTGGGGACAGCTCGATGCCCGCCTCCGAGCAGACCCCCGAGTGGTGGTGATCGAGCGAACCAACATCAGAGATGTCACCCCCGAGCTGCTCCTCGATGCCGAACTGTCACACGACGCGCGCTCATACGACGCGCGCTCACACGACGAGATCACCGGCAGCGCGCGCGACCCCGCATCGGGCCCAGCCGCCGAAAGCGAGTGGCAGCCGGTCGACATGGTGACCGCCGACCTGTCGTTCATCTCGCTCACCAAGGTCGTCCCGGTGCTCCTCGGTCCACTGGTGCGTGCCGGGGGCGACGCCATCCTCCTCGTCAAGCCCCAATTCGAAGCCGGCCGCTCGGAAGTCTCACGCGGCCGGGGGGTCGTGCGCGCTCCGGCGACCTGGTACGCGACCCTCTCGGCGGTGGCGTGCGCGCTCCAAGACGCCGGAGCCGCCATGATGGGGGTCATGCCTTCGCCGCTGACCGGTCCGTCGGGCAACAGGGAATTCTTCCTTCATGCACGAGCCGGCGCCGACCCCGGTGCGCTGGACGACGTCGACGGCGCGCTCTGGGCAGCGGTCCGGTCCTGCGACGAGGCGAGCCACCCGACGACGGTGCCGGTACCGTCCGCTCCGGACCTTTGAAGGACCGGCGTACCGTGGCCGCGATCGCGATCCTGGTGAACCACGACCGCCCCGAGACGGCGGCGCTCGCCGCCGAGGCCGGCGAGTGGCTGACCTCGCAAGGCCATGCGGTTCGGCTCCTGCGACTGCCCGACACCCGCGACGAGGGCACCGCCGCACCCGCCAACGACTTGCCTGCGGCCGCCCTCGAAGGTGCGGACCTGGCCGTGAGCTTCGGGGGCGACGGCACGTTTCTTCGCATGGCGCAGCTCGCCTATGCCGCCCGCATCCCCGTGCTCGGTGTCAACTTCGGCCGCGTGGGCTACCTCCTCCACGCCGAACCCGAACAGCTCTACGACGTCCTCCGCCGGTCCATCGCCGGAGAGATCGAGGTGGAGCCCCGCTCAGTCCTGGCTGTCACCGTCGGCGGGCGACTCACCTCCGGCGCCACCGCCCAGCTCCCCGCACCGGGCTCACCGCCGTCTGGAGAGACTGCAAGGGAGTGGATGGCGGTCAACGAGGTCGTGGTCGAGAAGACCGTTCCGGGCCATATGGTCCACTTGGCGACCTCTTTCGACGGGGCTCCGGGGCCGACCTACCGGGCCGACGGCCTCCTGGTGGCGACCCCGACCGGCTCGACTGCGTACAACCTGTCGGCCGGCGGGCCGGTCGTGGCACCTGGAATGCGAGCCATGATCGTGACCCCCGTCGCCCCGCACTTTTCCATCGACCGGAGCATGGTCCTCGACGCTTCCCAGTCGGTCACGATCACGGTCACCGCATCGAGACCGGCCGTCCTCGTCGTCGACGGCAGGTCAGTCGGACGACTGGAGCCCGGTAGTGAAGTTCGCTGCCGGCTGGCGGACGAACCGCTCCGGCTGGTCCATGCCGGGAAGCGCAACCTGGGGGAGCTCTTCGTCCGCACCATGTCTGCGATGGGCAACACGACAACCGACCCCTCCGGAGGACCTCGCTGACGTGGCGCTGGTCCTGAGCGACTTGCGGGTGCGCGGCCTCGGGGTCATCGACGACGTCTCACTGCGCTTCGGTCCAGGGATGACCGCCGTGACCGGAGAGACCGGAGCCGGCAAGACGCTTCTCGTCGAAGCACTCCAGCTCGTGCTCGGTGGGCAGGCAGCGCCGGGGATCGTGCGCGACGGGACACGAGAGGCGCTCGTCGAAGTCCGTTTCGGGGACGACGGCAGCGGGGACGACGGCAGCGAAGTCGTCCTGGCGCGTTCGCTCCCTGCGGCGGGGCGATCGCGCGCCTGGCGGGATGGTCGTATGGTGCCGCTCGCCGCGGCTGCCGAGCTCGGCGCTCGCTTGGTGGACATCCACGGCCAGCACGATCACCAGTCGCTCTTCTCGGTCGCCGCACAGCGCCGGACGCTGGACGCCTATGCCGGTGCCGGTGCCGGTGCCGAATCCGATAGGCGCCGCGAGGCGCGCCGGGAGCTCCGTGATCTCGACGCCGACCTCGCGCTCCTGGGCGGGGATGAGGAGGCGCGCCGGCGCGAGGCCGAAGTACTCGAGTACCAGCTCGCCGAAATCAACCGGGCCGCGATCACCGGCCCCGACGAAGAGGACGCCTTGCGCGCCGAACGCGACCACCTCGCCGGGCTCGAAGAGCGCCGGTCCGCGGTGCGCGCGGTGCTCGCCGTTCTCGACGGCGAACCTGAGGCAGGCGCAGCCGGAGAGCCGCTACCCGTCGCTCTTCTCCTCGCCCGGGCGGTCGAGGCCATCGGCGCCATCGAAGCGTTCCAATCGTGGGAGGAGCGCCTGCGGGCTGCTGCCGCCGAGCTCACCGACCTTGCCAGCGACCTCCGGAGGGCCTCGGAGTCCTGGGAGGACGATCCCCACCGCCTCGAAGAAGTGCAGCAGCGCCTTCGACTCCTGGCCGAGCTGCGGCGCAAGTACGGTGCCACGCTGTCCGAGGTCCTCGGCGAGAGGGAGCGCTTCCGCCGCCGCCTGGAGGAGCTGGAGCAGGCAGGAGCGTTCGCCGCTGACCTCCTGGCCCGTCGGAGCCAGGTCGAGCGCTCGCTCGTCGCTGCCGAGAACGAACTGGGCAAGCTCCGGCGGTCTGCGGCACCAGAGCTCGCACGCGACGTCGAGGCCCGCCTTCGGACCCTCGGGATGCCCATGGCCCGCTTCGAGGTCGCCGTGGGTGGCCCCGCGGGGTCCGGGGATGACGGTTCAGAAGGCAGCTCGGCCGATCGAGCCGGCGATCGCGTCCGCTTCCTCTTCGGCGCCAATCCGGGCGAGCCCGTCCAGGAGCTCGCGAGAGTGGCATCAGGCGGTGAGCTCTCGCGCACCATGCTTGCGATCCGCCTCGTGGCCCTCGACGGTCCCGGCACGGTGGTGTTCGACGAAGTCGACGCAGGTGTGGGTGGGGAGGCGGCACGTGCGCTGGCCAGCTCCCTACAGGAGCTGGCAACCCGGCGCCAAGTGCTGGTCGTGACCCACTTGCCCCAAGTGGCCGCCGCCGCGGACCATCACGTCACCGTCGCCAAGGTTGTCACGACAGGCCGGACGCTCGCCCAGGTACGAGTGCTGAGCCCTGCCGAGAGGGTCATCGAAGTGTCTCGCATGCTCTCCGGCCATCCCGACAGCCCCACTGCCCGAGCCCACGCCGAAGAGCTCCTGGCGGCCGCGGGCAGGGATCGACCGTCCACCACGAAGGCCGGTCTCGTGGATTAGCGTATGAGAGTGCGGCGACGACACGAGCAGCGGGGTGGTCCCGGAGGAGCCGCCCTCCCATGACCAAGTACGTCTTCGTGACCGGTGGCGTGTCCAGCTCCTTGGGCAAAGGGCTGACCGCCTCCTCTCTCGGTCGCCTCCTCAAGTCGCGCGGGCTGCGTGTCACCATGTGCAAGCTCGACCCTTACATCAACGTCGATCCGGGCACGATGAACCCTGGGGAGCACGGCGAGGTGTTCGTGACCGAGGACGGCGGCGAGACCGATCTCGACCTCGGTCACTACGAGAGATTCATCGACGAGTGCCTCAACCGGAATTCGAACACGACGACGGGCTCGATCTACTCCCAGGTGATCGCCAAGGAGCGGAGGGGGGACTACCTCGGCAAGACGGTCCAGGTCATCCCTCATGTAACCGACGAGATCAAGGACCGTATCCGTCGCCTGGCCACCGAGGACGTCGACATCGTGATCGTCGAGATCGGCGGGACCGTCGGCGACATCGAGATCGTCCCGTTCATCGAGGCGGTCCGACAGTTCCGGCGGGACATCGGTCGGGACAACGTGTGCTATGTCCACCTCACCCTCGTCCCCTACCTCGCTCCCTCCGGAGAGCACAAGACCAAGCCGACCCAGCACTCGGTGACCGAGCTGAGGGGTCGTGGGATCCAGCCTGATGTCATCGTCTGCCGCAGCGACAACGACATCTCGGAGAGCCTGAAGCGCAAGATCTCCTTGCTCTGCGACGTCCCCATGGAAGCCGTGATCTCCGCGGTCGACGCTCCCAGCATCTACGAGATCCCGCTGGTCCTGCACCGAGAGGGGCTCGACGCCGTCGTCTGCCGGACGCTCGGGATCCCCACCGCCGATCATCCCGTCGACCTGAGCGAGTGGGAGCTCCTGGTCGATCGGATCGAATCAGCCGACCGAACCGTGCGCATCGGCGTCGTCGGCAAGTACGTCTACCTGCCCGACGCCTATCTCTCAGTGGTCGAGGCGCTGCGTCATGCCGGCTTCCACTTGGGGGTCCAAGTGGTGCTGGAATGGATCGATGCAGAGGCGGTCCCCGACCTCTTGGGCGGTGACCGCCTTCACTCGATGGACGGCATCGTCGTCCCCGGAGGTTTCGGCGAGCGAGGGATCGAAGGGATGGTGGCGGCCGTCGCCTACGCGAGGACGCACGGCATTCCGTGCCTGGGCCTGTGCCTGGGCCTCCAAGTCATGGTGATCGACGTCGCTCGGCACCTCGCCGGGCTCGACGGCGCGAGCTCTCGGGAGTTCGATCCGCTCACCTCGTACCCGGTGATCGACCTCATGCCCGACCAGGCCGATGTCGTCGACAAGGGTGGCACCATGCGACTAGGCGCCTACCAGGCAAAGCTGGTCCCCGGCACCCGTGTCGCCACCGCCTACGGGTGCGACTCGGTGACGGAGCGCCATCGCCATCGCTACGAGGTGAACCCGCGCTACCGCAAAGCGCTCGAGGAGGCCGGGCTGGTGGCGTCGGGAACCTCTCCCGACGGGAGGCTCGTTGAATTCGTGGAGCTGGACGGTCATCCGTTCTGGGTCGGGACCCAGGCTCATCCCGAGTTCAAGAGCCGCCCGAACCGGCCACATCCTTTGTTTCGCGAGCTGGTGGCGGCCGCGTGCGATCGGGCTGACGGGCGCGAGCCCCGCCTCATCGACATGGCCGACCTCGGCGCCGCCCGCTGAGTCCGGTGCCGAGCCCGGATTCGCCGGGGCCCGCAGGCGCTCGCCGTCATGCCACGAGCCCGGCGGAGGCAAGCTCGGTGGGAGAAAGCCCGGTGAAGGGCTTTCTCCGCGTGAGCGAGGAGCGCGTGCTCGACTCCTGGCTCTTCAGCGTCGGCCGGGCGACGTTCTCCTCCCCTGACGGCGAGCAGTTCGAGCGCTTCGTCGTCCATCATCCCGGGGCCGTGGCTGTCGTACCGGTGGACGAGCACGGGATGGTCACCCTCGTTCGCCAGCTGCGACCGGCCATCTGGCGCGAGGTGCTCGAGATCCCGGCGGGGACCTGCGACGTCGCAGATGAGCAGCACGAGGACACCGCACGCCGGGAACTTGCCGAAGAGGTCGGACTACGGGCGGGCGAGCTCCGACCATTGGTCAGCGCCTACAACTCCCCGGGCTTCTGCGACCAGGTGACGACGATCTACCTCGCCACGGCGCTCACGCCGTGCGCGACCGACCGGCACGGTGTAGAGGAGCGCTGGATGTCGATCGAGCGGGTCGCCTTGACCGAGCTCGGCTCACTCGTGGCAGAGGGGCGCCTGGTCGACCAGACTTCCATCCTCGGCCTGTTCCTTGCGCGCCAGGCACTCGAAGGACCCTCGGGCCGCGACTTCGCGTCGTGAGCAACGTTGACGACGACCGCCTCACGCGGCCGAGTCCCACAAATCCGGCCCGCGCCGTTTCGTTGCGGACGCAGGCCCTCAGCACGCCGGCCGAAGAGTACCTGTCGTGGCTGGCCGTCGAACGCGGCCGGGCACGCAACACGCTCCTCGCATATCGCCGTGACCTCGCCGCGTACGAGCAGACCCTCCTCGGACGCGGCCGGCGCACACCCGCCGACGCCGATCGCGACGATGTCCATGCCCATCTCGACCGCCTGGCTGCGGCATACCGAAGCCCGGCCTCTGTGGCCCGCTGTGCGTCTGCGGTCCGCGGGCTCCACCGGTTCATGCTGGACGAAGGGCTCGCCGCCAGTGACCCCACCACAGACCTCGCAGCTCCCCGGACGCTGCTGCGTCTGCCGAAGGCTCTGACCGAGGGGCAGGTGGCGGCTCTTTTGTCCGCGCCGGTCGGCGATACCCCGGCGGCTCGCCGCGACCGTGCCCTGCTCGAGCTGCTCTACGGGACCGGCGCTCGCATCTCCGAGATCGTCGGCCTGGACCTGGCCCACGTCGCAGGCTTGGAGGACCCGGCGAGCGCGGGCGCCGCTGCGGGCACCGGTGCGGGCACCGGCGTAGGCGTCGAGCTAGGCGCGGACGACCTGGGCGACCTGCGGGCAACCACCGAACGGGCAGTCAACCCAACGGGCCTCTTGCGCCTGTCGGGAAAAGGTTCCAAAGAGCGCATGGTCCCGGTCGGCCACTGGGCCCGGCGGGCGCTCGCCGAGTGGCTCGCGGCAGAGGGACGTGGCCGGATGACCCCGGCACGCTGGCAGCGTCGCGGTGACGCCGAGGCAGTGTTCTTGAACACGCGGGGCACCCGGTTGAGCCGCCAGGGAGCCTATGACATCGTGCGGAAGCACGCCCTGGCTGCTGGGCTCGATGCTCGCGTGAGCCCGCACGCACTGCGCCACTCGTGCGCGACCCACATGCTGGCCCACGGTGCCGACATCCGGGTCGTCCAAGAGCTTCTCGGCCACGCATCCGTCGGGACGACCCAGATCTACACCAAGGTGACCGGGGAGCATCTCCGCCGGGCCTACGAGGCCGCCCACCCTCGCGCCGGCGAGCCATGAGTGCTTCCGCCAGGCTCTAGGCTTGCACCATGCCCAACGACGCGACGGCGTCCGACCAGTCGATCGACTTCAAAGCCCTCCTCGAAGGTGAGAGGGCCGACCTCCGGCGCCAGCTTGCCGACCTCGGTTTCGGCGATGCCGGAGGGCTTGCCTACGATTCGAACTTCGCCGACACGAGCCAGGTCACCGCCGAACGCGGTGAAGCCGAGGCGCTGGCAGCCGAGCTCGCAGAGGCACTGGGCGAAGTCGAAGCCGCCATCACGCGACTGCGCGACGGGACGTACGGGCGCTGTGAGGTCTGCGGTCAGACCATCCCCGAGACGCGCCTCGAGGCCATGCCGGCAGCACGCCGCTGCATCTCCTGCGCAGCACGCTCGTGAGGGGGCCGCCTCGAGCAGGCTGTCGAGGGTGAGCGCGGGCGGCGGGGGAGTGCCGTGGTCCCGATCGCCCCGATCCCACGACCACCAGCGAACCGTCATCTGGGTCGTCGCGATCGTCACCGTGGTGGCCATCTTGGTGCGGTCCCATCGCATCACCGGCACCGAGATCGTCCTGTTCTGTGTGATCGTGCCCTCGATCATCCTGCACGAGATCGCCCATGGCTGGGTGGCGCTCGCCTTCGGTGACGACACCGTCAAGCGGGCCGGACGGCTGAGCCTGAACCCGGTCCGGCACGTCGACCCGGTCGGCACCCTGATCGTGCCTGCCGTCATGGCGCTGAGCGGCCTCGGGATGTTTGGCTGGGCGAAGCCGGTGCCGGTCAATCTCGGCCGCTTGCGTCACCCACGCAACCAAGGCGTGCTCGTGTCGCTGGCCGGGCCCGCGACCAACATCGTCCTTGCCGCCGTCGCCTACGTGCTCTTCAGGGTCTTTGACGGGGCCGGAACGATCACGATCGAAGGGACCTTCGGTGCACTGTGGGCCGAAGTGCTCTTCTTTCT
>DAHWPS010000219.1:0-3145 GCA_027342785.1 Acidimicrobiaceae bacterium
GATCGGTGACGATGTCGTGATCGCCGGTCAGTGTGTCGTGAGCGGGCAAGCCTCGATCGGTGACCTCGCTCAGATCTGTGGAAACGCCCAGGTCACTGGCGAGGCGGTCGTCTCAGGCCGTGCCGTCATTGACGGAGAGCGGGTCCTGGCCGGCTGCGAGGTCGCCTGAACTCGCCGAGATGCTGGATCCTTCGCCGAAGGCTACCAGCAATCACGGTGCTGGATTCGACCATTCAGCCCCGAGGTCAATCTCCTTGAAGAGCAACCACGGCTTATGCTCATCTCTCCGAGCTTCCATCTCGAGGCGGAGCAGCGAGCCGACTTCCTGCTGCCACTGATCTCTTTGCCAACTCAGTGCTGGGGGGCTCGGTTCGAGACTGTAGACAAGCGCTTCGCCGATGGGCATCTTCCGAACGACTCGTGTCTCTCGACCGAACTGGTCCGCTCGCCCAGTGCCCTGCTTGGACGTCGTGTACGGGCCCGTTCCTGGTACAAAGCGAAGGGGTCCCCAAATCCGTTCAGAGTCGGCTGGCGACTTCAACTGGTGGGCGCTCTTGTCACGTATTCGTACCGCCACCTCGTCTAGGTGTCCGAGCTCGACTGGCCCGACGAGCTTGAGTCGAAGCGTCCATTGCTCATTTCCTCGGTGCTCACGTTCACAAACGACCTCGAAGTCCGGCTGAAGCTCTGCGTGACGGCGTTCCTTCTCGATGTTGACGCTGCTAACCGCTGCGTCGGCTGTCTTTTCAGCAGACTTGGCGGCGCTGCGAGCGAACCACGCCGACACTGCCGCAGCCACCGCGGCGCAGATACCAAGGACCAACCCGGCGATCGCCATCACAACCGACCAGGCGCGGAGACCCGCCCCTTCAGGGGCGGGAGGAGCGCCGCCTCGACGGCTCCATAGTGGGTAGTCGCGCTACGCAGCATCGGGCACTCCTTCTCGCTTGGTGGACCAACCGCGGCCGTCGGAACGCTGGAGGAAGGTGCAGTGGCGGTGGTGGACACCTTGGACGGTGCCAGCAGCCGTCGTGATGTTGAAGCTGCCGCTCGAGCGAACCGCCACCCGGCCAACGTGGACGCCTGCGTTCTTGCCCTTTTGCACGACCGCTCGGACGAGATCCCCGGTCGCAAAGCTGAAGAAGGACTTCTGGCGCGGGAGGCAAAGGCGCGGGAAGCCGAAGCGATCCGGTCTCGTTCTGGCGTAGGAGCCTCGTCCGGTCACCTTGGCGACAAGCACCTGGTCGGGGAAGCTGGCGACGGCATCGACCTCGCCGACGCAGAGGGCACCTGTGGTGTGGGTCTTTGGAAGGTTGAAGCGGCTCCGGTTCCACTTCGTCCGCCCACCAGAAGAGCAGGTGACCTCGAGGCCGAGTGCGCGAAGTCCCCCGAGGATGGCAAAGCGAGTGGCGTTGACCGCGGTCGCGTCGCGAAGGGGTCGCTTCAGCTGGGCGAGGACCGTCTCAAGGCGCGCGTGGTCATGGGCGAGGAACTCCTCGACGGTTCGCGCGCCCTTCTTCTCGTTGCAGGCGACACAGGAGAGCACGAGGTTCGAGACCCGGTCGCTCCCGCCTTTTGAGCGTGGGCGGACGTGGTCGATGTTGAGGGGGACCCCTCTCGCCCCGCAGTAGGCACAGGTGCGGGAGAACTTCTCGAGCAGGTACTCCCGGACCTCGTAGCCAAAGAGCGTCCCTCGCTGGTACTGCACACCTTCGATCTCTTTGTGCTCGAGGCCTTGGAGGTCGAAGCGGACGAGCTCGAGGCTCACCTTCTCCACTGGAGCAAGACGGCAGAGGAGCGTGACCAGAGAGAGGGTCGAGTCCACCCGGTGCTGGACGCTCGGTGGGAGCCAGCCACACTTGCGGGTGCGGTTCGAAAAGCGCGGGGCACGGTAGCGAAGGTTCGAGCGACGCCTGCGCCGGTAGCTGGCGCGCCGGAGGAGTCGCTCGTGGATCTGCTGGCCGCGGTGGCAGACCTCGATCGCGGCGAGTCCGTTGATGGCACCGTTCTCGTCGACGCGCACGAGGCAGATGCCGGTGTGCGTGGAGCCGGGGTCGATCTTGACGATGAGGCGATGGACGACGCTCGAGGCGAGCTTTCGGTCGCGGAGGCGGATGACAAAGGGGGTGTGCCGGACCACCACCGCCCGGTTGCAGGAGAGGAGCTTGCGGGCTCGGGCGGGGTGGCAGGGGTCGAGTGGTCTGCCGTCGTGGTCGAGCACGAACACTCGGGCCACGACGGGCTTTGGTGCTGCGAGGTGGCCCGTAAGGGCCTGCTCTGTCTCGGCAGGTTCGTCTGCCTTCGACAGGTGACGCTGCGAAGGGTAGGTGAGCCCCTTCGCAGTCTCCCCTCGACCATGTTGGCCGCCAGTTGCCCGCCGTTGCCGGCGGGCGTCCACGCCCCGTTTCGTCCCTACCCCGGGGTTGTCTGCTGACGCGGATTCCAGAGCAGGCCGCTGAGGAAGCACGGCCTGGTGGGTCTTCTCGCTTGCGGATTCCAACGTAGCCATCTGTCTCACCTCCTTGTCGATGGCTTGGTCTGGTCAATCAGCCCTGTCGGTCGGGGCTTGGAACGAGACGAGCCCGTTCCAAGCCCCGCCCTTCAGGGCGGGGTGGTTGACACGGCAACGCTATCCGGGGAGAGCTGACACGAATCAACGGTAACCTGTGGGTATCACGCTGCCTCGAGCTTCGCCACGGTGAGCGCAGCCCAGGGCTCGGCCTCCTGGCCGCCCGTGCTCCACAGGCGCAGCGCCGCCGCGTGGATTGAGAGCACCCGCTTCTCGGTCTTGCGGACCCAGGCCGCCCAGGCGTCGCCGTCTTCCCCGAAGGGCGCCGGCATCGTCTCGATCGAGGTCCGAAGCGCGCCACGAAGGCGGGTGTGTGAGCCGTCCTGCATCGAGGGGCGCACGTCGAGTGACTCCTGGCAGTGCTGAATGATGAGGGCGAGGGTCTCCGCGAATGCGTCGACCGTCTTCGGAGTGAGCTTCTGGCCGGCCTTGTGCAGCACCTCGACAGCGAGGGAGACCGTGCCGAACGCAGCGGTGGCCGCGTAGCTGTTCAGGTTCAACGTGCCGTCGGCGTTCGTCTCCTCCCAGGGCTTCAGCTCGTCGTACATGGATCGCATCTCCTTGCTGGTCTGCGGC
>DAHWPS010000020.1:0-2303 GCA_027342785.1 Acidimicrobiaceae bacterium
CTCGAACGTCTGGCGCCTCGGTCACCCCGCGTCCGTTTCCATCGCCAAGCTGAACTCTGACCACCGAAGCTTTCTTGTCGACCCCGCTAACCGCGGGCGAGTTCGGATCGAGCAGGCTCGAGACTGACCGAGCTGCCTCGTCAGCTCCCAGCAGGGCTCGGAGTATCGCGCCACGATGTTGCGGTGCGCGGGCAGGTAGACGAGGCGGGTGCTGTCGACGTGCTGACCATTGTCGATGTTCACTGCCCGGACACTCCCGAGCGAGCGCTCAAGTGAGCGGGACCAGCTGGGGGGTGGTTGTGACTGGACCAGAAGCGACCGGCCCAGGGGTCCCTCGACGTCATCCTTCTCGAACTCGAAGCCGACCTCGATCACCCTCGGGGCGTCACCGAGCGCGGCCGCCGACGGTCGTGGAAGCTGAGGGAAGCGATGGGGGTGGGCGAGGTAGAGCGCATCGCACACGGTCGTCTTACCGGCGTTGTTCGCTCCGAGAAGCACGCTGAAGCGGCCAGGGAAGGTGCACGTGAACGTGTCGATTGCTCCAGCTCTGAAACCCGCGACCGACACAGTGCTCAAGTACACCGTGCCGCGTCTTCCAGTCCGGGCAACCGCGCAACAGATGTCATAGCTTGTCGTACCACTCGAGCACGAGTTGTTTGGTGCGGAACTCGCCGTAGGCCTTCTCCTCGAACCGCCTGAGGACGGGGAAGGAATCGAGCACGAAGACCAATTCGTCGTTCTGCATTTCGTAGACAAACTTCGCGACGAATGCATCGAGCTGTGCGCGCGCCGCACTGCGACTCATGTCGTCGGTGAAGGAGTCGTCGGGGACGACGTCGACTGGCACAGGCTCGCACCACCCGTATTCGCTCATCGAGTTCCAGTACGGCGTCATCTCCGGCCCGGTGCAACTGAGACGTAGCGCGAGAGGCGCGAGCACCGCAGTTCGCGGGTCATCAACCGCGAGCCGCGGTACGGGCAAGCTATCGACGGTGGTGTAGCTCATCTTCGCTCCCGTCAGCTTGGCCCGTGCGAGCCAGTCGGTGGCCAACGCGTTCAGAAGCGCCAGGAGGGGCATGTAGGCCCACTGCTGGTTCTCTGGAAAGAGGATCGTCGGCACCTTGTCGCCGCAGATGACATTGGGCGGTATCAATGCAGCGGTGAGGCTCCGTCGATCCCTGGGGCTGGCTACGTCCATGAAGCCGATGCGGAAGTAGTCAGTCCGGTCGCCCACCTTCGCAGGGATGTCCCTCTCCCTCATGTACCACTGGGGCCGGATCGCCTTCTCGGGATCGGCGAAGGTTCGTTCCTGCCAGACGGCGCTGTTGCCGTGGCCGGAGACGTACGTCTTGGCTCGGTGGTCGAAGTGGTCGATCATCCTGCCCTCGTAGACCGGCAGCCCCGAGGGGTCGTCCGTGAACAGGTGCCGGTCGTTGCCCATGTCGACCTCGCGCCGGAAGTCTCGAAAGGGGAGGCCGGGGAGGTTGCGGCCGAACGGCGGCCAGGCGGCGTAGATCCGCTGGCTCACGCTGAGCGCGGCGCTGCTTCGAATCTCGGGGATGGCGTAGGTGAGCGGCTCTTGTTGGCGGATCGTGTCGGCGTCGATCGTGAGCGCGGTCGCGGCTGCGAGCTCGCTGGCGTCCTCCATGCCGAACTTGGTTATAAAGGACGCGGTCCTTCCTCCTGCCATGGCGGTGTAGGCGGCGAAGCGCGCCATGTCGATCTGGAACCAGCGCTTCTTGTAGTTGCTGAAGCCGTAAAGGGCGACAAGTTGGCAGCGGTCGAGCAGGTACTTCCGGAGATTGACCTCCTTGGCACCGGCATAGAGACCTGCAGGCACAATCTGTGCCGTATAGCCACCAGGACGGGTCATCCGGAGCCCTACCTCCATGAACATTCGATAGACGTTGGTCGCACCTCCACCAAGGTTGCTGTGAGCCATCCGGAAACGACCGCTCTCGGCTCTAAAGTGCGCAAGAGCGACGAGATTCCGTCGATACTCGCGCCACTCTTCTGCGATGCCTTCATCGCCCAAGAGCTCGTCGATGACGGCTGCCTGTTCCTTCGGTCCGAGGGAACGCATGCCGGGGCGGTAGCGAGCGAAGAACTCGCGTTGGTCCGGGCTGAGGGTGTCCCAAGGCGGGTTGCCGAAGACGAGGTCAAAGCCGCCCTGCCAGCCCTCGTCTGCTTCAGAGTCGGCGGCGAAGACGTCAGGAAAGGCGAGATGGGGGTGGAGGAACCGGTAGCGTTCGGAAAGCTGGGCCACAAGGCGGATGGCGTCGGGGTTGTCGGTTCGGTCGGCG
>DAHWPS010000105.1:0-2708 GCA_027342785.1 Acidimicrobiaceae bacterium
AGGAGCCCTACAATGAAGTGCCACCGGACGGTGCTGCCGGCGGGGACGTAGCTCAGTTGGCTAGAGCGCCTGCTTTGCACGCAGGAGGTCGGGAGTTCGAGTCTCCTCGTCTCCACTCGAGTTTCGTATTCGAACTCGCGCACGCTGAAGATGTCGTCGAAGTGCGGCCGGTACTGCTCGTGGCAGAGCCGGCCGTCTTTCACGTCGAGGCGCTCGAACACCGCCGCGTTGAACTGCTTGCGGGTGCGGTCGTTGGCCTTCCGGTAGGCGTCGCCGCAGCGCGTGGCGAGGGTCGCCGCCAGCTCCAGGATCTCCTGCCACTCGCCGAGATTGGCGTCGAGCTCGGCGAGCCGGTCCCTGGCGACCTCGATGTCGGCACCGATGCGCGCCTGCTCGGTCTTGAGGGTCGGCACGTCGATGGCGCCCGAGTAGTACGCGTCGAGGAGCTTGCGCCGCTGGGCCTCGGCCTTGGCAAGCCGGCGGGTGAGCAGCTCGCGCTGGGCGGCATCGGCGCGCTGGCGTTCGACGATCTCGGCCGCCATCTCCTCATGCAGCCGCTCGGCCCACGAGGCCGGCAGCTGGATGCGCTGGTACAGCTCTTCGACCTGGGCTTCGAGGTCCTCGGCTGCGACGTAGCGCTCCCGGCACGTGCCGGTCGGGTCGTTCTTCTGGCCGAGGCAGAAGAAGTAGGTGTAGCGGCCCTTGGAGTGCTGGATCGACAGGCGCCGTCCGCTGACGCCGCAATGCAGCAGACCCTTCAGGTAGTGCGGGTGCTTGCGCTCGCGGGTGCCCCGTGCAGCGCGCGCGGCGAGCAGCTCTTGGACCCGGCGGAAGGTCTCGGGATCGACGAGCGGTTCGTGGGTGCCGGGATGCTGGACGCCGTTCCACTCGACGATCCCGACGTACACCGGGTTGGCGAGGATCTTGGCCAGGCCCTGCCAGGTGACAGCCTTGGGCGTCCGGTCGCGCCAGGCCCGGTTGGTGAGCCCGCGGTGGGCCAGCTCTCCCGCCAAGCGCTGGAGGGTCCACTCACCCGTCGCCTCGTGGAATTCACTCCGACAGGACACGTGGTGAACAGCTGGACGATCTACGTCACCCCAGCTGGCCTTGCGACTGCCCCGGACGGTTCGGTTCTCGTGGCCAACTATGGGAGCTTCGCCGTCGACCGGATCGTCAACGATCAGAACACCGCCCTGACCACGTTCAAGCTCAACTCACTGGCCGGCCTGGCTGGAGCCTTCAGGCCATCCGGCGTAGCCGTGACGAGCGCCGGTCAGGTTTACGCGGACACGGACGGCGTGAACGGCGGCACCAATCAGCCCGCAGTCGCAGCGATCAGCGCCGGAGGACAGACGAAACTGTTGGCCGCGGGGAGCGCCAGCCACTGAACAGCCGGTCCCAGCGTCCATCGGCTCAACCGATGATTCGCTACAAGGACACAGTCGGTCAGTCACACACCAGGGTCAGACCCAACAGCGGGACCACCACCCCTGGAGTCTGCTCCAACCCGTTCCGGAGCGGTGTGATCATCATGGCTGTCACACCCGAACCGTACCGTTCGGGCAGTGAAGCCCAAGGCTCTCCTGGACCGCCTTCTCGGCGGCACCTTCACCAACGTCTCATTCGCAGATGCCAGGAGGTTGGTGAGGACCCTCGGGTTCGAGGAGCGACGCGTCAACGGGAGCCATCACGTCTACGGCCGGCCGGGTATCGCCGAACAGCTCAATCTCCAGGATCGCATCGGCCAGGCCAAGCCCTACCAGCTGCGTCAGCTCGTGGCGCTCGTTCGCCGGTACGATCTGAGAATCGAGGACGACCAATGAACGCGCCCGCTTACCCGATCACCGTGTTCTGGAGTGCGGAAGACAGCGCCTGGGTGGCCGACGTACCCGACCTACCGTACTGCTCCGCCACGGGTGATACTCCCCACGAGGCTGTCGCCGAGGTCGAGACGGCCATCGGAGCGTGGCTTGAAGCAGCCCAATCCAGCGGTCGCCCGATCCCGGCCCCCCCGGCCAGGCTTGCTCAGGCCTGAGGCACCAGCTCGAGCAGCTGCCTGAGCTGGCAGAGCAGGTCACGGGAGTTCGAATAGCGACAACGCAACACCACTCGCATTTCGTGTCGCGCCGATGCTGGTCACGTCCCTTTCGGTGGCTGAGAGCTGACGGGAAGCGAACCGGCAGCACCGGTCGACCGGCCATCGCGTCACACCCGAGCCGTACCGTTCGGACGCTGAAGCCGAAAGCTCTCATGGGCCGCCTTCTCGGTGGCACCTTCACCGATGTCTCCTTCGTGGACGCCCGGAGGTTGATGGGACCCTCGGGTTCGAGGAGCTGCGCGTCAAGGGGAGCCATCACGTCTACGGACGGGCGGGTATCACCGAACAGCTCAACCTGCAGGATCGCAGCGGTCAGGCCAAGCCCTACCAGCTCCGTCAGCTCGTCGCGCTCGTTCGGCAGTACGATCTCAGAATCGAGGACGACCAATGAACGCCCCCGCTTACCCGATCACCGTGTTCTGGAGCCCCGAGGACAGCGCATGGGTGGCCGCAGCACGTGAGCGATTGAACAACATTGCGCAGTCGAACCCCCTCGACAACGAGCAGGAGGAGCAGCTCATGACGATCCAAGCCGGCGACGAGATCCCCGATACCCAGCTCTGGCGGATGACGAAGGACGGGCCAAAGGCGATCAGCTCTGCCGAAGTTC
>DAHWPS010000127.1:0-4552 GCA_027342785.1 Acidimicrobiaceae bacterium
ACCTTCAGCAGACCCCGCTCGGCACCGACGGGATGGGTACGGATCAGCCCGGGCCCCCCAGTGCCCGACTACCCAAGCGCCAGCACACAAAGGTCCTGTTCAGAACCCTTTCGGGACCCACACTTATGCCGGAAGACCCCAAAGTTACAAGGCCACTCGCCTGCCTAGCCCCCCACGGACGCGCTCCTACGCTTGTTTTAGGCCTAGCGCGCGAGCTCGGTCCGCGCTCGGTCACCGTCGACGAGATCGCGGCGGCCGCAGTCGTCGGCAAGCAGACGAACTACCGGCGGTCGCCGTCGAAGTCGGCGGTGATTGTGGACGCGCTCGTCGAGCTGACCGACGCCGTCTCGGACCGTCTGCCCGAGTCGACCTACGAGGCGGTCCGCGTTCAGATGCGCCGGGTCGCCCGTATGTTGAGCTCCAGGAACGGTGAACTGATCCGCGAGCTGGTGGCCAACACGCCCCCCCAGGGCGCCCCAGCGCTGACCGAGGCCTTCCGCGAGTGGTTCTTCGCTCACCGCCGGACGCGCGGCGCGGCCACGCTCAGGAGAGCGATCGCCACCGGCGAGCTCCGGTCCGATCTCGACGTCGACGACGCCCTGGACCTGCTCTACGAGCCGCGCTGGCTGCGGCTGCTCGCCGGCCATCGCCGGCCTGGCCTGTCCGCGGTCGACCGGCTGCCGCCCTGGCGTGGCCGGGGCCCCTCAACCCGCACGGGGTGTAGACCACCCGCTGAGCAGCGGGAGGGCGCGCTGCTCGCCCCTTCGGCACCTCGGCCCGTCCTCGGCGCCGCGGCGTCAGCAGGCGCGGGCTCCGCTCGGCCGTCCGGGGGCGGCTCGTCCTGGTCGTCTGCTGCTACGACAGGCTTGCCGCCCCGTCGGCGAGCCTCTTGAGCCCGGCCGGCTCCAACGCATGGTGCGCGGCGAGCAGCACGGCTCCGCGGATTCCTGCGCCTGAGCCGAGTGACGTCTTCTCGATGCGCAGGCGGCGGGTCGCGAGCGGCAGCGCCCGCGAGTAGATGACGGAACGGATCCCCGCGAGCAGGTCGTCGGACAGCTGAGCGAGCGTGCCGCCGAGGACGATGCTGCCGGGGTTGTAGAAGCTGACCAACGTGGCGAGCACCTCGCCGATCTTCACGCTCGCGCTTCGAACGCTGCGGACTACTCGGGGGTCGCCTGCCTGCGCTAGCCGCACAACGTCGGGGACCGAACCGATGTCAAGGCCCTGGTCGCGAAGATCGTGCACGATGGCGGACCCCGATGCGACTGCCTCGAGACAACCCGTGTTGCCACAGGTGCAGAGCGTGTCGCTTTCCTCCGCGACGCGGACATGACCGATGTCACCCGCCGCGCCGTCCGCTCCCCGGTGAATCGCGCCGTCGATGATGATGCCGCAGCCGATGCCGGTACTCACCTTGACGAACAGCAGACTTGGCTCGCGATGGTCGCCGCCGAGGTACTCGCCGATCGCCATGACGTTGACGTCATTGTCGACGACCACGGGCGCGTCGAGGTGGTCTTTGAACCACCGCGGGATTACGAAACCGTCCCAGCCGGGCATGATCGGCGGCTGGACGACTGTCCCGGTCGCGAACTCAACCGGACCGGGCACGCCCATACCGATTGCGAACACGTCCTCCGGTCCTCGACCAGAGTCCTTGAGCAGTTTGGCAAAGCTTTCGGTCACCCCGCTGAGCAGCGGCTCAGGTCCGTCGGTGACCGCAAGGACCTCGTCGCGCGCCACGACGATCTTGCCGTCAAGGGTCGCGACGGCGAGTCGGCAGTGCGTCGCCCCGACGTCGGCACCGAGGACCACTCCCGCCCGGTCCCGGAGTGCCAGCAGGACCGGACGCCGCCCGCCGCTCGAGCGCCCGTTCCCGATCTCCTCGAGCACGCCTCGACGCAGGAGGACCTCGACCCGTTGGGAGACGGTGGAGCGCGAGAGGCCCGTCGCGCTGGCGAGATCCACCCGGCTCGCCGCTTGACCGCTTGCGACTAAGCGCAGGATCCTTCCGAGTTCCCTCAGCTCTCGAACGTCACCGGTCCGGTGCGGTGCTTTGGGTTCACGCACTGTCTACCACGCTACCAGAGTTGCCCAGTTCAACTTTGTTCGACATCTGCGTAAGTGCAGCTCTTGACAATCTCGACCGGCTGAACTTACGCTGCCACTCGACACTGATTCGATCGGGAAAGTGCCTGACGAGGGCGGCACAACTCTTGTGAGATGAGCCGTCCCCTCGTCGAGGCCGGCGTCAGGGCGGTTGACGGCGCATTGGGGGGGAGGGCACTCGGTGGTGATGACCGCATACCTCGTTCCGTCGAGACAACGTTGAACAGGTCCTCGGCGACCATCATCGGCGCCGGCTTCATCGGCGAGGTGCACGCGCGAGCACTGCGCCTCCTCGGTGTCGACCTGGTTGGCGTGCTCGATTCCGACCCGGAACGGTCCCAAGTCGCGGCGCGTCGATTTGGAGCCGAGCGAGCGTTTCGCAACGCCGAGGAGGCGATTGGTGATCCGCGTGTCGATGCCGTCCACATCTGTACACCGAATGCCTCACATCGCCCACTCGTCGAACTCGCAATCGACGCCGGGAAGCACGTGATCTGCGAAAAACCTCTCGGTCTCAACGTCGAGGAAGCGGAACACCTAACCGGGCTCGCGCGCTCGGCAAATGTCGAGACGGCGGTACCCTTCGTCCACCGCTACCATCCGATGGCTCGCGAACTCCGGTCCCGCGCGACGGGCGGTGAGCTCGGCCGACTGCTGCTTGCGCACGGCTCCTACCTCCAGGATTGGATGCTCTCGCCAATGGCGGGCGGCTGGCGCGCAGTCGCCGAGGTCGGTGGCGCCTCTCGAGCATTCGCGGACATCGGTTCGCACTGGTGCGACCTACTTGAGTGGTCGACCGGTCAGCACGTCACCGAGCTTGTGTCCCTGGTCGAGACGGTCATCACCCATCGAATCCGCGGGTCGAACCGCACCTTCGAAGCCTTCGGCTCGGATGCGAGCGCCGAACTCGTCCCCGTCTCGAATGAGGATGTCGCGTTCGCGATCTTTCGGATGTCGGAGGGCCTTGTCGGTCAACTCACCGTAAGCCAGGTGTCGGCGGGCAGGAAAAACAAGCTTCGTGTGGAGATCGACGGGTCGGAAGCCGGTGCGATATTCGATACGGAGCATCCCGAGCTCCTTTGGATCAGTCGATCTGAGCGATCGGAGTTGCTCATGCGGAACGGACCAGCCCTTTCACCTGACGCCCAGCGATTCAGTACGTTGCCAGCCGGCCATGCGCAGGGCTTTGTCGATTGCTTTGTCGGGCTCTTCAGCGACTTCTACTCGACTATCCTAGGCGAGCAACCTCCTCGCCACCCGACCTTCGAAGACGGTCGGCGCGTCGCGACAATCGCTGACTCGGTGCTTGCATCGGCAGCGAACCACTCCTGGGTGAAGGTGGAGCCATGAGGCTCGGATTCCTTACGGCGTGCCTGCCGGAAGTGCCCCTCCCGACTATCGTAAAATGGGCGTCGACGCACGGCTACGACGCGCTTGAGGTTGCAGCCTGGCCCAGCCACGTGAAACGCCCCTTTGAGGCGACCCACCTCGATCCCGGCACCTTCGGCGAGTCCGATCGCGACACGCTGCTGGAGCTGTTCGCCGTGCACCGCTTGGAGATCTCTGCGCTCGCCTACTACGACAACAACCTCCACCCAGATGCACAGACGCGGCACGAGACGCACGCGCATCTGCGACGGACCGTCGACGCCGCCAGTCTACTCGGTTGTCCCTATGTCGGGACCTTCGTTGGCCGTGATCCGACGAGCACCGTGGCCGAGAACGTTCGAATCGCGGAGCGCGTCTTCCCTTCGCTCGTGGAATACGCGGGCGAGCGAGGAGTTCGGTTGATCGTCGAGAACTGCCCCATGGAGGGATGGCACCCCGACGGCTATCCGGCAAACCTTGCCTACTCGCCGGAGCTGTGGGAGTGGATGTTCTCACTCGGCCTCTACCTCAATTACGATCCGTCGCACCTCACCTGGCTCGGCATCGATCCCCTTGCTGCCATCGCAGCCGCGGGCCAGCACATCGTGCACGCACAGGCCAAAGATGTCGAGGTCGACGTCACGGCGCGGGCACGCTACGGGAGCTACGGACGCGCACTCAATCGCAACGATCCCTGGGAGAACGGCTGGTATCGCTACAGAACACCGGGGCTGGGCGTAATCGACTGGCGCCGCACGATCGACGCCCTGTACCAGGCGGGCTTCGACGGCGTGCTCTCGGTCGAGCAAGAGGACCCCGTCTGGGGCGGAAGCCCCGAGCGCGTCTTTACTAAGGGGCGTGTTGACTACTGGACGTCTGCGGCAATCGGTGGTACGCTGATGGCATCGCCAGAGCTGCCAGATCCCGGGTAAAGCGTGAGCGTGTCAAGCGACGCGGCTTGGAAGAAAAGCGCGCCCAGGTGGTTCGCTTGGTGGAGCAGGGGCTCGCGGTCGAGGACGTCGCTGCAGCTTTCGGCGTGGGACGTTCGACCGTCTATGGCTGGTGGTCCGCCTAC
>DAHWPS010000158.1:0-3458 GCA_027342785.1 Acidimicrobiaceae bacterium
AATACACCCCAAAAGACTCAATCACTTAGTGGTGTGAAGCGGAGGCCACTGGGCACGATGATCACCAAGGCCTGGACCAAGGCTCGGGAGCGGGCGGCGGATAAGTGGGAGAAGGCGACGGGTGGGCGGGCGCCGGAGGGCTTCAGGACCGTGCGGGTGCACGACTTGAAGCACACCTATGGACGGAGGCTCCGGGCGGCTGGCGTGTCGTTCGAGGACCGGCAGGATCTGCTCGGCCACAAGAGCACGCGGATCACGACGCACTACTCAGCGGCGGAGTTCGCGTGTCTGATCGCCGCGTCCGAAAAGGCGCTCGAGAAAAGTCCCACAAAAGTCCCCACAACCAACGGTTCTTTGGTGGGCCAGGTGCCTAGAAAATCTTTCGATATCAAGGAGTTAATTGGTGCCGGCTGAGGGACTTGAACCCCCGACCAACGGTTTACAAAGCGGGTCGGGACACCTCACCACTCCAATACACCCCAAAAGACTCAATCACTTAGTGGTGTGAAGCGGAGGCCACTGGTGCCGATTTGAGGCACCAAGTGTGGCAATAGTGTGGCAGAAGTCGGCCCCCGTCGGTGTTGGTTGCACCGGCGAGGGCCTGGCAAGCAACACCACAAAGGGGTGCCACATGCCTACCGCCGATCCTACCGCCCTACGGCCGCCGGCCGCAAAGCCGCCTGCCGCCGTCCCCCTCGCCACCATCCGGGGTTCCCGTCGCACGGGACACGCTGTCGTGGTCGTCGAGCGTCCCGGTCGCGCTCCCCACCGCCACCAGATCTCGCTGCGCCGTTATGCCCGGCTGCGGGAATGGACCATCACCCGAGCTGCCCGCCACTGGCGCACGTCTGGTGCCTGGCTGCGCTCGAGCATCGCCGTATCGCTGTGGGAGGCCCGCACGTGAGCCTCGCCACTGTGCTGTCCGCGACAGCCCTGCAGGGCCTCACGCACACCAAGATCGAGCTCGTCATCGATGGGGACGTGTCGTTCCCGAGGCTGTACGCCGCGCTCGCGGCCGGCGGATTCGCCGTTGAGGCGATTGATGAGTCCCGCGTCCTAGTTTCCCTCTCTGACTCGACCAGCGTCGAGGAGTAACGACCATGCGTACTCCCACTTCTCGAATTCTCAGTATCCTCCTCGCCGCCCTGGCGGCCGTCTCCTTGGCCGCCTGCGGCGGCGGAGGCGGTGGAGCATCGACCACCGTGAACACGCAGGGCGGAGGGTCCACGCCGCCCAATGCGCAGCTCGCGAGCTGCACCGAGACGCAGCAAAATGCCATCACGTCGGACGCGGGCGTCGCACCCTGCCTCACCGTGATGGAGCTCGACAGCGGGCAGTCCGTCTCCGTGTCCGACGGCCACGCCACGCTCACCGAGACGACCGATGGAACCTACACGTTCCCGGGCGTCGCCGACCAAGCGAGCGCCGGGGTGAACGAGCTGCCCACGATCACATTCTCCATCACCTCGCAGACCGGTACCTGCTCGCTGGTGGGCGGCACGGCTACGACCACACCGTACTCGGTGACGGCACTCTGCGCGAAGTATCCCGCAGTGAGTCCGGACTTGCCGAAGGTCACGACGATGCCCGGGGTCAGCGGGACGGCGCAGGTGATCGCCTCGCCTACGATCGTGCCGGTGTATATCTCGACTGGATCGCTGGCGACTGGCAACGAGGCGAACGACGCGACGTTCCTCAGCCAACTGGTGAACTCGCAGGAATGGGGACTGCTCTCGCAGTACGGCGTCGGCGCTGCCACGGTCGATGCGGCCGTGACGGTCAATCCCGGCTCCTGGTCGCAGTACCACGGCGTTACGCCGTCGGACCTCTCGACCATCGCCCAGGATGTCGAGGCACAGGGCGTAACCCCGACGGCCAGCACCGTGCTCGTCATCTACCTGCCACCCACAGTCGCGGTCGACCCCGCCGGCGCCTACGGGACCGGCTACACCGGGACGGTGGCAGTCGGCGGCACGAACGTTCCGTTCGCGCTGGTCACGGATGACTCGACCAATGGACAGTACAGCGCAGACGGCAGTGTGTACTGGATGGCGGAGGCCGAGCTCGTCAACGACGTGACCGGCGCCACGGGCCAGGGATATGCCTGGATGAGCGCGAACCCGGACCTCTGGCTCGGGGCCAGCGCCTACGGCACGACCGGCACGGAGACGATCGGCGTCGGCACGCTGTGCATGACGGCCGGACCGGTACTGAACGGCGGGACCGTCACTGCCCCAGATATCTCCACCGGAGACATCATCCCAATCTGGTCGCAGTCGGACGCTGCTGCCGGCCGTGATCCCTGCCAGCCGCAGGATGTGGTGTCCTACAACTCAGATGGCTCGCAGTCCGGCACCCAGGTGGAGCTCTCGGACCCGTCCGCGCCGTTCATGGGCGCGGTCGTGACCCAGGGACTGACCACCGTCACCGGCACGCTCGGCGGGGTCTCGCGGACCGATCAGGCGATCGTGGTCGCTCCCGGGCAGTCTGTCACCGTGCAGGCCGAGGTATTTTCCACCCAACCGATCCCCGATCAGCAGGCATCCGTCGACGTCGTCTCTTACGTCGGACAGTCCGACGGCGGCGCGCTCAGCAGCAATGCGCCGTCCTTCCCGGCACCGTTGGTCTCGGTCTCGGCGGTGAAAAACCTCACGCGGCCGAGCGCGACAGGTGTCAATAACGGCGACACCATCGAGTTCACCGTGACGGCATCCAGTACGGCATTCAAGGGGATGTACGTCCTCGAGGTAGCGACGAACAGCGGTCCGATCCCCATGCCGATCGGCGTGACCGAAGGCACGACCTGGCAATAAACACCACAATGCCGGGGGGGGGGCAGCTTCGGCCGCCCCCCCCGGCAAGGAGCCTCCCATGAAACGCATCGCAACAATCATCCTCGCCGGCCTTGCTATCGCAGCCCTCGCGGGCTGCAGCTCGCCGACCTCGGCGAACAAGGCCAACTTCGAGCGCGCCATCAACGGATCTCTGGCACGCTCGTGCTTCGCGATCGAGCCCAGTACCGGTCTCTCTTACGGCGAATCCTATCCGCTGGCCGTCCCGTACGCGCCCAATTGGGCAACTGCCGCCCAGCAGTCCGCCGCGAAGGCGGCTGCTCAGGCGGGCAAGACCACGGAGTTTGTGCAGCTCGACGCGCTGGTCAAAGCGGGGCTTCTGACGGAGCGGGAAACGACACTGAAGGGTTACTTTGAAGGCGAGCGCATTCTCCCGGGCCGGGAGCCGGCCAGAATCTATTCCCTGACTGCTCTCGGGAAGCATTACCTCGAGCCTGAAACCGGAGGGTCCCTCGCGTTTTGCGCCGGTCGCGAGACCGTCGATCACGTGATCCGATATACCACGCCGACCGCCGAGGAGGGGATGACAGTCTCGTCGGCCTTGTACACCTATCGGATTACCGACGTGGCGGCGTGGGCGCGCAGTCCCGCGATGCGGGCCGCGTT
>DAHWPS010000173.1:0-7614 GCA_027342785.1 Acidimicrobiaceae bacterium
CGAGCATGCCCGGCTGCAGCGGGCTGCCGAGAAGGCGAACCTGCCCGTCTCCACGCTGATCCGCATCTGGGCGCTCGATCGGCTCCGCGCCGAGGACGAGGGGAGCGAGTCGAGCGTGGCGGAGCGCCTCCGTCGGCTCGAGCAGGCCGTGTTCCAGCGCTCCGCGTAGAGCGGGTCGACACCGAAGGAACCCGTAGGGTCCGAAAACTCGATCAGACCGCCGACCAGGCCGTTCGCGTGCATGGCGGGTCCGGCTACCGTCCGCGTTCACCATGGGAGAGCCTGATCGTCCCGTCACCAGCCCTGGTCGTTCGCCTACCTCGTCCTCCGTCGAGTGCTCTCGCTCGTCCTGCTCGTCCTGCGAACGAGCGACTCCAAGGAGATCGAGATCCTGGTGCTGCGCCACGAGCTCGAAATCCTGAGTCGCAGCCATCCGCGGCCACCACTTGGGCCAGCCGATGGGGCGTGGCTGGCCGCGCTGAGCCGGCTCCTGGCAAAGGAGCTCTGGTCGGCGTTCTTCGTCCGACCCGAGACCCTCCTTCGCTGGCACCGACGCCTGGTCGCTCGGCACTGGACGTACCTCCGCTGCCCCGGACGTCCTCCCATCACCGACGAGCTCGTGACGCTGATCGTGCGGATGGCCTTGGACAACCCGACTTGGGGGTACCAGCGCATCCGAGGCGAGCTGCTCGGTCGTAGACACCGCGTAGCGGCGAGCACGATCGCCAAGGTGCTGAAGGCCCACGGCCTCGAGTCCGCCCCACGGCGCAGCTTTCCCACCTGGCGGCAGTTCCTCCGCCAACAAGCCGCAGGCATCGTGGACTGCGACTTCTTCTCTGTCGACACGATCTCGCTGTGCCGGCTCTATGTCCTCTTCTTCATCCATCACGGATCGCGCCGGGTCTTCCTCGCCGGCATCACGACGAATCCCACCTGGGCGTGGGTCAGCCAAATGGCTCGCAACGCGACCGCGGATCTCTGCGATGCCGGCATCGACGTCGAGTTCCTCTTGCGCGACCGGGACGCGAAGTTCGCTCCTGCCTTCGACGCACTATGGCAAGGCGAAGGTGCACAAGGATCCTACGAAGCCCTGTCCGGGCCCCCGACGCCAGCGAGGACCACATGCATCCGCCGGCACGAGGTCCTGGCCGGGCTGATCAACGCGCACCACGCCGCATGAGCTGCTCGGACGGGGACGGGTTTTCGGACCCTACGGGCGATGATCACGGCGCGAAGTCAGATCCTCCAGAGAGCTGAACGCAGACCTTGGGAGATCAGGACCACACTTCGTGCAGCGCACTTCAGGAAGTGGCAGGAAGACGCCACAAATCGATGTTGCCCTCAACGGCGTACTGATCGATGGCCGCAATTTCTCCAGAAGTGAACTCTAGGTTCTTCAACGCATCCACATTCTCTTCGAGTTGAGCAACGCTGCTGGCTCCGATGAGCGCAGAGGTGACGCGAGGGTCGCGCAATGCCCACGCGATAGCCATCTGCGCGAGCGATTGACCTCGCTCCGTTGCGATGCCGTGAAGCCCTCGGATGCGGGCGAGGTTCTCGCGGTTCAGCATCTCGCGGCTCAAAGACCCTCCCCGATCTGCGCGGGATCCCGGGGGGATCCCGTTCAGGTAGCGGTCGGTGAGAAGGCCCTGCGCCAACACCGAGAAGGCGATGCAACCCACTCCCTCAGCTCCTAGAACGTCGAGGAGTCGGTCCTCGATCCAGCGATTGAGCAAAGAGTACGAGGGTTGATGGATGAGCAGTGGCGTGTCCAACTGACGCAGGATCGCGACTGCCTGGGAGGTGCGCTTGTCCGAATAAGAGGAAATGCCGACGTAGAGCGCCCTTCCGGAGGTGACAGCCGTATGAAGAGCACCCACTGATTCCTCGAGGGGCGTGTTCGGATCAAAACGATGATGATAGAAGATGTCGACGTAGTCGACGCCGAGTCGACGCAAGCTCTGATCCAGGCTGGCGAGAAGATACTTTCGAGACCCGAGGTCGCCGTAGGGCCCGGCCACATGTCCCAACCCGCTTTGGTCGAGATGATGAGCTCGTCGCGATGGTCCCGAAAGTCCTCGCGCAGGATCCGCCCGAAATTGGTCTCGGCACTGCCGTATGGAGGTCCGTAGTTGTTGGCCAGATCGAAATGGGTGATGCCAAGGTCGAATGCTCGCCTCACGACGGAGCGCTGAGTCTCGAGCGGTCGGTCGTCGCCGAAATTCTGCCAAAGCCCGAGCGATATGGCGGGGAGAAGCAGACCGCTGCGCCCACAACGGCGGTAGGCCATGGACCCGTAGCGATCCTCAGCGGGATTGTAGACAGTCACCGTCACCCCCATATTCGTCGAATGATTTGGCTAGCGAGCCGGGCTGGAAACTCGCCACGGTCGATCCATTCACGCTGGCCTCGTGCCAGGGTGATCCGAACGGGTCATCCGTTTGAGCATTCATCGCGCTTTCGGTTTCTCGGTGGAGCTCATGGGCCTTCGTCGCGAGACATTCGCTGCCTCCAACGCCCCCTTCAGCCAGGTAGTCGTAATCAGTTTCAGTCGATCTCGTCCGCGTCGGTTTCTCGTAGAAGGTTCGGCGACCCAGTTGGTCGGCATGTGTTGCGAGCTGCAAACGAACGGCTTGTGGCGACCAACATACCCTGGTCTTCGGCGATCGCCAGGACGAGATCTGCGCCTGCGACCATGGTGGCGATGTGGGGCTCCGGCGACCGGCATCAGCAGCCGAGCCCGTCACCTTCGCGCCGAGCCTGCCAAGGTCCCGCGAAGCATCCTTGATCACGATTCCAGATGATGGTCGAGATACCGGCCACGAAATGCGCGACGCCGTGACCTGGGTCGGAGCCGCAGAAGGACGGCACCGTTCTCGGGGGCGGTCGGTCAGTGTCGGCTGCCGGAGCGCTGGCGGTGTCAGGGCCCGTCGTGCTTCGAGGTGGACCTGGGCTTGGCGCCGAGCGGATGGGTCTATCCGGCGAGGTGGGAGCCTTGGTCGAGCCCACGAAGGGCGTCACGGCGCCTGCGCACGTCGCTACGTAGTGAAGGGCCGGAGCGCAGGATTGCTTGGAGATGTGGTCGTCCGAGGACGTGACCGATCGTGTCTACGACGTCGAGATTGCTTCGTCGCCTCTTCATGTGCTTCTTCATCCGTCGCGGAAGCCGGCAGGTCTTCCTCGCGTGCATGAGGACCAATCCCACCTGGGCCTGGGTCACTCAGTGCCACGAGGCCTCGGTCCCAGCGCAGCGGGATCGCCAGTTGGGCGAAGAGGTGCCCGAGGCGCCGGCGGGGAAGCAGCCCTGCGACGGCGAGAGATGAGGTTGATCGGCTCATGGATCGGCTCTTCGGCACGCGCACCCCCGTTGACCAGCCCGGCCGGGATATCGGGGACAGCAGGGACTGTCAGGTGGTCGGGGATCCTCAGCCGACGAGAGCCCTCGCTGCCTTTCCGATGCCCTCTGCTGCGGTGGGGTGCTGGTCGGCGAAACGGGCCAGGTCGTAGGCCGTGAGACCTGCTGCGGCCGCCTCTCCGATCTGGCCGATGAGCTGGGCGGCGTCGATCCCGACGACCCACCCTCCGAGGAGACGGAGGCTCTCGGCGTCGCAGAATAGCCGGATCTCGCCGTAGGTCTCGCCGAGGATCTGCGCCCGCGAGTCGCCCTTCAGCGCATAGGCGCCTTCCGCGACGGCCAGATGCCGTTTCGCGGCGGACGCCCGGGTGATGCCGACGTAGGCGCCTTCGGGTGCGGTGAAGATCGTCGCCGGCACGGCATCGAAGTCCATCCGGTCGACCACATGGTCGCCAGCCAGGATGTTGTGCGCGGCCACGAGGGACTGGCGCACTGCTGAGTGGAAGAGCATCGAGCGGCCGTTCACGTCGCCGGGGGCGTAGAGGTGCGGGTGGTCGGGGACCTGCATCGATGGCTCCACCGCCAGGCCGTGGCCCTCCATGGGAAGCCCGAGGTCGGTCGCGCCGTCGGGGATCACCGGCCTGCGACCGACCGCCATGAGGACGAGGTCCGCGTCGACCGCATCCTCGGTGGCGTCGCCGCGCACGTGCACGGTGAACCCGCCACCGGCCCGCTCGGTGACACCGGTGACCGCCGAGGAGAGGCGGATGGCGATCGAAGGGTCGATCCCCGCGGCGAGGAGGGAGACGAAGTCGGGGTCCATGCCCGAGAGCAGCTCGGGAAGGGCCTCGATCACCGTGACCTCGCTGCCGAATGCATGGAGCATGCAGGCGACCTCGAGGCCGATGTAGCCGCCTCCGATGACCGCAAGACGCTCGGGGAGGGCGGTGACCACCGGGTGGAGGGCGAACAGGTCCCTACTGGTCACGCACAGCTCTGCCCCGGGGATGGGCGGGACGAACACGTCGGCTCCGGTCGCGATCACGATCTGGTCTGCGTGGAAGGTCTCCGACGAGCCGTCGGTGGACACCTCGACGCTGTGCGCGTCGAGCAGGCGCCCGGACCCGCGCACGAGCCGCAGGCGCTCGGCGGCGTGCTCGAGCTCAGCCGCGTGCTGGCGGTAGCGGTTCTCCTGTACCTCGTCCTTCCAGGTGACGATCCCGGCGTAGTCGACCGATGTCCCGAGCGCCCCGAGCGCACGCTCGACCGGTGCGGCTGCCATCCGACGCCGCAGCTCCGCCATCTCGTAGACAGCCTTGGACGGCACGCAACCCTCGGCCAGGCAGTTGCCGCTCATCACCCCCTTCGTGTCCACCATCACCACGCGGCGGCCGGCATCGGCCAAGGCGAATGCGCCAGGGTACGCGCCGCCACCCGCTCCGATCGTGACGACGTCGACGTGCTCGACACCGTGTCGTGTGCTCATGGGCTTTCACTCCCTGGCAATGAAGGGAACGGGTACAGTTCGATGGCGATGTCGCCAACCACCGAAGGCGCTGTCCGCGTCGTGGTCCACGTCGACGACGCGAGCCCGGACCGCCAGCGCCTGGCCCTCGGCAACGTGGCGAACCTGCTCGACGATGTCGGCGCGGCCCTTGTGGAGGTAGAGATCGTGTTCAACGGTCCCGCGATCTCCGCGTTGGCGTCGCGCTCGGACCTGCGGACAGACCTCGCTGCCCTGCAGGCGCGAGGAGTCGTGCTCCTCGCCTGCAACAATTCGATGGTTGCAGCCGGCATCTCACGCGAGGACCTTACCCCCGGGGTCGACGTCATCTCCTCGGGGATCTCCCACCTCGTACGGCGCCAGCACGATGGCTGGGCCTATGTTCGACCCTGACCGCACCGAGGGCAGGTGATGGTCGGCGTCGCCGCTGGGATCGCGCGCGAGAAGGATTGCCGGCCCCGCCCGACATGAGCTAGCGAGCGACCAGCACGTGTTCTGGGACGGGGTCGCCCAAGATGTCATCGCCGATCTTCTGACCGCGGCAGCACTCGGCTCGGTGACGGTCGGCACGGCGTACTGGCGGTTCTCCGGGCACTTCGACCGTCTGCGCCAGCTCCTGCACCCGGTCCTGCCGACCAGCCAAGTCGTGGTGGCAGCCGGAGCAGGCTTCGACACGACCGATCCCCATCTGAACGATCCGTCGCCATTTCGCTCGCCGATCACTTCCGCCGAACGCGACCGTCTGGTCGACTTCTACCAACGCCTGAGCCTCACGACCACGTGGAACGGCCGCGTGGTACGGCTCGACCGGCTCGAACCGAGGCTCGAGGTCTCCGTGGTCGAGTTCTGGGACCTGGTCGCGACCAACCTCACCGCCTATTTCTCGAGCACGAGCGTCCTGTCACTTCCAGCGAGCCTGTCCGCCATGTACCAGTGGGTACGGCTCCGACCGCTCATCAACAAAGTCGTCGCCGCGGCGCGCCCGACCAGGCGGCACCTGCCGTCGGCAGCGACACTGCTCGCCAACTCCCATCTGGCCAACGTCGCGGGTGTCGCCGTCATGCTTCGCGATCCGAGGAACCGTTGCCTCGTCACCCAGCACCAGCGGAACCGCATGACCGCGCGCGGCGCATGGTTCCCTACTGCGATCGGGACGGTCGAGCACGCCGACCTCGACGCGCACGACCCATTCCGTCATGCCGCCATTCGGGTTCTCGATCACCACGCCCATCTCGTGCCCACGCAGCTCACATTTCAAGCCGTCGTCCTTCCGTATCGCAACCTGCAGCCATATTTCTGCTTCTCGGGCACCGTAGACCGGACATTCGAGGATCTCGTCCCGGATCTTGGTTCGAGGGCTGGGGGGCCTCCGAACCCTGCCACATCGCCAGGTACCGCGCGTTACCAATTGCTGGACATCGCTGATCCCTCGAGGATCGTGCGGTTCTGCCGGACCCCCCAGCAGAGCCAGACCGCCGCCTACCTCCTCTGGCAAGCCTCCAGCGACGTCGTCGGTGAACCCGCGCTGCTCCGGGCATGGCGCCATCGCTTCCTGCGTGCCGTGGACCCGCGTCGGGTCTTTGCCAGCTGAGTCGCTCGGGTTCTGGGCACGACGAAGGGTTGCCCGGACCACCAGTCCGCCCGGGGAGGTCAGGTGCGTGGTGCCGCAGCCGTTGGAGAGATTCGGTCGGGACCCGCCCTCAGCGGAAGACGACCGTGCGCCGCCCGTCGAGAAAGACGCGGCGCTGCACGTGCCACCGGACCGCGCGCGCCAGGGCGAGGCACTCGGTGTCACGCCCAAGGGCGGCGACGTCGGCAGCCGACATGCTGTGGTCGATCCGTGCGGTCGCTTGCTCGATGATCGGACCCTCGTCCAGGTCCGAGGTGACGTAGTGGGCCGTCGCCCCGATGACCTTGACCCCGCGTTCGCGGGCTCGTTCGTAGGGTCGGGCCCCCTTGAAGCTCGGCAGCATCGAGTGATGGATGTTGATCGCGCGCGCCTCCAGCTGCTTGCAGGCGTCGTCGGAGAGGATCTGCATGTACCGGGCCAGCACGACGAGGTCGACGTGCAGGGTGTCCACGAGCTCCAAGAGGCGCGCTTCGGCATGGAACTTGGTCTCGGTGGTGACCGGGATGTGGTGGAACGGGACGCCGTAGCTGCTCGCCATCTCGGCCAGGTCGAGATGGTTGCCGACGACGGCCACGACCTCGACGTTGAGCCATCCGGTGCTGGCACGGAAAAGCAGGTCGTTGAGACAGTGGCCGAGCTTGCTCACCATGATGAGCACCCGTTGCCCGTCGGACGCCCGACCGAGGTGCCACGCCATCGAGAACGAGCCCGCGACCGCGGCGAACGCACCTCGCAGCCTTTCGAGGCTTACGGGGTCGTCACCCGCTCGCGCTTCGTCGCACGCGCCCATGGTGGCCGCGACCGGGACGAATCCGATCCGCATGAAGAAGAGGCCGGTCTCCTGGTCGCCGAATTGCTGGCTCTCGACGATGGTGCACCCGTACTCCACCAAGAACTTGGAAACCGCATGGACGATTCCAGGCCGGTCTGGGCACGACAGGCTCAGGACGTAGGTGCCACCATGCTCCGAGCTCGCCGCCGCATCCCGATCGTTCATGGTGCCATCCTCGCCTTCGAGCAGATCGTGGCAGGACTGTAGCGATGTCCTCCGGGAGAGGGGCGACGCCGCTCCTCTCCCGGGTCGTGTGTCGCAGATCGCCCCGCGGCCCGAGCCGTCCGCGCCGC
>DAHWPS010000174.1:0-2560 GCA_027342785.1 Acidimicrobiaceae bacterium
CACGCGCTGTGGGCAAGGGTGCTCCCTCGCGCATCCCGATCGACGTCCAGCGGGACTACCGCTGTGTCTGTTGAGCCGTGCAGCGGTCCGTCGTCCGGCTCATAACCCAGCGGTCCGAGGTTCAGGTTTTGCCCCCGCCACCACGACCGCTGGTCAGTCGCGCACCTCGTGCAGGGGTGCAGGCGCCTGACCAGCGGTTTCTCATTCCGGCGCTTGTGGGAGATGCGGGTTTCTCGGGTGGATTTCTCGGGGCCTTATCAACGCTGCGTAGGGCATGCCATGGCAGGGGGGCGCGGCGCGTGCGGCCGGTGAGCAGCGGGTTCGCGACGGGCATCCAGACGTGGCCGGTGGTGCGTAGGGCTGCACAGGGCATGCGTACGCAGTGCACTGATCAACGTGATCTCGACGGGACCGTGCCCGAAGTGGTCCTCGGAGTACTGCCGCGGGACCTTCCAGGCGGTCGTTTCCCCGGAGCCTCGCGAGGTCTGGATCTGTTCCCGGTCGGGGGCACCGGGCGCTGGCGTTCAGGTGCCCTCGGCCAGGCGCGCCAGCGCGTTCAGCTCGGCTCGAAGGATCGCCGAGGTGTCCGCGGGATCGACACCTGCCAAGAGCGGCAGCATCATGATGACGACGCTGCCACCGCCAGGACGGGGCACGGCTCGGATGTAGGCGCCTCCCTCACTGCCGGGGGCGAGCTCGCGCAGGTAGTCCACGGTGCGCGAGTCGCGGCTCACGACGACTCGCAGGTCGAATGCCCGACCGTCCTTGAACGCTCGCCAGGCCGAGGGTCCTCTGCGACGACCGTGTCGGCGAAAGCCGGCGCCCACTCGGGTATGCGGTTGGCCTCGGCGAGCAGACCCACGACTACGTCGGGATCGGCTTCGCTCTCGATGCTCTGGGTCTCGGTCCGTCGGTCCACGCCACGACGTTACGCGCCGCTCGCGGGGTCGGCTGCCTGATGCCCGGTGACCGATCGGCTTGTGGTGTGAGCGACGGGTTCTGGACTTTCGCAGTGTCGGCGATAAGCGGTCTTGGGAGATGGCCGCGCCGGCGAGGATGAGCAGTCCGCCGACGGGTTCGTACCACGTGACGGGCTCATTCAAGAAGGCGGCGCCGACGATGATGGCGAACAGTGGGATCAGGTAGGTGACGCTGCCCTGTGGGTGCCGAGAACCTCATCCGCTCAGTTCGGGCGACCATCTGGAACTCCTGGATGAGAGCCCCAGGCGCGCCCGACGTCGGCGATGAGCGCCGGCGGTGCCTGGTCAAGGCGCCGCGCGCCAGTCGATCAGGTGGGAGGCCACCTGGCCGACCTGAATCAGCGCGATGGATGTCCGGATTGGACGAACTTGTAGCGCCGACGCGACCCCGACCGGGGCCAGGCGTCCGGGATCGCATCGCCCAAAAATGGGCACGAGTCGCTTTGGAGCATCGCTGGAGGGTGGATCGCCCAAGACGTTTGGTGGCGAACCTCCGTGATGGCTACGGGGACCTTGAGCTATCCGAGTCCGAGTTGTTGCATGTAGGTCTGGTTGTCCCAGTACAGCCACTCCTCGTCCATAGTCCCTTGCTCGTTCCAGCGGGCGAAGGTGGCCATGTTGATGGAAAATTCTCTGCCCGTCGGTTGAATGAAGCCGCCCTTGCCATCGGGCATTGGCTCGGTGAAGGTGCCGCGCATGACGCCGGTAACCGCGGTCCATTCGTCCTGGGCTATGCGCATGGGATGCATGGCGATGCGCGTGTCTGGGGCGTACACGAACATCGCATCCATGTCCTTTATGTGGACTTCGAGACCGTCGGTGAAGTGACCATCCGGGAAGTGGACGCGAACGTTCTGAGCGTGGCTCTCGTGGAAGCGGGCCCAATCACGGCTAGAGAAAACGTTGAAGTCCATCTCGTCGAAGGCGAGAAGATTGCGCTCCTCCAACTCCGAGGCGCTCCCCAGGATGGGGAGATCCAATCGCTCTTGACTGGCGGCGGCATCTGGCAATAGGTCCACCTCGACCTCCCGTGACGCAGCTGGAACTCACCTGGTGACGCTACTCTCAAGATGCGATCGCCACAACGGGGAGCGCCGCAGAGCATCAGCGGTTGCAGCCGGCAGCGGAAGCGCCTCAGGTACGCCGTCGGTCCGGTGGTGCGTGGGCTTCGTCGTGTGAGAGGCGATGATCGCTCGCAAGGCGGGGACGCCAGCCAACCGGGAGAGAGCCGGGGGACAAAGCGTCCGCGAGGACGAGACTCCGACGAGGGGTCGCCCGGAGCCGGATCCCTGTGGGCAACGGATCCCGGTTCAGGGGCGAGGTGGCGGCTGGCGTCTCACCTGTCCGCCGATCATCACGAAGTCGACGCTGGTGGTGAGGGTGATGTCGTCGATGGGGTCGCCGGGCATGGCGACGATGTCGGCGACCGCACCGGGCTCGAGGAGCCCGATGTCGCTGCGGCCGAGGAGCTCGGCGGCGGTGCCGGTCGCCGCGCGCAGGGCCCGTGCGGGGCTGAGCCCGGCCTTCACCATGGCCTGGAACTCGAGGTTTCCGTGGCTGAAGGGGAACATCCCGCAGTC
>DAHWPS010000191.1:0-4468 GCA_027342785.1 Acidimicrobiaceae bacterium
GGGTGCGGGGTGCGGGGTGCGGGGTGCGAGGTGCGGGGCGGAAGCATCGGCGAACGGGCGGCCGATGCTCCGATGCCAATCCGGCCGTTCGGAGGAACCTCGTGCTCACTCGGAGCCGTCCCTCAGCTCCCGCGAGAGCTCGGAGGCGCGCGTGGGTCCGCTGGCTCGATTGGCGTCGAAAGATCCCGGGGCCCGGGCGCGTGCCAGTAGGCTGTGCATTCGGGTACATGCATGTCATTTCTGGAGGTATCGTGGGCCGTGATCCGGTAATGCCAGGCGGCACATGGGTCCGAGTGGCCCTGAGCGGTGCCACCTCCGCGAATGACCTCGATTGTGACCAGAGCTTCTGGGGGGCGACTCCGCATCGAGAGCCCAGCGTGAATCACGCGACGCTGAGGTGCGCCGTGTCCAAGAAGTCCAGGGTCTCCGACACCGCAGGCTGGGTGCCATGAGTGTCCCGGTGGCTTCCGCGCCCTCCGCCACCGATGTGCTCGTCCCGCCGGTCCCCGCCGACCCTGGGGGACGTGACCTGCTCGCCCGTTTCTACCGTGCTCTCGGCGACCCGACCCGTTTGGCCCTTCTCGCCTTCTGCGCCCAGAGCGAGAGAACCGGCAGCGAATGCGTCGCTCACGCCGGTCTCTCCCAGGGGCGCGTCTCGGCACACCTCGGGTGCCTGGTCAGTTGCGGACTGCTCGAGGTGCGGCGCTCCGGACGCTTCGCCTACTACCGGGTGGCCGACCCGCGGGTAGCCGAGCTTGTCGAGCTCGGAGCCTCGATCGTTGCCGATCACGCCGCGGGGGTCGCGGCGTGCGCACGGGTCGCATCCGCTCCGTGAGCAACCGGCGGCTCCTTGCTCTTGCGCGGCCACCCCGGGCCCACGCAGGTCGCACCTTGTCTTCTGGGCCCTGTGACACGCCGGGGTCCCAAGACCCTGGCCGGCCGATCCTCCGCCGACCTGGGCATGTGCCTCGGAGGCGCGAAGCGTCTGCCGGTACCCACCCAACCGGAGGCGGGTCGCGGCGATCGCCTTGGTGGTGGGCAGCCTTCTCGTCGCCGTCAACCAAGATCGAAGGGGCGTACCCACGACGACACGTAGTGCAGGCGACGCCCTTCTGGGTAGGAGAGCTCCAGGGTGAGACGTGCTCGGCACCAACTGATCGACACCTGCTCGACGGTTGTGCCGACGTAGGGCGCTTCGAGATTGACCCCCGTCGCGAGGTCGTGGGTGAACATCGCCATGACTTTGGACTGAGGTGAGACGACTGGCGCGAGGGGAGCGACCGAGCGAGAAGTGGCGTAAACAGCGAGTACCGAGGACGAAAAGTTCGCGTAGTCCTCGACGACTGACCACTGCTCAGAGCTGAGCGGCTGACGGGAGATGAAGCGTACCCAGTGTCCGGCGACGTACTCCTCCATCGCCGTCGTCGTGACCGAAGGCCTGGAGTCCGACGGGGTCCCGGACGATCCAGACGCGGTGATCCCCCAGGCCGCAACGACGCCGGTAAGCGTGACGAGGCTGCAGAACGTCACGGGGTGTGCTCGGAACCTCCCTGCTCCTGCTACGGCACCCGTTCCTCCTGATTTTCCATGACGCTCTAAAATACATCTTATTCTACAAATCTATCAGAGATCCAAACCGAGTCTCGTCCAGACGGACACACTCGACAGAGCCCACGCAATGCAGCCGGTCGTCTGTCAGCAGCACGGTTGTACCGCGGAAGTGGTCCGAGCGTGGTCGTCGAGGCGTTTGGCCGCGGCGAGCAACGATCCCATCGTCGAGTCCGGCACGCTGTTGCGGTAGCGGATGTGCCCAGCCGGCCCGACGAGCACGTAGAGGTCGGGAATCCCGGCAGGGTCGTAGGCGAGGCTGAGGGATTCCGACGCCATCCCCCACTCCCAGCCTGGACGTGTGATGGACTGATTGAGGGTTGCGTCCCTCCCGAAGGCGATGAGCTGTTCGGCGCCCTTGGCGCCCGCGGAGAAGTCGCCGTAGAGGCCCAAAGTGAGCACTTCAAGCCCCGCCGCCCGCAGTTGGTGGAAGTGGGCGGCAACCGCTGGAATGCTCGCCGCGCAGGTCGCACACCCACCTGCCACGAACCAGACCATGGTCGGCTTCCTGCGTAGTGACGCGATAGTGGCGGTCGTCCCCGAAGCCGTCGTGAAGGTGCCGTTAGGTGCCAGTGCCGCCGATGTCGGCGCCGACCCTGAAGCAGACGCGGTGTGGTGCTCTGACGCCATCGGCTGTACCTTGGCGCTCACCGTTCCGCTCGCCGTTCCTCTCGCCGTTCCCGTCAGCGCATACACGCCAAGGCCTGCGACGACAACGAGAGCACCTACCCCCGCGGCCCATCGCCGGCGCCGACGAGGTGGGATGGCGCGCTCGTGAGCACCATGGGCACTCATGCGAGAGCTTTCGCGGCACTGAGAAGCTGGGGCATCGTGGACCCCGGTGAGCTGTTCACGTAGGTGATCTTCCCTTTCGCATTTATCAGGTAGTAGATGTCGAGGTAGGCCTTCGGGTTGTAGGTGTGGGTGAGGGTCGACGACGCCTCGCCGAACGTCCAGTCCGGGTTCGAAAAGGCGCTGCCGGCGAGGGTCTTTGCAAAGGTGTCCATCGCAGGGCCCGACTGATCGAGATCGGCATAGTTCTCGATCTCGACGACGCGCACGCCGTCGGAGGCGAGCGTGGCGACGTTCTGGGCCATCGCCTGGGTGCCTGCCTGGCAGGACGAGCACCAGGTGGTAACGAACCAGATGAGGGAGGGCTTGCCACGCAACCCTGCCACGGTCTCGGTCTTGCCGGCGACCGTAGTTATCGCGCCGTTTGGCGCGGTCGTCCCCACCGGGAGCGACGCGCCAGATGTCCCTGTCAACCCGTTCGCCGAGGACGAGTCCGATCTGTTGCTTGCCACGTGCAGCACGATCACCAGCGCGACGAGCGCGACGACCAACGCGAGGCCACCACTCAAGAGCACTCGGTTGCGCTTGTGGCGCTGTGCCTCGGCCCTGCGCCGGGCAGCCCCGGTCGGGCGGGAAGGTCGCTGGCGCGTCGATGCCTTGCTCATTGGAGAACCTCCTCAAGAGGCACGGATCCTTTGGCCTCGGGGAGCTTCGCACTCGGTGATACCAGATCTTCTTTCGCCTTCTCCACCCCGGCGATCCCGACGTCGCAGCAGTCGTCGGTGGCGGCGTCGGCTCCCCCATCCGATGTCACTTCCACTGCGCAGCCGTCCTCGGTGAGGCACTGCGAGCGTGCCACCTTGCGCAGCCCCCACCAGCACATGAGGGCGAGCAGCATCAGGCTCGCTACGAGGAACTCGGTCTGGTGGACCGCGAAGAAGTGCTGCAAGGTGCCCGTCGTCGTGTAGAGGCCCACCCCCGACACCCCGACGAAGGCGAGGATGGAGGGGACGATCGGAGTGCAGCACAAAAAGCTCGGGAGCAGGCTCACGACGAATGCCACGCCCCCCACCGCGCCGCTCGCCGCCCGGGCCGCAGCGATCCGGCGCATCGCATAGACCTGCACGCTCAGGACGAGCCCCATGGCCAGCCCGAGCACGATCGCCCAGGTGAGCAGGTAGGCGTCGAGGTAGTCCCAGTTGGTGAGCTCGAAGCGCTGGGTGTAGTCGAAGGGCAGGAGCAGCGTGTAGAAGAACGCCACGACGCTTGAAGCGACCAGGAAGCCGCCGATGCGTCCGGGCGTGCCAAGCACCTCGGCGAAAGCACGTGGCACCCGAAGGCGACGAGGCACGTTGGCAGTCGTAGACGTACTCGTCGTCACGGGCGCCATGCCTTCTGCACTGGTGCCGGTGCCGGTGCGCAGCACGCGACACGGTGCCGGTGCCGCACGTAGAGCATGATGGCGACCGCCAGGAAGACGGCCCCGACTACACCACCGACGACACCGAGCGTCGCCGCGCTCGCTGCAGCCAAGGCGGCAAAGATGGCCGGACCACCACAGCACAGAAGCGGAAGAAAGACCACCAAGAGCGCTGCACCGAGACCCCTTTTCTCAGAGGGTGCCCGCGTTCTCGGACTCACCTCCCACTGTGTGCGCTCACCCCCATGCGATTGGGCATCCGGGAGTTTCGCCCGGGAAACAGCCATCCATCGTCTCCTTCAACCTGCCGAACCTTTTCGATGGCGTGGGGAGCACCACGCCCCGTATGCCACTGCTCACAGTCTACTACACATTCGTGGGAGCGCGTCAATAGTACGGTTCGGAGCAAGCTCGTCCGGATAGGACGAGCCGGAGGTCGAAAGCACACACCCAAGACCGTCCGAGCTCGATGACCCCCCGGACCCCCGGCTGGCCTGGAATCTGGCGCTAGTGCACTCCCGCGTTAGTTACACGCGTGTAAGATACAGACATGTGGAAGGCACAGATCATCGAACTGACGGGCGAGGAGCGAGCCGTGCTGCAGCGTCGCGCGTCGGGGCACACCACCTCGGTCCGGGACGCAAAGCG
>DAHWPS010000195.1:0-2170 GCA_027342785.1 Acidimicrobiaceae bacterium
CACTGCCCCACACTGGCCGCTGCATGCACGCGCCGAGACGATGGAGTCCTACCGCGACCGCTACCGAGTTGGCTGGGACCAACTCCGTGGAGAACGTCATGAGCGCCTGGTCGCCGAGAGATTGATCAGCCCAAGGTGGGCACTCAGTCCACGAGACTCGGATGCATGGTCCTTTGCGGACTCGGTTGATCGGGACTGGGAGTCTGCTCGGATGGCAGCCTATGCCGCCCAAGTCGAGCACCTCGATGCGGCCGTGGGACGCGTTGTCGATTACCTGCGTCGTGACGGCACCTTTGACAACACGCTATTCATCCTTCTATCCGACAACGGGGGATGTGCTGAACTGCTGCGTGAGGACGTGATCCCCGACGACACCTGGCCGAGTTCTGTGCCACTGACCACCTTTGGTGGCACACCGGTGGCGGTGGGCAACCGTGTGGGCGTTGTGCCAGGTGGACCGGACACCTTCGCAAGCTACGACGTGTGCTGGGCCAATCTCTCGAACGCCCCGTTCCGTCGACACAAGCGTTGGGTGCACGAGGGCGGGATCTCGACGCCCTTCATCGTCCACTGGCCCGGGCACACCGTGCCGGGCACGATCGTCCACAGCCCTGCGCACATCACCGACGTGATGCCGACCATTCTTGAGGCGACCGGCGCCGCCTACCCGGCGGAGCGTGGCGGCCTCCCGGTTCCTGCGCCCGCGGGAGTGAGCCTTGTCGGCGAGATCGGTGGGCAAGGCATGAATGAGGACCGGACGATCTGTTTCGAGCATGAAGGCCATCGGGCCATTCGCACCGGGCATTGGAAGCTCGTCAGCGTACGGTCAGGCGACTGGGAACTGTATGACATGTCAGAAGACCGGACTGAACTCAACGACCTCGCAGAGAAGGAGCCGGCGCGTGTCGAGCAGATGGGCACAACGTGGTTCGAGTGGGCGAGCACCGTGGGCGCGGACCCCTCGGTCTTCGATGACGTCGACCTGATCGAGTCGAACTACGTCGGCATCAGCCCCGAGCTGCGACGCCAATACTGGTTGCACTGACGAGGACAGCACGACACCGGCGATGAGGGAGCGGCGATGAGGGAGATGGCCGGCGCGGTGATGGCGCGACGGATCGACCTCCGCGGATACGAAGGTCTGTCGATGTATGTCGGGGACCTCCACAGCCACTGTGGGATCAGCTATGGGCACGGCTCGGTTGAGGAGGCTTATGCCAATGCGGCCCTACAGCTCGACTTCGCATCCGTAACCGGACACGCCTTTTGGCATGACATGCCGCGAGATGACCCGCGGCTGGCCCCGGTTGTGGCATTCCACAAACGCGGTTTTACACGGCTCGCGGCGTGCTGGGCCGAGGTGCAGGAGTTGACGGCCGCAGTGCACGAAGACGGGCGCTTTGTCAGTTTCCTCTCGTTCAAGTGGCACAGCTCAAGCGCCGGTGATCGCTGTGTCTACTACAAGGGCGCATCGGGCGAACTGATTCTTTCGAACAGCCTACGTGCCCTGCACGCGGCACTGCGCGATCGTCATGCGCGTGGCATCGAGATGCTCGCGTTGCCGCACCACCTGGCGTATCGCCGGGGCTTTCGGGGCGTGGACTGGGACCAGTTCGACCCGGAGTTCGCGCCGGTGGCCGAGATTGTCTCGATGCACGGCTGTGGGGAGAGCGACGAAGGCCCGCGACCGTACCTGCATGTTATGGGGCCCCGCGACGGACAGAGCACGGCCGAGGCAGGCTTACGGTGCGGGCATCGCTTCGGGTTCATCGGCTCGACCGATCACCACAGCGCGTACCCGGGCAGCTTCGGGTACGGGCGCGCCTGTGTGTGGGCGGAGCGCCTCGATCGCGACGGGATCTGGGAAGCACTGTGTTCTCGACGCACCTATGCGGTGACGGGGGATCCAATCCTGCTCGCGGTGACGCTTAACGGCGCCGTAATGGGCAGCGTCGTGCCCCCGGTGCGCGAGCGGCAGCTATCGGTCCGGGTCCGGGGCTGGGCGCCGATCGAGTGCGTCGAGGTCGTACGCTCTGGCGCGGTCATCGAGCGCGCAGCCCCAGCACGCCGCCTACTCGGGGCCTCCGGTGCGTTCTCCGGAACGGTACCACTCGCTGTCGGCTGGGGCCACCGGCGCGAGCGCCAGCGCTGGGATCTTACGGTCGCGGTG
>DAHWPS010000205.1:0-19173 GCA_027342785.1 Acidimicrobiaceae bacterium
GCGGAGGCCTGGTCGACGAGGCGCTCTTCGACCTCTTCGAGCTCGGCGGCTTCCAGGTCCCCCAGCTCCAGGTCATTGGCATCGAAATTGTCGGCGAGATCCTCGCCGAGACCGAATCGGGCGAGGTCGTCGTCTACCGAACCCGACCCGGGGTGGTCGGTCGTCGCGCGGAGCTCGGCGAGGTGGTCTTCGAGGCGCTTTCGCCGCCGAGCGAGGGACTGGCTGATCGCCTCCGGTGACGACGCGAGGCGCCGCTGCAGGACGGTGAGCGCGAAGCCGACCACGTTGCGCCGCCCCGAGGTGAGCCGCTCGGCCCGGTTCATCTCCTCGGTCACATAGGTGGTGACCGCCTCGTAGAGGTCGGTCTCGGCCGCGGAGAGCTCGAAGGGGACGGTGTAGGCGCGCCGCTCAGGGAACAGCGGCCGGCCGTCGAAGCGCAACAGGTGCTCTTTCACCATCCTGCGCATGAGGTCGGTGGTGTCGATCTCTCCCGATGCGGAGCGACGCCGGCCCTCGAAGCGGTCGGCGTCCAAGAGGGCCAGGAAGAGCTGGAAGTCCTCGTTCTTGCCGGCGTGCGGCGTGGCCGTGAGCAGCAACAGGTGGCGGGTGGTAGCCGAGAGAAGCTTCCCGAGGCGGTAGCGGCGGGTCTCGCGCACCTCGTCGCCCTCGTAGTGGGCCGACATGCGGTGCGCCTCGTCGACGACGACAAGGTCCCACTCGGTCGCCTCGAGGCGTGCCTGGATGTCGTCGTTTCGCGACAGGTGGTCCAAGCGGGCGATGACGAGATCGCGCTCGGCGAGCGGGTTGCCGGTACGGCTTGCCTCGATGGCGTCTCGGGTCAGGATCTCGAAGTCGAGGGAGAACTTCTCCGCCAGCTCGTCCTGCCACTGGGCGACGAGACCACCCGGCGCGACGACGAGGCAGCGGGCGACGTCGGCTCGGAGCAGCAGCTCTTTGATGTAGAGCCCGGCCATGATCGTCTTGCCGGCCCCCGGGTCGTCGGCGAGGACGAAGCGCAGCGGCTGGCGGGGGAGCAGCTCGCCGTAGACGGCACGGATCTGGTGGGGGAGCGGCTCGACCAAGGAGAGGTGGACGGCGAGGAGCGGATCGAACAGGTGCGCCAGGCGGATCCGCCGGGCCTCGGAGACGAGGCTGAACAGCTCGCCGTCCGCGTCGAAGCTCCACCGGGCCCCGGCGCCTCGGATCGAGAGAGCTTCCTCGTCGGAGCGGTAGAGGAGGCGCTCGCCGACCCGGCCGTCTGGGTCGCGGTAGGTGAGGGTGACCGCCGCTCCACCGTGCCAGGAGAGCGCCACGGACGTGACGTTCTTGGCGGGGACGACTCCGCCGATCACCGAGCCGGGAACGAGGTCTTCCAGCTGGGCGCTCACGCGCTCCTCGCTTCGCGTTCGTGGCGAGACGGGGACGGTAGTGGCATTGGGTCCATCGTCGCAGTTCGCGGCGATGGCAATGGGGCTTCCGACTGACCGACGCCGTGCCGGTCGGCGTCGAGGCTGGCCGCGATGCGACCGAGCTGGACGACCAGCGGTGCGAGCAGGGGTGGGAGCAGCTCGGCGACCGTCCCGGGGACGAGCGCGCGAAGCGCCGGGGCCAGCAGCTCCACCAGGTTCGCCACGACCGGGATCGCGGCTTGCAGCTCGTCGAGCGGCGTGTGCTCGGCGACACCGGCCAGCTCGTCGAAGGAGAAGGCACTGATTACGGCATCCATGAAGCGAGCCGCCTGAACTCGCTCATCGGGCGACAGCTCGGCGATGGGCAAGCCAATGCCTGTGAGCAGCTCGATCATCGCCTGGTCGTCGGCGACCTCGGCCCCAAGCTGGACGAGGAACAGGTTCGTGAGCACGCCGCGAGCCACCGCACGCGGTGACTCTCCCTGGGCGACCCCGGAGCGCTTCACCTGGGCGGCGACCAACCCCTCGAGCCGGCGGCCGGCCACCGTCGAGAGCAGCTGGTCAACGCCGCACTCAGCCACATCCAGCTCGTCGCTGTCCGCGGGCACCTCGACGGTGAGCGCCCACAGGTAGGCGGCGCGGATCGTCTCCTCGGGCAGGTCGACGCCGCCGGCGAACAGCGAGAAGGCGACCATCTGCCACGGCTGGCCCCGCCGCATGCGCTTCGCCACCTGACAGCAGCGCTCGGCCATGTCGTCGGGGTAGACGACCTCGGTGCCACGGCCGCGCCCGAGCGAGCGCCGATGACCCCGGGGCACGAGCCCCACCCGCCTCCAGTCCTCTAACCGGCGAGGCGAGCAGGTCACCCCCTGGGCGCGCAGCTCCGCTACCAGGGCCTTCGTGGCACGGGAGGGCTTAGCAGGGCGCGGCACGTGCCAAGGTTACATCCCCCGGTTGAGATGGTGGTGGGCGAGCAGAACCGCCTCGTACGCTGGGCATCCGCCGGCCACCCGGTGGTGGCAGGCGCACCGAACCAGGAAGGAGGTGATGAAGATGGCAAACCAAGACAAGAGCGGCTTCGGTAAGGCTGCAACCTGGTCAGCAGCCGCTCTCGGGCTCCTCGGTCTCGTTGCCGGAGCGCTCACGATCGGGCTCCAGCGACTGCTCTGGATCGCCACCTGCGCCGTCGGCGCGGTCGGCCTGTGGAGCACGTACCCGTGAGCAGCTCCCCTGAGCCTGGTGCGTCGTTGCCCCATCCTGTGCCGGGCTTCAGGCCCAGTCGGGCGGGGTTGACGGCGTGACGCCAACTGAGGAGTCCATCCCACGCTGAGGTGGGTAAGGAATGCAGAGTCGAGCCCGCAGCGGGTCCTGCCGCACGGCGGGTCGGACCGGGTCAGAAGCCGAGCCACCTGTCGACTGTTCGAGAATCGCCGCTGGTCGTTACACCTGGGTTGTCTGTGCGAGATACTGACGTATGGGTGTTGGCGATACGGTCGCCGGGTGGATTGGAACGCTGCCGAAATGGCAGCAAGATCTCGCGCGCCGGGTGGCCGGCAGCCCTGAGGCGAGCACCGACGAACTTGACGAGGCCCTCCTTGTGGTCAAGGGAGCATTGGGCGTTCCGACGGAAGCGGCTGCTCGCGAACCGGTGCCGCTCAGCCCCGGTGACCTGCCGCGGATGCATGCTGGGCCGGTTGCCAAGCTGAAGAAGTTCGGGCTACTTCGCGGGGTCGGCCTCGTCGTCGATGACGCGCAGATCGACTTCTGCCCTGATGGGCTGACGATCGTCTTTGGCGCCAACGCGTCGGGCAAGAGTAGCTATGTTCGGGGACTGAAGTCCGTGTGCTACAGCGTCGACCGCGACTGCCCCGTATATGGCAACGTCTACTCCCCCTCTGCCGAGAAGCCGAGTGCCGACGTCGAGTACGTCCTTGGTTCGGACCGGTACCAGCAGCGGACCCCGCTCCGTGGCGACGGCGTCCTCCGCCTGCCTGGTCTAGCGGTGTTCGACAGCGCGTGTGCCGAACTCTATGTGAATCGGGAAAACGTCATCCAATACATCCCGGTCGAACTACTCGTACTCACCCGCCTTGCCGCGTTGCAGGACCGCCTACGGGCAAGCGTGGCGAGTGAACGGGTCCACCTCATGGGCTACCGGCCCGCCCTGGATGGAATCGGCGAGGACACCGCGGTTGGCTCCGCGCTGCGCGAGCTGCGCGGCGACGCCAGCGATCCCAATCTCGCCGAGCTGGCCATACTGGACGAGGAGAGCCGGGCCCGCCTGGGAATCTTGCGAGCGGCAGTAGCCGCTGCGGATGCGGCAACGGCCAACGCTGACGCAGTCGCGGCCCAGGCCGACGCGAGGGCTGCCGAGGAACTGTGCCAGGCCCTCGAGACGTTGGCTTTGCGGACCGGCGCCGAGGCAGCTGGGCGCCTTCGGCAGGCGGTCGCCGACGACCGCACTGCCCGTGACGCGATGGCTCTGGCCAATGAGCAGTTCGCGGCGGGCCCGCTTCCCGGCGTGGGGTCCGAACCGTGGACGATCCTCTGGAGTGCTGCGCGTTCCTTCGCCGAGGGTGCGGGAGCTCAGTTCCCGCCGGGTGAGGGCGACCCCTGCCCGCTGTGCCTGCAAGAGGTCGGCAGAGGCGCCGCGGAGCGGATGTCGCACTTCGAACAGCACGTGAAGAGCGAGGTCCACGCGACGGCCACCCGGACCGCAGGAGCCCTTGAGGCTGCGCTGCGCGACTGCGAGCCGGACCAGGTGGAGACCAGCAGGGCCGTGTTCCTCGAACGTCTCCGTGCCGTGAGTGTCGAGGTCGCCGCCAACATAGACGGCTACTTGGAGCGGGCGGTTGCACACTTGACCGCGATGCGCACCCGCCCCGCCGAAGCCGTGGCCATGGTCTACGAGCCTCATGCGGCGATCGAGGAGCTGCGGGCCTGGGCGGCCGGTCGAGCGGCCCACGCCGCACAGCTTCTTTCCACCACCGATGAAGATGAGCTGAAGACGCTGCGTAAGGAGCTCCGTGAGCTCGAGGCGCGGGAAGCGCTCGCCACGCGCCTCGACGAGTTCATCGCCTGGCGGGGTCACCTCTCCCAGGCGGCGAGGCTCGACAGCGTGCACAGTGCCCTTGCGACCAACAAGATCACCATCAAGCAACGAGAGCTGACTGACGTCATGCTCAGTGGGGCGCTCATGGCGGCGCTCGAGGAGGAGCTCAAGCGGCTGCACTGCGATCACCTGCCGATCTCCCTCGATATGCACACGGCCCTTGCGGAGACGACGGTCGAACTGCGTCTCGTGACCTCTCAGGCCGTCGAGCTCGCCCACATCGTCTCGGAAGGGGAACGCCGAGCAGTCGGCCTGGCCTTCTTCCTGGCGGAGCTGAGCACGATGGCCGCTGATTCCGGGATCATCCTCGACGATCCAGTCTCCTCGCTCGACGATGATCGCCGACAATCCATTGCCGAACGACTGATTGCGGAGGCGCGTCGACGCCAAGTCATCGTCTTCACCCACGACCTACCGTTTGTGGCCGACTTGCAATCCCAGGCGGAGTCCGACGGCATTGAGCTCACCGTGCGCGGAATGTGGCGCCTCGGCAATGACGTCGGCCGGGTGGACGAGGATCCACCGTTCAAGACGATGAACCTCAGGCAACGAGTGGGCCTGCTCAAGAAGCGCGCGCAGGAATGGGACGCCCAGCCGCCACCTACCGGCTACGACGAGGCGTGGCACAGGGTCACCCAGTTTTACAGTGACCTGCGTACGTCCTGGGAGCGCGCTGTCGAGGAGCGGCTCTTCCGAGGCGTGGTGCAGCGGTTCCAGCGTGCCGTCAAGACGCAGTCGCTGAAAGAGGTAGTCATCACCGGCGACCTCGTCGACCGGGTAGAGAGGGGTATGACCCGCTCGTCCATGTTCGTTCACGACGAGCCTCCGAGCTCGCTCGCCCCATTGCCCGGCCGCACTGAACTCGAAGCTGATGTCGCGTACCTTGCGGACTTCGAGAAGGAGACGAGGCGGGGGTGACCGAACCCTTGCAGGTGGAGGCGGCCAGTTCCACCGGTTGGCCTCGGTCGGTAGACCGGCCATGATGACCGGGACCGTGCACCGACCCGTGGAACCGGCCATCGCACTCAGGGCGCCGACGCATTGAGGGCCGGGTCTCTCCTTTCATGGGTTCGCGTGTCGAGTACCCGTACTCGGCAGGTCGCCGTCGGGTATCCCACAGCGATCACTTGCCCTTCTTCGGTGGTGGCTTCGGCTTCCCCGCGTCGCTGCGCTTCTTCCGCCAGGTCCCGTCCTGGTTGCGTGCCCGCGGCTCCTTGCTGACATAGGGGCCCTGCTTCGGGCCCGCCCTGCGATCGGTCATGGTTGTCACCTCCCTTCCCTTGTGCGGTCCGTCCCTGATCGTGGTTACACTGGTCAACGACAACGCTATGATTGTAACACCAAGGAGGTGTGCGCTGGAATCGATCGGTGGGATGTTGCGTACGGGCAGGGAGCGGGCCGGGTTGTCGCAGGAGGCGGCGGCCGAGGCGGTGGGGATCAACCGGGTCCTGCTCAACTACTACGAGGCGGGACGCCGCCAGGTCCCGCTCACCGTCGCGGCGGCACTTGCGCGTCTGTATGGGACGTCGCTGGAGTCCTTGCTGGCAGGTGAGGAGCTGGCTGGAGCAGGGGTCGACGTGAGCGGGATGCTCTTCCGGGCTGCGCCGAGGGATCTCGGCGAGAGCGCGCAGGGCGGACTCCGGCTGTTCGAGCAGCGTGTGTCCGAGTACGTCGAGCTGGCTGGGGAGATGGGCACGGTGTTGCCTGGGCCGGGTCACAGCCCGTTCGCTGCGGCGCGCGGCGCAAGTGGCAAGGAGGGCGCCTGGGCGGCCCGTCAGCTACGCCGCCAGCTCAACCTGGGCGGCGGAGCGCTCGGCGATCCGTTCCAGGTGCTCGACGAGCACGTGCTCATCTGGCGCATCGCGCTCGGCGCTGACCTCGCTGAGGCACCCTCGGGGTTCTTCTACAACCATCCCAGGGCAGGCTTCTGCATCGCCGTCAACTCGCAGATGACCCTTGGCCGACAGGTCTTCACCCTGGCTCACGAGCTCGCCCACGCCTACTTCCACTCCCAGGCAGCAGACGTCGTGGTCTCGATGCCCGGGGAGGACCATGGCCGCGAGCGGTTCGCGGACGCCTTCGCCGGGGAGTTCCTCGTGCCGAGCGACGAGCTACGACGGGTGGTCGGCGAGCTGGCACCGTTCGACGACCTGGCCAACCCGACGCTCGTCGTGCACCTCCAGCGGCACTTCGGGGTGAGCTTTGCCACGCTTCGGGTGCGGCTCCTCCAGGAGAAGCTGATCACGCGAAGCGACTTCGATGTCTTGGCCGAGGCCTCCCCGAGCCGGCTGGCTCTGGCCCTCGGCTATCGCGTGCATCCTGCGGACATGGGCAGCTACGACCTCCATCCCCTACAAGCTCAGCCGACCCGCGTCCTGTTGCTCGTGCGCGCCGCGCTCGAACGTGGGGTCATCACGCCGGGCGACGCGGCGGAGGTGCTCGGTACGAGCACCGAGGAGATCCGCCAGCTCCTTGCCCGGCCAGGGCCGGAGGAAGGCGAGCGACGAGTCCAGCGGGACCTCGAGGATGCTGCGTTCGCCAACCGTGAGCGATGAGCGTTGGCGGTCATGCTGGTCGACGCCTCGGTTGCCCGTAGCTTCGCCGTCGTCGGCTGGTCCCACCACCTGCTCCAGGTGTGCGGCGGCACGGTCCTCATCGCCGACGGCGTCCACGGGGCCGGGCCCGAGGATCCGAGCGAGCTGCGTCGCATCCGAGCTGCACTCCTGCGCCAGGCCGACCAAACAGGGCTCGGTTCGGGGGTGGCGAGCCGTGCGCTCGCAGCCCTACAGGGTCTCGATCAGCTTCTGGCCCTCGGTCCAGACCAGCTCGCCGTGCTGACGCTCAACGACGACGAGCTGAAGCTCGCTGTCCGCCTCCAGTCCCGCCGGCTGGAGGACCGGGAGTGGCGTCATTCACTTGGCGCCAAGGCTCGCCGTCTCGACGCGGGCGAGTCCGCGTCCATCGCCATCGCCGCGACCAGGTCGCTCGAGTTCGCCAGCGATGACGAAGACGCACTCACCCTCTGGGGAGCGTTGACCGGTGCACCCGGAAGGCGGACCCGGGACCTTCTCAGGCAGCTCGTCACCGACGAGGTCGTCGACGAGCACGACGCCAGGGCCGTGCACCGCCTGCTCCAGAGCGACGACCTCCATAACCTCGGCGGACCAGCCTGGTAGGCAGGGTCGAGTTTCTCGGGACTGATCACCGAGCCGGCCGAAGCTGAGCAGGCGCGTGCGTATGCAGCTGCATAGGCACGACGCCCCTACCAGCGCCTTCGTCGGGTCCGAAACCCGAAAGTCGTGTGATGGTCCTGAACCCCCGCCACTATCAGCTTGGGTTTTGCGCGCAACTTTGCGTACGCGCAGGCCGCTGACCAGCACTTTCTCGAACGGCCGGACCGGGTTTCTCGGGCATTTTTCTCGACCGCCTATCAGCTTTGCCCGACATTGCATAGGGCAAGTGGCGCGAGGGTGGCGGCCGGTGACCAGCACGTTCGCGCCGGCTGCTACGAACACTAGTTCGGTTGCGTAGGCAGCGTATGCACTCCAATAGGTCCTGCCCTACTCACTGGCGTTGTGTGGCTGGATCGCCTGGATGCTACAAACGCTCGCCGGTCCGCCCAGCCCACGAGTTGATTGGAGTTGTTAGCAGGCCCCACTGCCCCGGCAAGACGCTCATTGTCAGCATGGTCGGAACCTGTCAATAGTTGATTGCCGAAGACCTACGCGTTTTGGATGGTTGGTCGGTTGATCCAGGCCTTGACCGGGACCCGGTGAGGAGCCGGTCGCTTGGTGAAGCGCTCGGGGTGGGCCCGTGCCGCGGCGTCCAAGGTGGCCTGGCGGAGCTCGACGACCATCTCGTGGCGGCCGGCGTGGAGGTCGGCAGGCCGGAGGTACCCGATCCCCGAGTGGTAGTGCACCTCGTTGTACCAGTGGAAGAAGCTTCGGCACCACGAGCGGGCAGCACTGATCGAGTCGAAGCGCTCGGGGTAGTTCGGTCGGTACTTCAAGGTCTTGAAGTGGCTCTCGATGAAGGGGTTGTCGTTCGAGACCCTGGGCCGGCTGCGAAACTTGGCGACCCCGGGTGCAGCAGAGCTGGTCAAACCGAAGCGCTGTCGTGTGGTTGATTTGTCTGCGTGCGTCATCAAGCCGGGCAGCACGTTATCTATTGTGACGGATGCAATTTGACACCTTGCCAGTGCCAGCATATCTTATGGCAACAAACATTCGCAATACGAACTTTCAGTCGGGAAGTGACAGCACATGGCCGCAATGATCGGAGTGGCGTGTCGTATCGATGCTCGTCCTGCGTTGCATACGAGCGGAAAAGGTCGTGGCGGTTGATGACCGAGAGCTCGCCATGGGCAAGTCGAGCTGTGGCGATCCCACCCCCTATGACCCTCTTGCGACCAGTTCGTTCTTTCAGCCCTTCGGGGAAACATTCAAGCAATCCAACTACGAGAATTGGGGGAACACTCCTCCCGTGCAGCTAGCTCCTCATGCGTCACGCAAGCACGGTGAATCACGCCAGGCTCGGCTCATGGAGCACTTTTCGCGAGACATGCTCATCATTCCCTCAGGAGGATGTCGTCATCCTTGCAGAGGCCCGATGCCCGCGAGCGTCGGGGGGCTTGGACTTGGAACCAGAATGAGTGGTAACGGGTCGATCCGCTGGCTACAGGAGGGAACATGAGCCTTGACGGTACCGAAGTGACCCCTGACGACCTCGCATCCAGGCTTCTCGACGTCCTGATCCGCTTCCATCCGATGGACGAATCGCTGTTCGGGCTCGCCGAGTGCGACAGCCGCCTGCCGGACTTGGGCGAGGAGGCACAGGCAGATGAGGTGGCCACCCTGCGCGACGTAGCGGCCCAGGCCGCTCGGCTCGACGTCTCGAGCATGGACGAGCGTTCTCGCCAGACCGCGGATTTGGTGCGGTACACCGCTCCGGTCCGGGCGGACGCCGCCGCGGTCCCATTCATCGAGTTCACCGTGGGAGACTTCCAAGGTGCACCGGTGGCCTGGGTCCTGGCCATGATGCCCAAGGCACCCCTCAGCACCAACGACCAGGCAGACGCGTACATCGCTCGACTCGAGGGGCTCCCGGCGTTCTTGGAGACTGCGGCAGCACGTCATGTACGCGGTGTGGACGCGGGCCGCACCCCGGTGAGCCGACTGGTGCAAGCGGCCATCGCCCAGCTCGACGAGCTCCTCACCGACCCAAAGGTGGCCGGCCTGCGTCGGCGGCGTGCAGAGGACGCGGCATTCGCCGAGCGAGTCGACCGATCCATCGACGATGCAGTCCTGCCAGCACTAGCCCGCTACCGCGAGGTGCTGTCGTCACGGCTTCTGGGCGCCGCTCGTGACGACGCGCACTGCGGGCTGTGCCATCTGCCCGACGGCGACGCAATGTACACCGCTCTCGCCCGCCTGTACACCTCGATCGAGCGAGCCCCCGAGGAGCTCCATCGCACGGGTTTGGAGATCGCGGAGCAGATCAACGAGGAGTACCGGCACCTCGGAGGGCGCGCGTGGCACACCACCGACCTTGGCAGCATCCTGGAGCGTCTACGTACGGATCCTGAGCTGCGATACCACGACGGCCAGGAAATCCTCGCTGACGTTCGCGCGGCGCTCGCGCGGGCCGAAGAGGCAGCACCCGGGTGGTTCGGAGTGCTGCCCGAAGACTCGTGCCTCGTGGAGCCGATGCCGCCGGTGGAAGAAGGAAGCGCACCCCCGTACTACATGCCGCCCACGCTTGACGGTTCCCAGCCCGGAACGTGCTACGTGAACACGTCACGGGCGACAGAGCGCTCGCGCGCGGACACCGAGTCGACGGCGTTCCACGAGACCGTGCCAGGTCACCACTTCCAGTTGACAATCGCCCACCACCTTCCCGGCCTCTCGCTCGCCCGGCGGGTGCTCCACGACACCGCCTGTGTCGAGGGGTGGGCCCTCTACGCGGAGCGGCTCGCAGGCGAGATGGGACTCTACAGCGACGATCTCGCGCGCTTCGGTATGCTGACTGGGGACATGTGGCGTGCCGGTCGGCTGGTCGTCGACACCGGCATACACCTGCTCGGATGGACTAGGGAGCAGGCCATGGACTGGTTCAGCGCCAACGTGCCTCTGCCCCGCCTCGTGATCGAGGCAGAGGTGAACCGCTACATCACGTACCCTGGGCAGGCACTGGCCTTCATGGTCGGCCGGCTCGAGTTCGAGCGGCTCCGACAGACCTCGGCGGCGCGCCTCAGCAGTCGCTTCAGCGTCCGCGCGTTCCACGACGTGATCCTGCGCGCCGGTCCGCTTCCCCTGGCGGCCATGGCCGGCGTCGTGGAGCGCTGGATCGACACGGTCGAGCCGACGGTCGCCTGAGGCGCGCGGTCGGGCGGAGGTACGCCGCGGCTGTCGTGGCGCGGCAGCCTCGTCAGTGGAGGCGAACGCGCGGATCGACGAACGCGTAAAGGGCGTCGACGGCGATGTTGGAGACCACCACCGCGGCCGAGGCGACGATGACGATGCCGATGATCACCGGGAGGTCCTGCTCTTGGATCGCATGGACTGCCGTCCACCCCAGGCCGGGGAGGCCGAAAACCTGTTCCGTGATGACCGTCCCACCGACAAGGGTGCCGACGTCGATGCCGAATTGCGTGAGGACCGGGGTCAGCGCAGCCCTCAGGGCGTGGCGCCAGACCACCCTCCGCTCCCCCAAGCCCTTCGCCCTCGCGGTGCGGACGTAGTCCTCGCCCAGCACGTCGAGCATCGCCGACCGCGTGAGGCGGGTGTACGTAGCAGCCGCCACAAGTGCGAGAGTGAGCCAGGGCAGGATCAACCCACGGAACCACTCGAAGGGGTTCTGCGTCAAAGGGGTATACCCGGATCCCGGGAATAGCGCGATCCCGTGGATGGTGAGCTGGTAATAGAGAAGCAGGATGAGGAGAACCCCCAGGACAAACGTAGGCGTGGAGTAGAACGCCAGCGCAAACGTCGTAAAGGAGCGATCAGCAAACGATCGCGGGTGTCGTGCCGAGTACATGCCGGTCAGGACTCCGATGGCGAGCCAGATCGGCGCCGCACCGACGATCAATGACAGTGTGATCGGGATCCCCTGGGCGACGATCGTGGTGACCGCCTCGTCGTGGTAGTAGTCGAAGCCGAGGTTCCCGTGCAGCAGCCCCCAGACGAAGTGCCCGTACTGCACGTACCAGGGTCGATCGAGCAGCAGACGGCGGGCGATCAACGCAACCGTCGCTGGGGGAGCGTCGCGGCCCGCCAACGCGCGAGCCACGTCAGCTGAACCCGGGCCGATGTAGAAGATAACGAACACGATCACGGTGACGAGCCACATGACCAAGATGCCGAGCGCCAACCGACGCGTGAGGAACATGAGCACGCTCGATCCTCTCTACGACTTGAAGGGGGTTCCCCGAGGGTCGATCGCGTCACGCACGCCGTCACCCAGGATGTTGAAGGCGAGGGTCGTCATGAGCAACGCCAGGCTCGGGAACGTGAGGAACCACCATGCCTGCTGGTAGTAGCTCTGTGCGTCGGCGATCATCGATCCCCAGTCAGCGGTCGGTGGGGGGATGCCGACTCCGAGGTAGGAAAGCGCTGCCTCCGCGACGATGCTCACCGGGATCAGGAGGGTTGCGTAGACGATGATCGTCGGGAGCACGTTGGGAAGCACGTCGAAGATGATGATCCGCCATGACGACGCCCCCAACGCGCGAGCAGCTTCAATGTACTCACGGCTCCGGATGGCGATCACCTGTCCCCTCACGATCCTTGCCACGGTCGCCCAGCTGAAGATGCCGATGACGAGAACGACGATCGGGATGCCCTTGCTGAGGGAAAAGGGGCCGAGGTGCAGCGGAGTGACAGACACGACAGAGGCGAGCGCGATGGCGAACAGGAGGAACGGGATGGAAAGCATCACGTCGACGGCCCGCGCGATCAAGGTGTCCACCACCTTGCCGAAGTAGCCCGCGACGAGTCCGAGGGCTGCACCGATGGTAACCGTCATGAGCGTTGCAAGCACACCGACCAGCAGCGAGACGCGAGCCCCGTAGGCGATGCGCACGAGAAGTGTCCTTCCGAGATCGTCCGTGCCCAAGGGAAAGACTGAGTTCGGAGGTCGCGGGAGTCCTGTGGGGGTGAGGCCGATCGTCGGGTACTGCGTGTCGACGCCGTGGCCCGTGGCTTTCGCAATGAAAGGAGCGAAAATCGCGATGAGTACGATGAGCAGGATCACCCCGAGCGCGACGAGCGACAGGCGATCCCTCCGAAGCCGTTCAAGCGCGAGTCGCCAGGGGCTTCGGCCCTCGATCGAACGCGCGTTCTGAGCCGAGGAGTGGCCGCGTGGATCGTCACTTTGCGTCTCGAGATCGCGAGGTGCTGCAGCTTCAGGCGGCGTCAGCACGGGTTGCCTTCTTCGAGCAACTGCGAGGGATGGACCTCGACGGGTACACGCGCTTGGGCGCGTTCGAGTGGGAAGTGGCAGGCGGTGAGGTGGCTTGGGCCGGAACCTGCACGCACTTCGAGGGGAGGTACTTCTTCTCCGCAGAGGGGACGTGCCCTGGGGCACCTGGTGCGGAACCGACAGCCCGAGGGCGGGTCGATGGGTGAGGGGACATCACCGGCGAGGACGATCCGTCGGCGCCGCGCTGCCTGGTCCGGGTCTGGCACCGGCACCGCCGAGAGCAACGCCTCCGTGTAGGGGTGGCGAGGTGTGACGTCGAGCTCTCCGACGGGTCCGAGTTCGACGAGCTGGCCAAGGTACATGACGGCGATGCGGTCGCACAGGTGGCGCACGACCGACAGATCGTGCGCAATGAACAGATAGGTGAGTTGGAACTCCTTCTGGAGCCGGGCGAGAAGGTTGACGATCTGAGCTTGGATGCTCACGTCTAGAGCCGAGACTGGCTCGTCGCAAACGAGCAGCTTGGGGCGCAGGGCGAGAGCTCTTGCCACGCCGATGCGCTGGCGCTGCCCCCCTGAGAACTCGGCCGGAAAGCGATTGTAGTGCTCGGGGTTCAGCCCGACCAGCTCCATGAGCTCCTGAACTGCCCGCCGACGCTGGGATCGGGCGACGACGTCGCCATGGACCGCGAAGGGCTCGCCAATGATCGACCCCACTCGGCGACGTGGGTTGAGAGACCCATAGGGGTCCTGGAAGATCATCTGCATCTCTCTCCGGTACGTGCGAAGCTGGCGAGCCGAGAGTGCGGTCAGGTCGACGCCGTCGAAGACAACACGCCCCTTGGTCACCTCGATGAGCCGTAGGGCAATACGAGCAAGCGTCGACTTCCCGCACCCGGTCTCCCCGACGAGCCCGACGGTCTCGCCTCGCGAGACGGCGAGGCTCACGCCGTCGACCGCATGGACCACCTCGCGGTGGCCCCGCCCAAGCGCCGAGCCGGTGCGCACAGGGAAGTGCTTGACAATGTCTTCCAGCCTGAGAAGGGATGCGTCCCGATCACTGTCGGACGTCGGCACGGTCATCGGTCCAGCACCATCCCCTGGGTCGCAGGCAGACGACGCGCCTCGGCCAGAGCCTGACGCGCAGCACGGTCTCGCGGCAGCACACAGGCTGAGCGATGCCGGGGCTCCCCTGGGATCTCCAGCAGCGTGGGAGCCTGGATCGCGCACTCCGCCATGGCATACCGGCAACGAGGCGAGAACGGACAACCCGACAACGGGTCGATGGGGCTGGGTGGTTGGCCGTCGATCGGCACGAGCTCACCCCTTCGCACTCCCGCACTTGGCAGTGAGGCCATCAGGCCCTCGGTGTAGGGATGGTGGTAATGGTAGAAGAGGTTTCGAACCGCCGCCTCCTCCATGACCTTGCCGGCGTAGAGAACGACGACGTCGTCGGCGATCTCGGCGATGACCCCGAGATCGTGGGTGATCATGATGATCGCGGTGCCGAAGTCGTCCTTCAACTCCCGGAGCAGCTCGAGGATCTGTGCTTGGACCGTGGGGTCGAGCGCGGTGGTGGGTTCGTCTGCGATGAGGAGAGAGGGGGTGAGGGCCATCGCCATCGCGATCATGACTCGCTGCCTCATGCCACCTGAGAACTGGTGAGGGTAGTCGTCGACACGTTGCTCAGGCTGGGGAATCCCGACGCGACCCATCAGTTCGACCGCCCGCGAGCGCGCGGCACGCTTGGTGATCGAGCGGTCGTGAGCACGGATCGCCTCGACGATCTGCCAGCCAACCCGGTACATCGGGTGGAGGCTCGTGAGCGGATCCTGGAAGATCATTCCGACGCGCGCGCCACGCACGGCCTGGAGCTCCCGGTCGCTCATCGCAAGCAGGTCACGGCCTTCGAACATCGCTCGACCGCTCACATGCGCACCTCGAGCGAACCCGAAGGCTGCCTGCGTAGAAACGCTCTTACCCGATCCGGACTCGCCGACAATCCCGAGCGTGTGCCCCGCATCCACTGAGAACGACACGCCCCGAACCGCTTGGACCGAGCCGTCTACCGTGTCAAAGCGGACCCGGAGATCGAGGACTTCGAGAAGAGCCACGAGGCAAGCTCGGCGGTCAGGCGGAGACGGGCGTGGGTGGAATCATCTCGAACGCGACGCCCGCAGTGACCTAGATGAGGAACGCCGGCATGGTCCTATTCGCCCCAGATGACGCATCCCAGAAGACGGATCCGCGACGTGCGCAACTCGACATGCCGGTCCATCTGGGCGGTCAGGATTCGCAGAGCGACCGTCAGTTCGCATTGGGTACAGATTGGTGGTGCAGAGGCGTCGCGTCAAGTCGCTGGTCGGTCGCCGGAGCCCGGGTGGGTCCCGTCCGATGGTCGCCGGCCGCCCGCAGGGCGCCCTCGCTCAGCGCGCCCGGCTTGATGGAACTCCGATCCGAAGACAGGGCGCGACGGAGGAACCGCAACTCGTGGACGAGGAGATTGGCGGTGGTGTCGGGGTCGAGGACCATGTGCGTAGCGGTCGGCAGGAGCAGGAGCTCGTGCTGCTTGCCGGCGGCGAGCAGCGCTGCGGACATGCGCAGGGAGTTCGCGACCAGCACGTTGTCGTCAACGGTACCGTGGACCATGAGCAGCGGCCGCGAGAGAGCCGCGGCTTCGTGCACGGGCGAGCAACGGGTATAGGTGTCGGGGCTCTGTTTTGGATGCCCGAGGTAGCGCTCCAGGCAGTAGGTGTCGGACAGGAGAAGGTCCACGGGTGCGGCGCCTGCCACCGCGGCGTGGAAGACGTCGGGACGGCGCAGCACGCAGGCCAGGGCGAGCAAGCCCCCGTAGGACCAGCCGCGGATCGCCACGCGGTCTAGATCGAGGACGCCGGAGGTCTCGGCTACTCCCTGCAGAGCGGCGACCTGGTCGGCGATGACCGGGGAAAGCATGTCGCCGAAGACCTCCCGCTCCCATGCAGGGCCTCTGCCTGGGGTCCCGGCGCCGTCGGCAATCACCACCGCGAAGCCGTGCTCGGCGAACCACTGGGCTTCGACGAAGTACCAGTGTCGCGCGCGCGTCACACGTTGCACCGCAGGGCCGGCGTAGGGGCACATCAGCACCGGCAACCGTCCCGTTCGGCCCTCGTGGGACCGGGGCATGATGAGCGCGGCGCGCAGCTCGCGGGGCCCGACCGTAAGCCATTGGATCACAGGTTCGAGGACAGGCACCTCCTCCACGCATGTCACGGAGGTGCCGCCGAGCAACGGTCCGTCGACGCGGATCCGGTGCCCGTCCTCCGTAAAGGACTGCACAGCCGTCGTCTTGCCTCCCAAGCTCGCCCGATGGAGCCCGGGTCCGTCGGTGAGCCTCGTCACGCCCCGCGATTGTTCGTGGCACCACACATGAAGCTCAGTGGGCTCCGTCGACGCCACGAACCAGACCGCCTCACCCGCGGTGGCGAGGACTTCGCGGACCTGCAGCCCATCTCCGGTCACGGGCTCGCCATCGACCACGAGACGTCGGGTGTGGTCGACGTCGGAGACGACGACCAAGCGGCCGGAGTCCGTGCGGACGGGAGTTCCAGGGACGAGCGCGACCCAGCATGGATCGGTCTCCGTCCACAGGATCGTGGTCTCGCCGTTGATTGGATTGACGGCGAGGGTCTGGACAGTCCGCTGGTCCCGGCTCTGCACGCTGATGAGGGGTCCGTGGCGGTCCCAGTCGGCGGTGGTCAGGTACTCGAACGCTCTGCGGTCCCAGAGTACCTCTTGGCGGAAACCGTCGAGGCCGAGCAGCCACAAGGTGACGTCGGCGTTCGCCGTCCCAGCCGCGGGATAGAAGATCCGACGCGGCGGGATCCACGGTGTTGATGGCTCAGCGATCCAGCAGCGCTCCACGGGGCTGTTGTCCACTCGAGCGACGAGGAGCGACGAGCCGTCGGGTGACCACCAGTAACCCCTCTGACGGTCCATCTCCTCAGCGGCAACGTGCTCGGCCAACCCATAGGCGACCTCAGGGCGTTCGGGGGAGACGAGGAGCGTGTCCGTGCCGTCGGAGAGGTCGAGCACGCGAATTGCGCCTTCGCTCACATAGGCGACGCGTTCCCCCCCGGGATCGATCCGTGGGTCGAACGGTGCTGCGAAGCAGGGAAGCTGTCGCACGTCGCCCCCGATGGTCGTGATCCACAGGTTCGATCCGAGAGTGAACACGGCGCTACTCGCGGCCTGGTCCGCAGAGAACGCAACGATCCCCGTTGACCGCTCGCGCACCCGCTCGCGCCGGACGCGTTCAGGCTCGGGAACGTCGTGCTCGCCACCGAGCGTCTCGGGGTCGACCAGAAGCCGCTCGCCGCGCCCGTCAAGCACCCAGAGGCAGCTCGTCGGATCGATACCGCCACGACTTCGGATGAAGAGGATGCGTGAGCCATCGGATGCGATCGTGAGGTGGCTCGGGACGCCGAGGCTGAAGCGCTGGGAACAGCCTAGCTGGCGCGGAAGTGCCTGGAGAGGGTCCATCGCTGTGAAGCGCTGTGCACTGGGGTCCCAAGCTGTCATCCGCACCATGCTAGAGAGCGGTGCGCACGTGCTCGCCAGGGTTGCGCAGGCTTGTGGAGCTCAGTGCCTCTCGACCGGGAATGCCTCGCCCGCCTCGCGGGTGCTCGGCATGCGTACAGATCGCCGATTGACGAACGCGGGACCCGTCTCTACGATCGGGCAGGAGGCCCACAGCTACCGGTCGCGCGGGCCAGTGGAGAAGGGCGGAGGAGAAGGAGGGACATGTTCGACTACGAGACCCGACGCAAGAACCTGTTCGAGAGGATGGGAGAGCTGGGGGTCGACCTCGTGTTCCTCCCCCCCTCGGGAGACCTCGAGTACCTGACGGGTTTCAAGCGGCGGGCGCCGGCGTTCGGCAACATCGAATACGCGCACAGCTGGGTGACCGGCTGCTTCCTCGCCCCCGGCCATGAGCCCACGTTCGTTCTCCCGCGCATGGTGGTCGCCTTCGATACCCCCGACGGGCTCACCGGAGACGTGACGGTCGTGGCGGAGACCGACGACGGCGCGGAGATCTTCCGGCGCGTCGTCAGGTCATTCGGCACCGTGGGAAAGCTCGCGATCGGAGCTCGCACGTGGGGGGACACTGTCGTCGCCCTCCTCGGCTTGCTGAAGTCATGCGAGCTGCTGAGCGCGGATCGCTTGGTGAACCCAATGCGCCGTGTCAAGTCCCCAGAGGAGCTGGAGGCCATGACCAGGGCATGCCGTATCGTGGACGAGACGCTCGGCTTGGTGAGCCCGTCGGTGCGCGCTGGAACGACCGAGGTCGAGCTGGCCCGCGACGTGGACTTCCACATGCGCACGCTGGGCTCCCCGACGCCCTCGTTCGACACGGGCGTCTTCAGCATGGGCGCCGCGAGCGAGCGCGACGCAACCGTACGCCTCTCGGTTGGGACACTCGTGCCGGGCATGGGAGTCTCCTTCGACTTCGGCGCGGTCGTGGACGGCTACTGCTCGGATTTCGGACGAACCATTCACGTTGGCACGCCTTCGGCGGAGTACGAGCGCGTCTATGAGGTGGTAATGGCTGCGCAGGCCGCCGGCGTTGCGGCGGTGCGTCCGGGCGTACCGGCCTCGGTGGTGCACGCCGAGACCCGCCGGGTCATCGTCGAGGCAGGGCTCGGCGACTGGTTCCGACATCGCACGGGCCACTGCATCGGCCTCGACGTCCACGAGCGCCCGTTCATCTCCGAGGAAGACCACACGCCCCTCGAGGCGGGCATGACCTTCACGATCGAGCCATCAGTCTTCCGCCCGGGGCGCTACGGCGTACGGGTGGAAGACGTCGTGGTCTGCGAGCCTTCAGGAGGACGGAAGCTGAATGAGTATCCTGTGAGCCTGGTTGCCAACGGATGACCCGGTTTCGAGCTTGATGCCGCCCGCGTGGCGGATCGCTACATTCCAGAGCGGCTGAGTACAGGGCGGAGGCGGTACGAGTGGTCATCGCCGCTCATCAGTGATGCCATCCAACGTGCGTACGAGAACTGAGCCCAGCTCAACGGGGTCGGCAAGCCGCCGGGAGCAGTCGCGAGCAGGGAAACACGCGGCTGGTGCGAGCGCGGAGCGCGCAGTCCCGATTCCGAGCGAACCTCGGAGCCCGTCGCGCGGCAGCGCCACTCGGCGGGTTGAGTTCGTGCAGTCGCTCGAGCGCGGCTTCGCCGTGATCCGAGCCTTC